>LFRN01000268.1:656-1358 GCA_001512375.1 Candidatus Methanoculleus thermohydrogenotrophicum | reverse complement strand
CCCGTCATTTCGCTGCCGGGATACTTGCCCGGTCGAATAGGAAGAGGGTGTCACCACCCTCGACTGCCCATCTGAGAGCAGCGGCTCCCCTGGTTGAATGAACTGACCTGTCCAGGGCTCAATATTCTCAAGGCCGACATACGGGAGATCGGTTTCCTGACCACTTATCTTCTTACTTTTCAAGATGACACTGTATTTAAAGCGTTTCACCTCCCAATGCTCCGGCACCTCCCCAATCCACGCCACCCCCGAGTCCGTATACTCCGGATACCGCTTCCACTCCCGCACCGTCGTTGGATCGATGCTGAACCCAACGCCGTCTCCCGCGCTCATACCGCCACCCCGGCCCGATCGTTGTGACTCACCGGTGTCCTGCAACACTGTTTGTGGGACACCATATCCATTTCATGACCCACAAATTTCATTGTGGGTCGTAGATGTCCCACAACCGCACCCCGGTGTATGGTTTGCAGGTATCCTGATACCCACAAATTCTGTTGTTGGTATTGGATCGGGGTTTTGATACACACAAATCTATTTACTGGTATCAGAATACTCACAACCGTTCCCCCTCGGTGATGGCGATCAGGCGTGGGAAGACATACGTCGTGGCACGGCTCCCGCTTCCCTCCTCAAGGACGGCGATGATCTCCTGTTCCCGGAGTTGCTGGAGGATCCGGTTTGCCGTCTTCTTCGGGATCA
>LFRN01000268.1:0-434 GCA_001512375.1 Candidatus Methanoculleus thermohydrogenotrophicum | reverse complement strand
TCCTTCTCCTCGCCCTGCAGGTACTCCTCCCACTCAGCGAGCGCCCGGGGAACGTTCTCCGGGGCCGGTGGGACGAAGATCGCATGCTCGATATAGGCATCCCGCCCGATAAAGTTCTGGATCTCCCGGATACGCCCCGGCTCCCGGTCCCTGCCGCGGCTGTCGGTGAGCAGGATCCGGTGCAGGTCGCAGATCAAGGCTACGTCCAGCTGCCGGGCCTTGAGGGCATCCACCGCAGCACGCAGTGCCTCCCGGTAGTTGATGATCTCCTGGATATCGGCAAGGGCCGTATCGCTGATCTCTACCTTTGGGTTTGCCTCGAACCGCAGAACATCCTCAAGCGACGCCCGCGTCCCCTCAATCCTTGAGGACAGCACCGCCTCCTGTGTCAGGAGCGGGGAGAGCAGGATCTCGGGGTTCGGGATCGCCTGGAG
>LFRN01000199.1:5179-6267 GCA_001512375.1 Candidatus Methanoculleus thermohydrogenotrophicum | reverse complement strand
CGAGGGTGGTGACACCCTCTTCCTATTCGACCGGGCAAGTATCCCGGCAGCGAAATGACGGGGATCAGCCCTGTTTCGATCTCAAAATTGCGGCAGGGGCGGGGCTCCCGGGAAACAAATGGATGGGATTATCTACCAGAGGGTCAATTTCCTCTTATGGGGCGTACTGTCAGGCTGGATCTTACCACGATCCTCGAGGCAACGGGTGAGTTGAAGCACTTCCTCGACCTGGGTAGCGCCTACCTCCAGGCGGCAAACCCTGTGTCGCAGGAAGCGTCAGAAGCGTTGATCTTTGGGCTGGCCGATGAACTTGAAGATCATCTGCGGGCGAAGCGCGCCGCGCAGGGATCCGCCACCATCGGTGACCTGCGGGTCTGGACTCAAGCCTGGATCGAGAGGCAGTGGGAGGCGTTCCCGGAAGAGGCACCACCGTTATAGGTTGAAAGCACCTGGAATCGCTTTATGAAGCGAACAAGAGGATAGACCCCGCTTCAGCGTGGGGTGCAGTCACCAGGTGTAGCGCCGGCTAGGATAACCCGGACCAGAAATGCGAGGGGAGGGATTCGAACCCGCGAACTCCTTTGAGAGTCGATCTTGAGTCGACCGCCGTTGACCGCTTGGCTACCCTCGCGCCTGTACCTATTGAACGTGAGAACTAATGAGCTTGATGGCGTCTACTCCTCAGGCACCTGCCGCCTCACAAAGACCCCCACCCGGTCTATCGCTGCCGCACCCTCAGGCAGGACCGCGGCAAAGATCTGCCAGCAGTGGAACATCCCCTCCACACAGTCAAATGTGACTGAAACTCCTTGGAGCTCCGCCGTGCTCACAAACGCTTCGATCCCGTCGATCAGGATCTCGCCGTCCCCCGCCTGCACGAGCAGCGGCGGCAGCCCTTGAAGATCCGCGTAGAGCGGCGAGGCCAGGGGGTCAGAGGGATCGTGGTCGACGAGGTAGCCATCCAAGATTCCAGTCAGGTACTCCGGCGTGAGCCAGTCGGTCTCCTGGTTAAAGAGCACCGATTCGCCCATGAAAAGCATATCCACCGCCGGGGAGAGGCAGACCGCCGCTGCTGGCATCGCGAGCCC
>LFRN01000199.1:3167-5051 GCA_001512375.1 Candidatus Methanoculleus thermohydrogenotrophicum | reverse complement strand
GGTAAACCCCCCGCCGTGGAAGAAGAGAAGGGTCAGGTCAGGCCGGGACGCAGACGTCGTCACCCAGAATGCGGGGACCCCCTCCCCGACCCGCGCCGGCGCTACGGCAGGCCGTCTGGGGACGAGCGGAATGGAACCATGCCCTTTGAGAGCTCCGAGAACCTCCGTCGGCGAGAATGTCTCCATCCTCTCACATAAAGTCCGCGAGCCCCAGTTGCCGCTCCGGGGGCTCGCCGAAGGTGGACTCGATCTGCATGCAGAGCACCTCCACCCGCTGTTTTGTATACTCAGATACCGCGTAGGTCTTGCAGATGTCACGCGACATCTCCAGATACTTCTTCACCGAACCCTCGTGGACCGTGGGGATGACGTTCCCCCCGCACCGGGTGCACTTCCCGACGAGCGGCATCCGCCGGTATTTCGCGTTGCACTTCGTGCACCGCACCTTCTGCTTTGAGAAGGCGTTGAGGTTCCCCTGGAGATCCCTGATGAAGTGGGTGTTTAAGACCCGCTCCGCAACATCGTCGGTATCCACTGCCCGGATCTTCCTGGCGAGGTCGAGCTCCGCCTCCAGTTTCTCAAGCATCGTCCCGAGCTTCGTGTAGGTCGACTCGAGCGGCCCTGCCGAGATATCCGAGGTCGGGTGGGTGAAGAAGAACCCCTCAACCTGGCCCGGCGTCCCGATCCGCCGTTCCACCCGGTCGACGTATCTGTCAAGGTCTTTTGGGTTGGCGTAGGCGAGGCAACCCTCGTAGACCTCAAGGGAATAGTGGTCGCAGACGTCGATGTTGAGACACTCCTTGTCGACCTCGGCCGGGTCTATCCGGGTGGTCAGGACAAGCGGCGCATCCATCGTCCCGCCCCTGGTCTCGGGGAGATAGGCGCGGGAGAAGTTGATCAGCCCATCGAGGAGGAGCATCACGCAGTCCTCGTCACCGTCGCACTGCCCGCAGAAGATGCCGTTGGCGACCAGGGTATGGTTCTCTGCAACCGATAGACAGTAGACCCGGTCATCGAGCGCCTGGACGACGTCGCGGGCGACGACCTCGTCGCTGATGACAGCCCCTCCCTCCGCGGTCGGGACATGGTCGCCGATCTTCACTTCAAGCGCCCTGATCTTTCTGAGGTAGTCAGTGTCCCAGACCAGCATCGCATGGTCAGGGGTGACCGTGAGGATCTTCCCCCGACGCGTCGTAAACCGGATCAGGTGCGCCGGGGCCCGGTGGACCGAGACCGAGGTGACCTTCTTTGTGCTGGGCGTCCCGTGGGAGTCGATACTCCTGACGTAGAAGGCCTGCCTGGGGTCAGAGTAGAACGTCCCCATTCGGTCGAGCCCGGGCTTTGAGACATCAAAGTTCTCCACAACGAACCGCCTGATCGGCATCGTGGTCCACCGCCGGCCGTCGAAGACGGTGATCTCGGTGTCGCCCGCGAAACAGTTCCGCCGTTTCGCCGCATGGAAGAACGGGTGGCCATAACCGACCGCTGCCTTCGAAAACCCGATAAGCCGGGCGAGGACCCCGGCGCTGGTGTGCGGGGCAAGCCCCATCAGGAGGTGGCCCACAAGGTCGAGCGGCTTTTCCGCCTGGTAGAAGGGTTCAAGCCCGTAGACCTTCACCAGGAGGTCGTCGATGAACTTCGCTACTCGCACCAGCCACTCGCCGCAGTCCTCTGATACCAGGATGTCCTGGTGCCTGAGTTCCAGCACCTGGTCGGGTTCGGTGAGTTCCTGACCGTAGATGTCATGGGTGTAGCCGAGTTCGTGGAGCCTCTCGATCGGGGTCCCGATCTCGTCGGGCCGGAAATGAGTCAGGGGAAGGTCGATCATATCATACCGGACGGTGCCGTCCTTGAAGACATAAAGGTTTTGCAACGCCCGGAGGA
>LFRN01000199.1:2088-3023 GCA_001512375.1 Candidatus Methanoculleus thermohydrogenotrophicum | reverse complement strand
CTCGCCGACCTCTACCTCGATCACGCCGCCGTCCATGTTGGATCGGGGTTTTGAGGTGCAGGCCGCCTGGAACGATCGGCGGGAACCGCCCGCGTCGCCGAGCGGGAAGAGCGAATGCGGCGGCGGTCGCATCTCACGCGGTTTCGATTTCCCCGGCCGCCCCATCCGACCGCCGATCCGGGTGCCTGCTCTTGAGCGGATCAGGAAGCCGGAGAGGTGCATCACGAGGTTGAGGGAGTCCTCCATGGGGGCGTCCTGCCACGCCGGCCGCTTTTCGAGGTGCAGCGTCAATCCGAGGCAGGCGAGGAGTGCCAGGTACTCGAGGATCACGATCCTGTCCCCGGAGAGGTGGTGGGGCACCAGGAGTTCCTCAAGGATCGCCTTCACCTCCGGGGCATCGGGCACCGTCAGCATCCCGTTCTCAACCCTGCCCTCAGCGCAGATCCGGTCGGCGAGGAGGGCGATATCTGCCGGGGCAACGTCGTCCCAGAAGTAGGTGTAATCCGGATGAAGGGGGACCCCAGCGAGAGCAAACTTGATAGCCTCGAGTTCGTTCTCCGGGCTCCGCGGTCCTCCCTCAAGCCGCCACCACTCCTCACAGTAACACGGGGGCATCAGGGGGTGGTTGTTCTCCAGGAACTCGCCGAAATTGACCAGGATCTCGCCGACGTCCAGGATCTCGTCGATCTGGCTGACGATCTGCCGGGCCTCGGCCGCATCGTCCACCCGGCGCACCTCCCCGCTCCTGAGTTTCACCGTCGGCCCCTGGATGGAGTCCACCGGTACGATCCCGGCTGCCTTCCCCGGACGTTCGACCTTCATCTGGGTCCCGACCGCCAGGAAATCGCCGAGGATGTGCATCGTCGCCGGGTTTAAGCCTGCGGCCGCAAACCCGGTGTTCCGGGCCCTGCCGAGCCGCAACCGGAAACCTCCTT
>LFRN01000199.1:0-2061 GCA_001512375.1 Candidatus Methanoculleus thermohydrogenotrophicum | reverse complement strand
GCATCGTCATCATCGCTCTCTGCCGAAGCGCCGCCGCTGATCAGCTCCTCGATCCAGTCCCAGCCCTCTATCTTCATCTTTCTGACATTCTTCAAGATTTTTGGGGCTTTCAGCGCCAGCCCTTCGGCGACGACGAGCGCCATCCCGCCCCGGACGGCGTTGGTCTCCACCCGCTCCAGGTTCCGGTAACCGCTCACTTCTTCCCGCTCGGTCGGTTCGCCGTCGATGCAGACCGGGCAGTTCTCGATGATCATCCGGAGTTCCTTCTCGCTCGGGAGATACTGCAGGCTTACGATGTTGTTGTACTGCCGGATCTCCTCGACGTAGCGCTCAACCTCTTCGGGGAGGGGGATGTAGCGCCCGATCCCGAGCGCCTGGCGCACGTAATCACCCACCAGCACCGAGAGAGCCTGTGCTGTCCCGCCGGCGCTCCGGATGGGGCCTGCGTAGTAGATTTTCAGGTAATCAGTCCCGTTGTTGTTCTTCCCGAGACTCACCTTCGCGATCCCTTCCGTCGGGGCGGCCACGACGCCCTCGGTCAGGAGCGCCATCGCCGCCCTGATGGCGTGATCGAGGATCTCCTCGGGCGTGGTCTCACCGAACTTCCGTGCCACAAAATCGTCGCCGATGCAAAGCGCCGCCTCCTCCCGGGACATCTCCTGCTCAAGTTCCCGGATCCTGGCCGCGATCCCCTTATAGCCAAGGAGCGCCTCCACGCGGTCGGCAAGGTCGCTTGCTATCGGGATCTCGACCTCGGTTCTGGGATCGAGTCCCCGGGCCCGAGCTGCTGCGGCCAGTTCCATGGCAGATGCAAGCCCTGTCATCAGTTCCTCGAAATAGCGGGCGGTAGCAGGTGAGACCTCCATGCATGATGTATAGGTTCTCCATGCATTTAGAAGCCTTGTCGTCGGAGCGACCGGGTTTTTGACCCCGGATATAAGCCTGTCTGCGGGCAGCGTTCCGGGATTTATTCGCAAATTGGATTTTTTAAGAGCGGTGCATTGAGTCACCTCACGCAAAGGGTGACAATGGGAACGCGTACATGGACTTTGCGAACGTCCGCGTAATAGTTAGACAAAAATGGTCAGGTAGTCCGGAGGGTCCGGGCTTACATCTTCCCGGACCCGCCGGCCTTAAACGCCCCGGTGAGCGCCTCGACACCGGGCTCGCCCATCCTCCAGAGGAGGAGGGCGGCGAGTTCCTGCATCTCCGGGTCAGGGTGGCGCATCAGCCGGAGGAGTGGTTCGATTGCTGGCTCCCCGATCCGCACCAGTGCCATGGCAGCAAGCGTCTTGAGGTCGAGGTCGCCCTCCACGGTGACACCGATGAGCAGTTCGACCGCAGGCTCGCCGATCTCTGCCAGGGCAGCCATGGCGTAGCGCCGGAAGTCCCGGTCAGCCGTGGTATGCATCGTCTGCAGGAGTGGTTCGATTGCCGGCTCCCCGATCCGCACCAGGGCACGGGCGGCGTACCACCTGAGGTCGTTGTCACCCGTGATCATCGCGGCTATGAGCGGTTTGATTGCCATCTCTCCGCTCGCCCCGAGCGCATCGGTTGCCACCCGGCGCGCCTCCATGCTCCCCTTGCGGAGATCGGCGATCAATTCATCAATCTGGTTTTCCTCAGTCATAGTCTACTGTTTGGTCTCGCTTAGCCGTTCGCAAGCCCCGCCCTGAAGGGCGGGGTGGTTGACGTAGTTCTGGTGCTCTTCCAGTCAACTTCCCCCCACTGTCGGGGAAGATACCGCAGATAGGCTCGTTGACGAAAGCCAATGCGGCAATGTCGCTACACTCGTGTGTCGAGTGCGCCAATCACGTGTAACCGTAGTAATCCGCAGGAAAGAAACTCTCCTGCTTCGTGCTTTCCGTAGCGCAACCATAGATCTCAGGTAACTCATCTGATGTGAACTACCCCGCGCTCTCGGGCGGGGCTTCCCGGCTATCATCCTCCTCCCCATCGGGAGCGAGTCCACAGGCTCGACGGTGCGTTCCACACCTGATACCCCAACAAGATTCTGATCTTGTAGGGCGAACGTCTTGATATTGATCGCCGCGTTGATGT
>LFRN01000027.1:40630-59870 GCA_001512375.1 Candidatus Methanoculleus thermohydrogenotrophicum | reverse complement strand
GCTCCCGATAGGGAGGAGAATGAAGCAGGAAGCCCCGCCCTTCAGGGCGGGGTAGTTCACCGGATAGAGCCCGCGTCGCACGTTGTCTGCCGCTACGAGTTTGCCGATACGGGGACCAGTGTCATCGGCAAGTTCTTCGAGGCGCCGCGGGGTGCAAACACCCGCTACGACGCGGCGGATGCGGCGATGAAGAGGGAGTACGATCGGCTCCTGCGCGCGTCTGGATGGATCCCGGTTTCCTGCGCGCTCGCAACGAACAGCCGGTTTCACTTGGTCCTCGTAACCGGGTACGTTCCCGGCACGAGCATACGGGAACTCCTCGCGGCGGGGTCCTCCCTCTACGACCCCCTGACCGGTGTTGCACACCTGCTCAGGCGGCTCCACGACAACACGCGGACCTCCTGTGACCGTGAGCGTGAGTTCGCCTACTTCCATGAGGTGCTCGACCAGAACAGGCTCCCGGCTCATCAGCGGGAGTGGTTCAACCGCCTGCTCGGAGCGTGGTGGCACAGCACCCGGATCGGCCAGGACGAAGGGTGCATGGCCCGCGGCGACGCCACGCCCGGCAACTACCTCTACGACGGCGGAGCCTGGGCGATCGATTTTGAAGGTGTCAGGGACCACGCCCATCGCATCCGCGATCCCGGAATCCTCGCTGCAGAGATCAAGGCATCGGCCGGGGGAATGTCCGGGCTGAGGACCACATCGGTCACTTCCTCTGGTACTACAGCGAGAGCGAGGTGGCGTTTCGCCGCCATACCGCCGATCTGCCGTTCTTCATGGCGCTCGGCTACCTCGGATCGCCCGGCTGCCCTGGCGGGCGCCTGAACGCGACTGGCTGCTCCAGGAGGCGGAGGCATGTCTCGCCGCAGGCCCGCCGAGGTAGCGGGTGTTCTCTTTGACTGCTACGGAACGCTCATTGACGTCCTGACCGATGAACACGACATCAGGACCTACCGGTGCCTCTCCCGGTGGCTCCTCTACCAGGGGGTTGAGATCGCCCCCGAATCCTTACGGGAGTGTTACCTCCGGCGGGTGCAGGAGGCGGCCAACCGGACCGGGGAGCGTTATCCTGAGGTCCGGGTCGAGGAGGTCTTTGCCGGCATCTGTGCTGAACACGGTATGTGGGAGGTTGATTTCGGCAGGCTCGGGGCCGAAGCGGCGCGGACGTTCCGGGCTGCGTCTCTCAGGCGGCTCGGGGTCATTGGGAAGAGTCGGAGGTTGCTCAACCTCTTCGGCACAAAGAGGTTAGGCGTCGTCTCGAACGGGCAGCGGGTCTTCTCTGAGCGGGAGATGCGGGTGCTTAACCTCTACGACCTGTTTGAGTTCGTCATCTTCTCATCAGACCTCGGTTACCAGAAGCCCGACCTGAGAGTATACGCGGCAGCCCTCGATCGGATTGGGCTTCGCCCTCCCGACGTCCTCTTCATCGGGGACATCTACGAAGACGATGTCTTCGCGCCCCGGAGACTCGGGATGCAGGCGCTGCATGTTGAGGAGGCATGGCGGCGTTACGGCACCTGAGCATGAGCAACGGCAGCCGGTGGGTATATGGTGTTCTGACCACCAGTCTTTTTCTGCACAGCGAAGAGGATCCATGAAGAGAGTGGTACCATTTCCTGCGGATAACCCGGAGCCCTGCAACTGGATCGGCGTAGACCTCAACACCACCGGTCACCTCGCCGTCGTCGCCCACCCGGCGAGCGGAGGGGTGGTGATGTTCGGCAGGCAGCCGGAGCTGGTAGAGGAGGGGCATACTGATCCTCACAGACGATACAGCAGCACCTCGAAGTACAAAAGGGTCAGGAAGCTCAGGGAGCGCGAGCGCAACATCCAGGGAAACCTGAACCAGAAGATCGCAAAAGAGATCGTGAAGATGGCTCAGAGCCTCTGGTGCGGCATCAAACTCGAGGATCTCACAGGTGCCGGGTTTGCGGGCCGGGAGAAGCCAGGCACTTCTCTTATGTTCTCCCGGTGTGAAGGGTCGTTCTACCACCTCCAGAAGCTGATCGAGGCCCGGGCGCAGAGCGCCGGGGTTCGGATCGTCTACGTGGACCCGGAGTTCACATCCAGATGCTGCAACCGGTGCGGTGAGCCTGGAATCCGGAGAGGCAAAGAGTTCTTCTGTCCGCGGTGTGGCTACGCCGATCATGCCGACGTGAACGCGGCGTTCAATATAGCAGCAGCACCACCGTCCCGGCCCTGAGCGGCGAGGCCCCCTCTGGTCGGAGGGGGCGTGCATTTCATGATACCCGGGTTGCACATAGTCGCGCGTGATGAACGAACGACGATGGCTGATCACCTTCGGGGCAGGGCTTATCATCCTCTCGGTCGCGCTCTATGGCCCTGCACTTCCTGATATTCCGTGACATCCACCACATCGGGATCCATACGCTCGGCGATATCGCGTTCCTCCCGCTTGAGGTCTTCCTGGTAACGCTCGTCTTCCACCAGGTGCTTGAGTCCCGCGACCGGCGGCAGAGGATGGATAAACTGAACATGGTCATCGGGACGTTCTTCTCTGCTCTCGGGACGCAACTCCTGACCTACATCTCGAACAACGATCCCGACCTGGACGAGATCCGGCCGCAGCTGGTGGTCACCAACACCTGGACCGACGAGACGTTCAGGCAGGTGGAAAGACGGCTGAAGCGGCATCCCTGCCGCGTCAGGATAGAGAATGTCGATCTGGAGGCTATCAAACGGTTCCTCGGGTCCCAGGAGGAGTTCCTCCTGCGGCTGCTGGAGAACCCTGCGCTCCTCGAGCACGAAGCGTTCACTGAACTCCTCAGGGCGGTATTCCACTTCAACGAAGAACTGCAGCGCCGACCCGGGTTCTCAGGCCTGCCAGGGACCGATGTGGCCCACCTTGCCGGGGACCTTGAGCGTATCTACACCCTTCTCATACGTGAGTGGCTGGGCTACATGCGGTACCTGCAGAAAAACTACCCTATCTCTTCTCGCTCGCGATGCGGACAAACCCCTTCGACGAGACGGCATCAACCATCGTGAGGTGAGAAGGAGCAGGCACAGGTTTTCCCGGATGCCGGGGCGAGGGTTGGGACCGGATCTCCTCTCCTGGTCCACCGGCATGCCGATGAGACCGGGGGAGGGAGGCACATTCATTCCTGCAGCCTTGCGCTGCGTCTCACCGGGTGTTATCATGGAAAAACCGCTTCAGGCCCTGCCCTGATCGCAGTTGTGTCAGGCGCCCCTACACAAGGTTCGCCCGAATGTGCCGCACCGTCTCCGGGTACTGCCGCCGGAGGGCATCCCTCTCCAGGTTCTCCCTGACGATCCACCTGACGTCCTGGTCATCGAGGGTTGCGAGTTGCCGGAGGTACTCAAACCCAATCCCGGGCAGGGCCGCAACGACCCGGCCCAGGGTATACCCGAGCGCTTTCCTGAGGGCTATAAATGCCTCTGATTGTCGTTCCCGCGCCGTATAGACCCGGATCAGGATTTTGCGGTGCAGCCGGAGCGCTGCTTCAGCCAGTTTGGGCTCTGCCATGAGATCAGACTCTGCGATACCCGCGGCCGCCGCCCGCATGAGGAGCCACGACCCGGATTCAACCCACCCCTCCAGCCCGGCGACGGTCTCATTCTGCCTGGCTGTGAGGAGGTCCCGGACCCCGAGCGCCACCGCCTCCCTCACCCGCTGACGGGGGTCGAAGGAGGCATCCTGCAGCTGGTCGAGTGCCATTTGGGTAAATGCGGGTGTGACGGCCCCGATCGCCGCGATGCCGAGAACCCCGCAGAGCGGGAGGGACTCGTGAGGATTGTCTGCTGGTGCGTCCTCGGGGGAGACGCAGGCGAGTTCGGTACAGAGGCTCCAGAGAGCTCTGCAATCGCCCTCATCGGCAGCCGCATACTCCCTGACAGTATCGGCGAATGCCGCGATGAGGTCACGGTTGGCGCACGGGCCCGGCCGGCCGCTCTCCGCAACCAGGTAGGTTATCAGGGATTCAACACTCCCGGTCGCAAGGAACCGCGAGAGTTGCCGGGCGATCTCCTGGATATAGATCTTTCTGCAGGTCATCGTGTGCTCAGATCAATGAACCTGCAGTGTAATAATGGTCGCTCCTGTTTCAGGGTACCTCATGATTCCATGCACTTTCCGTGCACTCCAGGTTGTTTCACGCAGAATGCCACGAGGAGACGCGGAAGACCATATGATTGCCAACTTCCTCGAGCGCATCTGCGCGAAGCAACATTGTGTGGGGGGTGAATCACCCTGGAGCCCTAATCGCCGGAGAGGTAGTCATAGAGGAATGCTGCGAGCACCGCACCGATGATGGGACCGATGATGTAGATCGGGAAGAGCCCCCAGAGGTTCTGCCCGCCAAGGAGCCAGTCACCGAGGTACGGCCCGAACGTACGGGCGGGGTTTAGCGATGCGCCGCTCAGGTTTCCGGTCGTCGTGATGATTCCGGCGACTGTGAGACCCACCGCGAGACCGGCAAAGCCCGGGGTGGCACGTTCATCAACGGCGGCGCCCATGATGACAAGCATCAGAAGGAACGTCCCGATAGCCTCGATCACGATCGCCTGCAGGTAGCCGATGCCCGGGAAGGGTGCTGTCGCGCCCAGCCCCCCGATCGCGACGGCGTCTGGCCCGACAGCCCAGGCAAAGAGCAGGCTTGCGGCTGCCGCACCGACAAACTGCGCGACGAGGTACGGGATCACATCCCGACCCGGAAACCGCCCGGTCGCAAAGAGACCCAGCGTCACCGCCGGGTTGATGTGGCAGCCCGATATCCTCCCGAGTGCGTAGATGGACCCGGCAATGGCAATACCGAAGGCAAGCCCTATGGCGAGCCAGTCGCCGAGGCCCCCCAGCGCCCCGATCCCTACGTTGAAGGGCGTTGCCGGGGTGGTTCCTGCAGCCAGCATCAGCGTGACAGCTGCAGCACCGGCTCCAAAGAAGACCAGGATAAATGTGCCGACGGCCTCGGCGATGGATCGCTTGCCAAGAGATACAGTCATGGTTTCACCAGTTCTTTCAGAGTACGATTTCTCCAAAACGGGTTTTTGAGGTTGTACCTCACTTCCCATACAGGGCAGCATAACACTCGGGACAGAGGATCCTCGGCAGCGGAGCCTTCACACGTTTGCTGGGGAATGGGTAGCCACCCTCCCAGACATCGACATCCTTCCGGACAACATGCTCCATGCAGAGCCCCATCCCGCAGACGATGCAGATCGCCACCGCCTCGCTCTCTCTCCCCTCAAGGGCGCAGTAGCAGCACTTCATGGCAACCCCCTCTTCAGATCGCTTCCTTCCACTGGCAGTATGGGTGCCGCAGATCGACCAGCGTCGCCGCTGCGCAGTTCTTACAGGCCCGTACCGGAGCGGCCACCGTTTCCTTCTCGAGCGCGATGATATTTGTCATCATCGTCGCGGTCACAGGCTCGCTGGTCAGGAGGCAGGGGTAGTCGGCAAGCCGCATCAATGCGGAGAACCGGACGGATATGGCACATGCAGGATAGGTGTACCACTGCGGGTTCATCAGTACCTCGTTTCTGTGGATAGGTGAGAGGTCGACAGGATACCTACCGACCATGGGGACCAGTTCCTCGTCGGACCCATTCCGGTTCCGATGTGCCTTATCAAGAAGTTTCCACCCGCGGTAGATCATATCCATGAAGTCACAGTTGTGGAGCTCCACCGCCGCTCCCCTGTCCGGGTAGACCTGGACGTAGTTGTGGAACCGCTTCGTGAGCAGGTCGACGATCATGGGGGCGTTGAACGCATCGAGCTCGAGGAGGTACTCAGTCGCGGCCGCCGAGGCGCCGGTCGCAAGCGAGAGGACGTCCCAGTAATTCTCGTATGCGTCGAGTGAATTCCTCAGCGTGGACTCCATCACCTCGGTGACCGCCTCAATAACCGCCATGACGATATCGTCTTTGCACATATTGTAGGTCGACTGTGCGATATGGTGTGAGACGTCACCGACACTATAGGCGGGAACGGTCAGGATGTTGCCGTAGTGGACACCGTCTTCGATGGCTGCCTTGACGCTCGCCTCTATCCGACGCCGGTACTCGCTCATGTACTTCCGGGCATCAAATGACGTCATTCCAGCGTCATCCATCAGCTCGGCCTGGGCCTCGACCGGTTCGCGGTAGATCTTCTGCATGATCTCGATCTCCCGGGCTGTCGCCTCGGCGGGGGTGGCTCCTGCCTCGAGAGCTTGGGTAAAGGCGTCGCCGGAGCCGTAGGAGGTGTTCATACCCCATGATTTGGCGGCGAGGATGGCACGCTTGTGTTCGACCGGGATGTCAGTCTTCTTCAGCACCCGGTTCACCACATTGCTCGTGCTCCCCGGCATCAACGCAAAGTCGACGACGCAGGTGGGGCCGTAGAACCCGCCGTAGTGTCGCACCCCTTCAAGGCCGATCAGGGCCTCTGCATCAGCGATTGCCCGAATAAAAGTGTCGACACTTTTTGCGAACGCCTCGTCCTGGCTCTTCAGGATCTCAAGCACAACCGGCGTCTGGTAGTGCTCGACGAAGGGGTCGTCTTCGGGGCGGACGGTCTCTGTAAGACCCTTGAGAATCTCGTAGTGCGAGATCACCGAGTTTTTGTGGAGATCGATGACCGCCTGGCTCTGGTCGCCGATCGCTGTCATCTTCCGGGCCACGTTGACATAGGGTTTTGTGTCCTCGATGACGAACTTCTGACCACGTCTTGCCTTTACTGTGTCCACATCCGCCCTCTGGGCAGCCATGGCCTCGTTTATCATCTTTTCGTAGAGTTCTCTCATTTCAGATCACCTATTGGTATAGCCCCCTGCTAGAGTCCCAGCTACCCATAAAACGATCCCTGCCGTGGTCCGGTCTGGAGCACACCAGGTTAGGGGGGCCAGTTCCTGTCATTTCACTGGCGGGCTACAGCCCGTCCGCCGTATCGGCCGTTCTCGCCTGCAAGATATTTCTCACGCTCACGTGTGGTTCTGGTGAATCGCGGAAATACATCAGAGCGATGCTCTATCTACCGAGATCTGGGCTGCAATCTTCGGGATGAATTACCCCGGATGCCCCTCGCTGAAGTCGGGGGCGGTCACCGACGCCCGAAGAACGGCGTGAGTAAAGGTCAGGAGTGCTGTGAGGAGAGTGCCGTGACACCCCACCGACGCGGTTGCTGGTTCCTGTGTCCTTCATCTCGCATCAGAGTCCATGGAGGTATTCCAACGGCGTACTGCCATTTCGGTAACCTATCAGTTGCATCGTTGGCAAACGGCTGGATTACGTGACTGCTCCCTCGACTTTGGTGGGGGAGCATTCTGCCGGGTTTATTTGAAAATTTCGCGTTCCTTTCGCCGATTACTGAAAACAGGATTTTTGCAGGAGCCCCCCTCTCCGCGCGGCGCGTCAGAACCAGGCGTCAAGCGTCTTCTGCGTCGCCTTCACCGAGACCTTGGTAAGAGCGTTTCTGACCCGCTCTTCAGAGAAGTCGTAGCGCCCGCAGAGCATCTCCACGACCCCTTCGACGTCCGGCGGCCTCCACTCGAGGGTGTAATCATCGGTGACCGGTGGGTTCTGGAAGAACTCCCGGATCGGCCCGGGATCGAAGTCAGGCTGCTTCTCGGCGATTAAGGACTCAAACTCGCCGTTGCGCACGACTTTTAAGGCCGTCTTGCCACCGACCCCCCGGATCCCGGGATTAAAGTCGGTCCCTACCAGGATGCCGATCTCGATGAGCTGCTCTCTTGTGACACCGAGGCGGTCGAGGACGGAAGAAAGAACGATCCGCTCAGGGTTCACCGTGATCGTCCGGCCCCGCGCCTTCCTCCGGCCGCTGACCGTGAGGTTGCGCACCAGTACCGGGGCACCGAAGAGGAGTGAGTCGTAGTCCTGCGAGACCACGTAGGCGACGCTCCCGTTCCGCACCATATAGGCTGCCTGCGCTTCGCCTTCGCTCGGCGCCTGCACCCGGGGGATGCCGAGCAGGTCGAGGAGCTCGTGGGATGACTCAATGGTATACCTGTCTATCCGGGTGGACGCGCTCGCCTGCTTATACGCTTCTTCAATATCGCCTTCTTTCAGCGCCGCCTTCCAGGCATCATTGGCCCGATCACGGATCTCTCGCCGCTGATCGATCGTCTCCTGCTTGAATTCCGGGGGTTTCCCGTCAAAAACAAAGACCGGTTTGATGCCTTTCTCGAGGAAGTTGACCGTCCGGAAGAGGATGCCGGAGAGATGCGAGGTGACCCGGCCCGCGCCGTTCATAAGCGGGGTGCCGTCTGGCTGCCTGATGATCGAGAGAAACTGGTAGAGCGCGTTATGGGCATCCACCGCGGCGATGCCAGGGAGGTCGCCCCATGTCAATGTCTCTTTACAGTCTGCCAGAATATCGCGAATAGCAACACCCATGCTATCTACTCATGGGGGAGTGAGAGACCATGAAGATGGCGGTTCACCGGTACATCCGCCGGGAGAGCCCATCGACGATCTCCTCGATATGACTCATGGTGTTATCGTACTTGGCGCTCATCGCCTTCTCTATTTCTTCCATGTTCACGCGCATGGTGCGTTCCCGCTGCGCGACGCTCTGCTCAAGTCGTACAATCTTCAACCCGAGGGAGATGAGCAATCCCCCAAGAGAGAGCATCATGAACGTCGCAGCAACCACTATGATCAGGTCCTGCCAGAACCGCATCACCAACACGACGGTGGAGACCACCATCACAATGGTGAGAGTTATGTCGCCGATGAGTTCGCGAATCTCCATATTTTAAAGTGATGAGGATGCATTAATTAACCTACCTAAAGTGAATGGAGATTATATGATACAGATACGCGACTGGCTGCCGTTTCTTGGGATGCCCCTCATGCTCCTCGCCGTCCAGATCATTGCCATCATCCTCGTCACACCCATGCAGGTGGCGGGGCTTGTGGCGTTTGAAAACCCTGAGTCGGTTGCGAATCCCCTGATTTTCATAGGGATTCTGCTCGTCTTCACCCTGGTGCTGCTCGCCCTGATTCGGGTGCGGAGGCGGCGCTTCATCGCCTTCCTCATCGGCTTTGCCATATTCATGACGTTCCTCTACATCTTCGGAGCGCTCTTCCACCTCATGCTCGGCACCAGCGGTGCCGTCGCCGCCGGGACGGTCATCGCCGCTGGAGCAGCGACTGCACTCCTCTACCTCTACCCCGAGTGGTACGTCATCGATATCCTCGGCGTGCTGATATCAGCCGGTATCGCATCCATCTTCGGGGTATCCCTCGCTATCCTGCCAGTCATCGTGCTGCTCGTGCTGCTCGCCGTCTACGATGCCATATCGGTCTACCGGACGAAACATATGATCACGCTCGCTGAGGGTGTCCTCGAGACGAAAGCCCCGATCATGGTCGTGGTCCCAAAGAGGATGGACTACTCGTTCCGGAAGGAAGGGCTTGAGATCAAAGAAGGGGAGGAGCGCGGCGCGTTCGTCATGGGTATGGGTGACCTGATCATGCCCTCCATCCTCGTGGCGTCGTCGCATGTCTTTGTGGATGCCCCAGCTGTTCTGTGGACCCTCTCCGCACCGACGCTCGGCGCGATGGCAGGCTCGCTTGTGGGTCTTGCCGTGCTCCTCTACTTCGTCAATAAGGGTAATCCACAGGCGGGGCTCCCGCCCTTAAATGGCGGCGCTATTGCAGGGTTTCTGATCGGGGCAGTTCTTGCAGGCTCCCTTGGCTGGTGTCCTTTCTGTATCTGAGCAGCAGGTCAAGCACCGCCCCCACCCCCTCCCCGGTGAGCGTGGACATCGCTGGATAACTCTCGATCCCCTGGAGATCTGCCTTGTTCGCGACCGTCACCACCGGGACATCGACGAGCCGGCGTATCTCGTCCTGGAGCCTGATCTGGTCATCGAGCGCGTAGCCACAGTGTTCACTTGCGTCCAGAATGAAGAGTACAACGTCGGCTGTGTTGATGATAGCGCTCACCGCCTGCCGCTCGATGGGGTTACGTTCATCTGCCGGGCGCTCGAGGACGCCAGGAGTATCGATGAACTGGACTCGTTCGCCTTTCCCGACGTCGCGGTGGCCAACGATGATCCCTTTGGTGGTGAAGGGATAGGCTGCGATCTCGGGTTCTGCCGTGGAGACGAGCCTGATAAATGATGATTTCCCGACGTTGGGGTATCCTGCCACCACTACGGTGAACTCGTCTTCGCTCACATGGGGGAGTTTCCTGAGGATGTTACGGGCTTCGTTGAGGAATACGAGGTCGTCGTCCACCTGGTGGACGATGGAGGCGATGCGGGCAACGGCCTGGCGGCGGAGCTGGCCCGTGTCGGTCGCTGATCGCATGCTGCGGGCATAGCCAGAGCCGATGACCCGGACCTGATCTGCTGCCCAGGTGACCGCCCCAAGAGATCGTTTCAGCCGGTCGAGTGAGACGAGAATATCGGCCACCTCCTGATAAAAAGGGGGGAGGCGCTCGAAACTCGGGAACGAGCTGACCACGCTCTTTAACTTATCATGGATGGCGCTCGCGACCGCCCTCACGAACTCCTCGTTTGCCCGATCGACGTTGGTCTTGAGCCTCTTCTTGGCCGCCGCCCTGCGGAGACTGCGGTCGAGTATCTCGTCTGCCGTCGGAACGGTCGGGATAGTTTCAAACTCCACTGCACGCACAACCTGACATACGACTCGCAGGGGGAAGGGGGCAAGAGTGAGAAGTCCATATCAACCGGAACGGGGATGAAAGCGGCGCCACCCTTCCGGGTTCATCTTACCTTGCAATCGAAATGCCTATAATGTATAATATCAATTGTTATATAACTCCCTTCCAGGGCTGGAAGTGCCAGTGCGAGATCTGGGGATGGAACAGTCCTTTGAACCTCTAGAGAAGAGGTCACTGCGCCATATCCCCATGATGCAAGCGTTTCCACGAAACAGGTAAGCTCCCAGACCGACGGGTGTGGGGCAGTCCACAAAAATTGGTATGATTGATGGCTATGGATCTCTCCCCGATTCAAAAAGATATCCTGATAACCCTGATAACCCTCTACCATCAGGCATCTCATTCTGTGAAAGGTGAGGAGATTGCAAGCGTGCTGAAGCGCAACCCCGGCACCGTCCGTAACCAGATGCAGGCATTAAAGGCGCTCGGGCTTGTAGATGGTGTGCCCGGCCCCAAGGGTGGGTACAGCCCGACTGCGCGCGCATACACGGAGTTGAACCTGGCGGACCTCGAACACCAGACCGAGGTGCAGATCCTCCGTGACGGTGAGAAAGTAAAAGGTGTCCGCGTTTCTGAACTCAATTTTACCACCCTCTGTCACCCTGATCTCTGTCATGCGACGGTCAAAATCATCGGGAGCGTGAAGCTCTTTAAGGTCGGGGACATGGTCTCGATCGGGCCCACACCGGTTAACAAACTCCTCGTGCGCGGTGAGGTCTTCGGGATGGATGAGAACCAGCAGGCGCTCCTGATCAGTGTGTCTGAGATGATATCCCTGCCCAAACAGACGATCAGGCATTATATGAGCACCCCGCTCCTGACCCTGCCGCCGGATGCCACCTTCCGCGACGCGGTCCGTCTCTTCAACGCGCACCATATTCATGGAGCGCCGGTGGTGCAGGATAGTCACCTGAAGGGCATCGTGACGTTAAGTGACATCGCCCGGGGTCTGGATGAGGGGCTGACGCTTGATGATCCCATTTCACGCGTCATGACCACCGATGTGGTGGAGGCGCCGCCGTCGATCCGCCTCTACGAGCTTGTGGGACGATTCAAGGAACGAGAGATAGGGAGACTCGTTGTTGTCGAGGATGGTAAACCGATCGGCATCGTTACACAGACAGATATAATCCGTGTCTTTCCCTCACTTTGATACCCTTCCCGTTCTGAATTTCACACTTCAACCCCTCTAGAGACAGATAAGTATTTATATCAGGATACCTATGGTGCTTCTGTAAAACGAGCTCTGTTTGAGATTACATTTCACAGAGCTCAATGAAAAGGGGGAAATGAGATCGTGACTGATATACCTCTGGCACCTGTTGGCAGAATCGTGAAGAAATCTGGCGCAGAACGGGTGAGTTCTGACGCTAATGAAGAGCTCGCAAAGTTGATGGAGCAGTACGCAGCAAGGATCGCAAAAGAAGCGATCAAACTGGCAGGTCATGCAGGTCGAAAAACGGTCAAGGCAGCTGACGTCCGAATGGCAGCTGAGACTGTGAAATGAACCAACCCTAATCTCTTTTTTGTCCCAGGAACCGCGCTCCTCTGGCCTACATCTACGAAAAACTGTGTTTCAGGCGTTTATCTTGCGCCACTCCTGAAGCATGAGCGGGAAGACCCCTCATCGGCGCTAACTAAGTATTAGAGAGATCCAATTGTATTCCGGATAAAGCTCTCTGGTTGTCGTCCCATCCACGAGTGAGCTTGGTGGTGGCGGACGCGGACTTTTCTCTGACCCATCCTATGCACTGGATCCGTCCCCCCTGGCCATGCAGAAGGTGAGTTGTACTCCGGATAGACGGAGCAGTATGCCCGTCTGGTGTCTGCCGGAGTCTCGCCCAAACCGTTTCGGTCAGTCTCGGCGTATAACTGGCTTATTTGTCTACACCGCTCTCCTGACCGCCTCAGGGAGGTTCTGTGGCCGGGTCACGGCACCACTGCAAGTCCCGGCAAACGCAGCAAAATATGGGTTCGTATCCTCTTGGCAGAGGGGCAGGGCCTCGGAGAGAATTTTCACGATGTAGGGGGGTGGGCCGGATCAGCCTCCTGGTCAAACTGGTCAAACCGCTCCTGCCTCCCTTCCGCGAGCCACTGCCTGATCCTGCGATCCTCCCGCGGCCTGATCCGTTCAAGGATCAGGGAGAGGGTATAGCACAGTCCCCCCAGACCGCCGCGACAGGCGGGCCGATATCGACCTCGACAGCCGGTTTATCTTCCAGGATCCCGGTGAGGTCTGAGAAACTCGCACCACAGGCGATCACGTGATCCACCTCACGGATGCGTCCGGGCGTGTGGTGTCCCGGGCTGCCCGTGCACCCCGGCAACTCATTCGTTATCGTCAGGAGGATGCCCGTCGTCCGAAAGGTGGTGACGATCGGCGCCTAGATTCTCTCTGCCAGGTCGAGGGTCTCTCCGGCAGCGTCCATGGCCCCGAAACTTGTAAGGATTACCGGCCGTGTGGCGTCGTCGACCGCCTCCGCAGCCGCCCGGGTGAGAAGTTTGACCGCAGTTGCCGGATCAGTGACGGTGTTGTTGAAGACCGTAATGGGCCGGAAGAACGCATCTTGATCGATCTCCTGGATGCCGCCTGGACCGGCGTACTGCGCTTTGACCTGCCCGTTCAGCGAGAGCACGCTCGCCCGTTCCGCCTTTGCGTTGTAGAGCCTGGTGGCGATGTATCGGGCATTTGCGCTCCTCTCGGCCGCATCCACGAGCGGGAACGAAGATAATCCCGGGATGCCGAAGAACAGGGTGACCCCATGCTTCCGCTTCCGGGACCAGCGTGTCGGCCACGGTTGTGGCAGATCCGTCAGATATAGTCCTCCTCACTCCTCTCCACCTCCTCTTCGCCAGCCCGTACAAACGCTTCCTTTCCCACACTGCAACTAGGGCATCGCCAGTCGGTGGGGAGATCCTCAAACAGCGTTCCCGGTGGGATGCCGATGGCGGGTTCTCCCATCTCCTCATTGTACTCGTAATCACAGATGCTGCATACCCATCGTGCCATATTCCTCACGCTCCGAAGGTGACACGCCCGGCGTACCCTGCCTCAGTACATATATAATTGTCTCTCCACAGAACGATTTCCGGTGGATGCCATGCCCTGGAGTGATGATACCCGGCCGCCGGGAGCCTCCTATCTGCTCAACCAGGGTGACTTTGTGGGAAAAGAGAGTGTGAGTGACCACGCTGAAGAGCCGCGGATGCTTCTGACAGGGGGAGGAGGAGCGGTCACGGTCCTCCCTTCACACGGCGATGCCGTGGATCCGTCCCTTCTCCTCGTCCAGGGCCCAGACTATGAACTCGTCCTCTGACGGGAAGGGTTCGACCTCGATGATAGCCGGCTCTTCCTGTCTTGTGTCGATCCTCTTCGTCTCTCTGGCATCCCGGGTCTGGTGCGCGTATCTGACCTCGTAGACCGGTTCCGGGCCCCTGAGTTTGGGGTGTTGTGCCCTGCCGTAGGCAATGGCAACGGCCCATTCCTCGTCGCTGATATCCACGTAGACGGTCCCGAGCAGCGTTCCCCCGGCGCTCCGCACCTGGGTTTTCGATTCAAACGATTCCACAGCACTCTTCACGGTGCCTTTCGGAGAATATCCATAATATCGTGCCATTTTTACCTCACCTCAGGTTGTGTGCTTATCTGCGGTTTTGCAGGTATTGCGGTTCATTCGAGCCTCCACGCAGGGAATCAGGCTGCCACGCCTCACAGGCACTCACGGCAGTCTGGCGCGCGAGTCCGGGAACATAGGTTGCCGGAGCCGTGGAAGAGGACCGGTCCTGCACAACGCAAGTTTATTGGTGCTAACTCTATTTAAATTGATCATTCGTACAGCGTTATGAATCCTTGGGCCATTTCACCTTAATTTGCGGCGTGGGCGGAACACCGGCTGCACGCAGAAGTGCTCGGAGGGTGACGGTGGGAGGAACGACATAGACTCCACTCCGCAGGCAACGCACACTTCCGCGCGAGGCAACGTTGTACCTGAGATGTTTGATACGATCGTCCACTACCCGGGCGACGCCAAAAAAAAGATTATTCCGTCAGCTGTTCTGCCTTCTTCGCTGCCAGGCGCTCGATGGAGGCGATGTCGACGCTCCCGCCGGTCGCAAGTTTTCCCTGCCAGATCGCCCGGTCGACGAACCCCCTGCCGATATCGTTTCTGATGACCAGCGTCGTATACCCATCAGGTGACCCGACTGCCCCGGCCGAGACGTCCGCCTCCACCGCAGTAAAGTCAGTGCAGACCCGGCACCCGGGCCTGACCGACTCCTGCAGATCAGCGAGGGGAATGGATATCCGCCGCTCGTCCTGGAGGTAGACGTCCAGTTTCCCTTTGATATCCAGGTGGCGGATATCCCAGGGGTCGATCCCGCGCTCCGACTGCAGTTTACCCTCGACCAGTCTCGCGTAATCGAAGGTCTCCGTGCAGAAGAGGCCGATCACGATCCGGATCGCCTTCGCGTAGGGTCTGAGGAGTTCGTGGTCGCTTTCCCGGATCGCCTTTGTCGCCCGTGCCACACAGGGCACGCCCACGACGGCGACTCGCCGGTACTTCCGGGTGATGACCGCCTCCTTGAGGGATGCAAGGAGCGGCACCCACCAGGAGTAGCGGCTCCCGGCGTGCTGGATAAGCGCGTCCGAGGTGGTGATCACCGCAGACGAGGGCTTCATCGTCCAGGGATCCCTCGTTACTGTGACGACCGCGTCGATCAGCCCCTCATCGAGGGCGTTGACAAGGATCGCTGTCACCGCGCCGCCACTCTGCTTTCGCTCCACCGGGAATACCGACCGGGCTGCAACGATATCCTGGTGCGGCCCGAGCATCTTCCCCTGTGATGCCAGGTCGACCCTCGGGCAGGCCGTGTAGCACGCCCCGCAGGGCACGCTGTCGTTTTCGGACTTGCAGTAGCCAATGTTCACCGGAGCGTCGGTGTTCCCCGGTGCGAACCTGAGGGCATCCGCCGGGCAGACTGCCACGCACGCCCCGCATCCGGAGCAGAGACCCATGACCCAGACCTCAGCCTCCAGATCCTTGAATGACTTTGTACTCATCCCAATCACTCCCACGTATATTTCCCTGCAAAGGGCCTTGCGCTCGCGGGAACGATCCGGGTGTAGTCATCATTGATCAGCGGTTCTGGATCGAGCCCGAAGTCACCTGAAAACTCTCTGATCACCGGGACGATCCTTTCCCGGTCCTCGTCAGTGAGCGGCACCTTCTTTGCCCCTGCCGCGAGGCAGGCATCGTCCACATCACCGCGGATGATGATCTCACCACCGTGGATCCCGCTCCCGATCTCGCGTGCCTTCATGGTTCCGTCGAGATTGAGGACGATCAGGAGGCCGCCTGCCATGTATTCACCGAGGAACGTCCGGGCAGACCCCCCGACGACCAGAACAGGACGCTGCGTCTCGTACTGCTTCATGTGGATCCCGCCGCGGTAGCCGATATCCCCGCGGACAAAGACCTTGCCGCCCCGCATGCTGTGCGCCACCGCATCGCCAGCGCTCCCGTGGATCACCACCTTCCCGGCATCCATCGTGTTGCCGGGCGCGTGGTCAGCGTTGCCGTGGACGATGATCGTCGGCCCGCTCATAAACATCGCGAGGTCGCCGCCCGGGACACCGTAGACATGGATGATAGCATCTCCCCGGAGACCATTGCCGATGAACCGCTGCCCGAGGACGTTCTTGACGACAACCTCGTGGACACCGTCTTCAACAGCCTCCCTGATCTGTCGGTTCAGGGGCGTGTAGTGCATCCCCTTTGCATCGATTGTGATCAATTGTGTCATGATTATTCACGCTCCCACCGGCTTAACATCAAGAACATCGAGCAGGTTCTCATCAAGCATATAGCCCCTGAGCCGGTCGCGGTTGCCCCGCAGGCTCTCGATGCTGTTTACCCCTGCCGCACCCATGAGTTCGGTGATCTCCATCGTCCACGCATGGATCAGGTTTGCCACCTGCTTCGATGCCACGTCGGGGTCCAGGCGCTGCACCAGATCCGGGCGCTGGGTGGCGATCCCCCAGGGACAGAGACCCTGATAACAGCTTCCGCAGACCCGGCAGCCCATTGCAACGAGCGCCGCGGTGCCGATATAGACCGCGTCCGCGCCGAGGACGATTGCCTTTGCGACATCCGCGCTCTCCCTGATGCCGCCGCAGGCGATGAGCGAGACCTCGTTCCTGAGTCCCTGGTTGCAGAGCTCACGGTCGGCGCTCGCGATCGCAACCTCAAGTGGGATGCCGACATGGTCGCGGAAGACCCGCGGTGCCGCGCCGGTGCCGCCCCGGAATCCGTCGATGACAACGGCGTCCGCCGAGGACCGGGCAACAGCAGCCACGTTCTCGGCTGTGTTGTTGACGGCCGCGATCTTGACAAAGACCGGTTTCTTCCACTCCGTTGCCTCCTTGATGGCCCTGACGAGCTGGGAGAGGTCCTCTATGCCGTAGATATCATGGTGCGGCGCCGGGCTGATGGCATCGCTTCCTTCCGGGATCATCCGGGTGCGGGAGACGTCTTTGCTGACCTTCTCGCCGGTGAGGTGTCCGCCGATGCCCGGTTTCGCGCCTTGACCAAGTTTGATCTCGATGGCAGCCCCGCGTTCCAGGTAATCGATGTTCACGCCGAACCGGCCCGATGCCACCTGGACGATCATACGGTCCTGGTAGGGGTAGAGCCCGGCATGGAGTCCACCTTCCCCGGTACCCATATAGGTACCTGTCTCCTTCGCCGCCCTGGCCATGGAGACCTGGGCGTTGAGGCTGATCGCCCCGTAACTCATGTGGCCGAGCATGATCGGGGTCTCGAGCATGAGGTTCGGGGCGAGCTCTGTGGCGAGTTCAATGTCCCCGCTTGAATTTCTCCGGAGATCCAGTTTTGACGGCTTCTTCCCGAGGTAAGTCCGGAGCTCGACGGGTTCGCGGAGCGGATCGGTTGGGGGTGTGGTGACCTGGCTTGCGTCCAGCATCAGATGGTCGAAGATGACCGGAAGATCTGCGACGCTCCCCATCCCGGCGAGGATGATCTTGCCTGTCCGGGCCTGATTATAGATCGCTTCCCTGATCTGCCGGGTCCAGACCGGGTGATTCCGGTAGTCGCAGGGATGCTCCTCGATGCTGATGGCGTCCCGGGGGCAGTAGGCAAGACACCGGTGACATGCGGTACACTTCCGGGAGTTGATCAGGATCCGGTCGCCATCCCTCCAGAATACGCCGTAGGAGCAGTTCTCGATGCACCGCTCGCACTCCATACACCGCTCCCGATCGATCGTGACCCGGTAACGGAACGGCATGCTGCCGAGGTTACTGTTCATGGCGCGACCCTCCCGATCACCGGCTCTCCTGCAGCCGGCATGGTGATCGACTCGACATTCGGCTCCAGAGCCCGGATCGCTGCCTCTTCGCTCGATATATAGAGACGATCTCCGCACTCACCGACAACCATCGGTCGGAGTTTGCTCCGGTCGGTAAACCCGACCATCATATCGGGATTCGCTACCACGACGGTGAACGGTCCGTTCATCGCCGCGGACCCGTACGCGAGCCGGATGGCGCGATTCAGGTCTCTTTCTGCTTTTGGCATCCGGTCGATATCCTCCCAGAAAGGCGGGGCGAGCGCCCTGATGGCGAGGTTGATCTCAAGACCGTGACGCCTGACCAGGAGGTCGATTAGGTAGGTGATGATCTCGCTGTCGGTGGACATGGAGCAAGTGTAGCCGAAACTCTCGATGTAGCGCCGGTTAGTGCCATAGGAGGTGATCTTTCCGTTCTCCACGACGCTCCAGTCGTGGAGGTTGAACGGGTCGGGCCGTTCCCACTTCTCTGGATCTTTCGTCGCATATCGGTTGTGAGCAAGCCAGATGTAGCCCTCATAGTCCTCGATCCGGTAGAAGTTAGCCACGTCTTCCGGCCAGCCGCCTGCCTTGAAGACGCCGACGTTCTTCCCGGACGAGACGACCTGCGCCCCGTTTGAGCCTGCGTTGATCTGCATCACGAGGTTCGTGATGACATCCTTCTCCGGTGATGCGCTGCCGGGCGCGAGAGAGGGATCAGGCCTGAAGAAATAACGCCAGGGGGTGCTGGTTGCCCGGAGGTTCGGCTGGTTGTAGGTGGGGATCGCTTCGTCGTGCTCGACTGTCCCCCACTGCTCCAGTGTTGCATCGACGACCGCTTTGCTCTCGCGAGCGTTGTCGAAGAAGACGTGAAGCGCGTAGCAGTCCTGGTAGTCGGGGTATATGCCGTATGCCGCATAGCCCGCCCCCTCGCCGCTGCCGCGCTCGTTCATCATGGAGAGGGCCTGCCGGATGCCAGATCCATCCATCACCTGGCGCCTCTTATCCATTACGCCAAATATGCCGCACATTGTAACCTCGGTAGATTAATGTTCTGCTGCCGTATCCTATAATTCTGCTCGATTATATTTGTGACAATAGATATTTATTCCATCGGATAGAAGTAGGCTTCCACATGTCTGGCGACGTCACTTCTGCGATGCTTGACCGCATCCAACAGGATAATGTCCGATTCCTCCGCCTCCAGTTCACCGACCTCCT
>LFRN01000027.1:33023-40514 GCA_001512375.1 Candidatus Methanoculleus thermohydrogenotrophicum | reverse complement strand
GAGCGGCAAGCCGTTCGAGGGCGACCCGCGCCACGTGCTCCGCGTGGCCATGGAGGATGCCGCGAAGGATGGCTACCTCTTTAACACCGGTCCGGAACTGGAGTTCTTCCTCTTCCGGATGATCGACGACAAGCCAACCACACTCTTCCAGGACGTCGGCGGCTACTTTGACCTCGCACCGACCGACCTTGCAGAGGATCTCAGGCGCGAGGTCATCATCGCCCTCACCGAGATGGGGTTCGAGATCGAGGCGTCGCACCACGAGGTGGCTGGGAGCCAGCACGAGATCGACTTCAAGTACAGCGACGCCCTCCACACCGCAGATAACGTCATCACCTTCAAGTTCGCGGTCAAGACGATGGCGCTGATGCGCGGCCTGCACGCGTCGTTCATGGCAAAACCGATCTATGGTATCTGCGGAAGCGGGATGCATACCAACGCATCGCTCGAGAAGGACGGCAAGAACGCGTTCTACGACCCTGATGCTCCCCGCCAGCTCTCAGAGACCTGCATGCACTTCATCGGCGGTCTTCTCAAACATGCAAAGGCCATTACCCGGGTCGCAAACCCGACGATCAACTCCTACAAGCGGCTGGTCCCCGGGTACGAGGCACCCTGCTACATCAGCTGGAGCGCCGGTAACCGCTCGGCCCTTGTCCGGGTCCCGACACCGCGCGGTAACAGCACCCGGGTCGAGCTCCGGAGCCCGGACCCGACCTGCAACCCCTACCTCACCTTCGCCGCGATGCTCACCGCCGGGATGGAGGGCATCCGGGAGAGGATCGAACCCCCGCCAAGCATCGATAAGAATATCTACCATATGACGCCCGGGGAGCGGGAGTGTGCAAGAATTGAGACGCTCCCGAGGGATCTCTACGAAGCTCACCAGGCCCTGCTCGCGGACGACCTCATCTGCAGGGCATTCGGTCCCCACGTCGTCAATGCCCTCACGAGCGTCACGGAAGCCGAGTGGGAGTCTTACAGGACAGCGGTGCACCCCTGGGAACTCAACCGCTATCTGGCGACATATTAATCTTTTTTTATTGCAGAAAACAGGTGTGGCGAATATCTTCGCCGACGTCTGGCTCAACAGCACTGCTGCTTGCCGCCCACTTCCTCGCCCTCGAGGAGGAGCCTGCCGAAGAGTACTCGTTCGAGCACGGAGGCCACGTACTTCATCTGCTGCGTTGCCTCCATGTCCTCATAACGGTGGATGTCGGCGTAGACCTGCAGGCGGACGAGGCCGAACCGCAGGCGGTCGAGATCCTCGTCGTCGAGTTCCAGCGCATCGCGATAGATGGCCTCCAGCAGGAAAGGAAACTCCTCAATGTTCTCGAGCGCCTGCACGATCCTCGCACATACCGGGAGGGGATCTTCCCGTCCGGCAAGAATCTTCGAGTAATCCATATTACTCCTCGACCAGTTTTACCAGGTTTTCCATGATGGTATCGATGCTCTTCCAGGTCGGGTTCTCCCCTGCGGCACGACGGATGATGAAGGGTCTTCCCTCATCTGCCGCCTTGCGCATCTCAGGGTCGAGCGGGATGGAACCGAGGAAGGGCACACCGAGTTCTTTTGCCTCCTTCTCGCCGCCGCCCTTGCCGAAGATATCGATCTCTTCCTTGCAGTGGGGGCAGACAAACCCGCTCATGTTCTCCACGATCCCGAGCACCGGGAGTTCGAGTTTCTTAATAAACTCGATCGCTTTGCTCGAGTCGAGAATTGCCACTTCCTGAGGGGTGGTGACGATGACAGCTCCCGCGATGTTCGGAGCGAGCTGGGCGATGGTGAGGGCCTCGTCGCCGGTGCCGGGCGGGAGGTCGACGACAAGGTAGTCGAGGTCACCCCAGTTGACATCCTCAAGGAACTGCCTGATGGCAGCCATCTTCATCGGGCCGCGCCAGATCACGGGAGTGTTGCGCTCCGGGAGCAGGAACGCCATCGAGACGACGGCAAGGTTGCCGGTGACCCTGACCGGCTCGATGACCTTTCCATCATAGGACTGGAGACGGGCCCCCTCAATGCCGAGCATCTTTGGGATATTGGGGCCGTGGATGTCGAGGTCGATGAGTCCGGTACTATATCCGCGGTTGGCAAGAGAGTAGGCGAGGTTTGCCGATACCGTGCTCTTCCCGACCCCGCCTTTCCCGGAGAGGACAAGGATGACATGCTTTACGCTGATATCGACCTTCGGGGGAAGGCCTTTTGGGGTGCTCACGTTTCTTTGATCATCGCATTTGGTTGCAGACGGGCAGCCGGCACAGTCCCCGGCACATGTACTACTCTGTTCATTCGTTTGAGCCATCAGAAGTATCCTCCGTGGTATTGTATCCTTCAATAAGGGCAATCTGGAGCTACTATATGTTGGTGGCAAGTGTCACAAAAAGGTATAGTTGATGGCAAAATAACCCACACAGCTGGCGGGATGCTGTTTCTGCACGCGTTTATCCCCCGGCAGCGGGGGGAAAGAGGGCGACGGTATCGCCGTCCTCCAGTGGCGTCTCAAGACCTCCGCTGAAATGGATGTTCCTGCCGTTCTTTAAGATATTAACATAGGCCCTGACCTCTCCAGTGGGCGTGAGGAGGGCATCACCGAGCCCGTGATACCGGGCCGAGAGAACGGTGAGCAGGTCGCCAACCGTCGATCCTCCGGGAACCTCCACAACATTATCGGCCGGAATGAGATCCCGGAGCATGGCAAACGCCCTGACCGTCACCCTGATGGTATTCTCCTCCGTCGCGCACATAGCAGGACCGGCATCAACCCTCTCCCGCATGCCAGGTTGATGGCGGTACCTGGTCTTATCAGTAGCGTCACCCGCGAACCAGACTCCTGACCATCTCTTGCTGGTATGAAACGCGCATGAGGCGAAGCGAGAGACTGCACCCTCTTCCACCGGATCCAGCGTCTGGATCTCTCGTTACCGGGGATCCTCATCATCACCGGGATCAGGAGGGGATGCGGGAGAATTGGCGGGTCAGGCGCGGCTGGATCACGGTGCATGGCGAAATCGACGTCGCGACCAGCCAGATCCCCGGCCTTGGAGGTCGACGAGGAGTGCAGGATGACCGGATGTTTGTCCTGCGCTCTCGACCAGGCCCGGCAAGCACCACTGCGGCGAGAAACATCAGGTGATCCAGGCACCTGGTGATGGTGCCTATGACCGCAATGAAATCTTCAACATCCTCAAACGACGGGGGATCACCTCCGGTATCAAGACCAGATCCGACGCCTCGACCCGCTCGACCGGGTCACCTTATCGGGCTGAACGTCTTAGAGAAAGGAATCGATTAGGCGGGTATCAGATGTGGTCACAGGAAGCAGGTTATGGGAAACGATGGAAGGTCAAAGGAGTCTTCTCCGCCATGAAACGAATCTTTGGAGAAGGAGTACGAGCGACCTCCCTGAAGGGGATGTTTCGCGAGATACGGATGAGAGTGAACGGGTACAACAGAATGATGGCTATGATGGTCTGATTGGAGGTGCGTGATGGGAGGGCAACCACCAGGATAGTTATGCAACACAGCAGATCGGTTCGGAACAATTGTGTTTGAGGATCTGAACATCAAGAATATGCAGAAAAACCATCATCTGGCAAAGAGTATTGTCGATGTTGCCTGGAATCAGTTCATCGCGATCACAGAGAGCAAAGCGGAAGAGGCTGGTTCTCGTGTGATCCTGGTGAATCCCGGTGAATCACGTCTCAGCAATGTTCCAGATGTGGCATGATCGTCGCAAAGACGCTCTCTGACCGGGTCCACTCCTGCCCACACTGTGGGCTCGCGATGGATCGCGACCAGAATGCGGCGTTCAACATCATGAGATTGGGACTGCAATCTCAGGGATGCCCCCGACGAGAGAAGGGGGAGCAGTCACTCTTGAGGAACTGGGGATCCACTCCGGGATCGATGCCTCGACCGATGATTGAACGGTTCGCCCAATCATGCCAAATGCGAAAAACCGGAACCGATGGAGCGGATATCAGATGTGGTCGCCGGTCACCGGCTATGGCATGCGATTGGAGAGTCAAAGCCCTCTTCTCCAGCATCGAACGGATCTTCGGGGAGATGGTGCAGGCGGCGTGCCGGGTGGGGATGCTCTGCGAGGTGAGAATGTGTTTTTATGTTGGTGATGGGGGTAACCTGGCCGGAGACGCACCAGGAATAGCGGTGGGGGTGCACAGAGGTGGAGTTATACACACAGAGCACTCTCTCCATCAACCTTATTACCCCTGAGTGGTCTCCAGGGGTATGGTGGTCACTCTATGAACGGCTATGCAGAGAAGATCCTCCATGTCGATCTCGCCAGAGAGCAGACGATGGAGGTACCGTTTCCCGAAGAGTGGAAGCGGGCATACATCGGGGGCAGGGGGCTTGGGGTCCGCATTCTCATGGATATGGTAAACCCGAAAATCGATCCGCTCGATCCTGAGAACGTGCTGATATTTGCCAGCGGACCGGTTGCAGGTAGCGGTTTTCCCATGGGGACGCGGTACGATGTCATCACCAAATCACCACTGACCGGGACGACGACCAGCGCAAACTCCGGTGGGAAGTTCGGCACCAGCATGAAGCGGGCCGGGTATGATGCGGTTGTGATCCAGGGGAGGGCCGAAAGACCTGTCTACATCCTCATCGACGACGGACATGCGGAGATCAGGGACGCATCAGCGCTATGGGGGATGACGACAGGCGAGACGACGACAGCGCTCCAGGAGGATATCGGCGATCCCGGTCTCAGCGTGGCCTGTATCGGCCCCGCCGGGGAGCGTCTCGTCCGGTTTGCTGTGGTCATCAACGAGACTTCCCGGGCCGCCGGGCGCGGGGGAGTCGGTGCCGTGATGGGCTCAAAGAACGTAAAAGCGGTCGCTGCCCGGGGGAGCGGCCGGATCACCGTCGCCGACCGCGATCGGTTCCGCACCCTTAAGGCTGAGATCACGGCGAAGATCAGGGAAAACGCCATATCTGGCGAAGGATTGCCCCGGTTCGGGACAGCGGTCCTTGTAAACATCATCAACGAGAACTACATCCTCCCGACCCGGAACTTCCAGAGCGGTCACTTCCCTGCGGCTGAGAACGTCTCTGGCGAGCGGATGGCTGACACCATCCTCTCCGGGAAGACGGGGTGCCAGGCATGTATCATCCAGTGTGGTCGCGAGATCGATCTCAAGGGGAAAGAGATGACAGGCCCGGAGTATGAGACGATCTGGGCGTTCGGCCCTGACTGCGGAATCGATGACCTTGCCGCCATCTCAGAGGCTAACGCGCTCGCAAACGACCTCGGGCTTGACACGATCTCTGCCGGGGCGACGATCGCCTGCGCCATGGAGCTCTCGGAGAGGGGCTACATCAACGAAGAGATCAGGTTCGGCGATGCAGAGCAGATGGTCGACCTTGTCCACCGGATCGGCTACCGTGAGGGTATCGGCGACGAACTTGCGGAAGGTTCCTTCCGCTTTGCGAGGAGATACGGACACCCTGAGCTCTCCATGAGCGTCAAGCGCCAGGAACTCCCCGCCTACGACCCCAGGGGATTGCAGGGGCACGGTCTTGCCTACGCCACATCAGTCAGGGGCGGCGATCACGTCTATGGCTACATGATCGCCCCGGAAGTACTCGGGTCGCCGGAGAAACTCGACCCCTACTCAAATGCTGGAAAGGCAGAATTGACAAAGACGTTCCAGGATCTCACCGCCTTCATCGACTCGTCGGGGGCCTGCCTCTTCACCTCGTTCCCGCTCGGGGCGGCTGATTACGGAGCTGTGGCGTCTACGGTCACCGGCTACGATATCGATGCCGATGAGGTGCTCCGGATCGGCGAGCGGATCTGGAACATGCAGCGGGTCTTCAACCTGAGGGCCGGGTGTACCCGAGACGATGATACCCTCCCGCCGCGCCTCCTCAGGGAGCCGCTCACCGAAGGAGCACCAAAAGGCCGGGTCTGGGAGCCCGATCCTCTCCTCGACGAGTATTACCGCGTCCGTGGATGGGACCGGGAGGGACGCCCCACGCCTGAGAAGCTCCGCGACCTTGGTATCAGGCTGGAGGCAGCCCCTCTTCCCTGATCCTGACATACCTCCGTGGGAGTTGCACAAAAGGGGTGAAATGCTCCGGTACGGGTGGGGGGCGGTTCATTTTTTGATGCGCCAGCCACCCGTCGCTTCGGGGATGCAGTCGATCTCCGGGGAGTAGGGCTTGATGTCCAGCACCGGCGTCCCATCGAGGGCGTCCAGCCCCCTGACCACCAGGACGCCCCCCTCCCGCCTGACCAGATCGACGATCCCGAAACCGATGGGGTTCGGCCGTGCTGGCGAGCGGGTGGAAAAGACTCCACGGGCCCGGGTCTCGCCGGGAGGCTTTGCCAGGAGCTGCCCCCGCTCCGCACGGTCGAGCCAGTAGAGCACGATGAGGTGGCTGCTCCGCTCAATGTTCTCGAGCCCGGGAACGTAGGCGTCAAATATGTGAACCTCAGCGAGGGTATCTGCGAGCCGACCCTGGCGCGGGGCATCGTCCCGATCCTGGTAAGGTGACCTGACGACGCCGATGGGGATGCACTCAATCGCGGTCATATGGGCGCCTCATCCTTACCTCTGAATCAAGCACTTCATTGCATAGGCGATCCGCGATCTGGATACAGGGATGCTCCCTTGGCACACTCTCGAACCTGACCTCCGCGAAGTTCCGCGTCAGTCGCTGCACCTCGGCTGCAAGGACCGCCAGGTGCTCTTCTCTGATGCGGTACTGACCCGTGAGCTGACGCACGACCAGTTCCGAATCAGACCTGACCTCGAGCCTCTCCCGGGTGAACGCCCGGGCGGCCTCAAGACCCTTGATGACGGCGTGGTACTCGGCCGCGTTGTTGGTCGCCGTTCCGATGTACCCGGAACTACTGTCGGCGACGGATCCTCCCTGCACGATCACGTATGCCCAGGCAGCGTCTCCAGGATTTCCGCGCGACGCGCCATCGGTATACACCGTCACTGTATCGGCTGCCGTCACTACTGTCTCCTCCGGCTCTTACCAGTGAGCATCATCTCTCTCTATTGGTTATCCGATCTCTGAAGGGTTATTGGTATCGTTTCTGCGGGGATGTGCAAAACCGCTGACCGGAAGATGTTAATACCGCGGTACAGTAGAGGCCTGACATATGCTGGATGCGGGCCGGGTCATTGAAGATAGAGCGATGCGGGACAGGCTGGGTGTCTTTGAGGATCGGATCGATGCCGGTAGACGACTGGCGGCGATCCTCTCGTCGGTGGAGACGACCGAGGATGCGGTGGTCTGCGCCATTCCCGCCGGGGGGGTGCCGCCGGCGCTTGAGGTGGCGCGGGCGATCAAAGCCCCGCTTCGGATTGCGGTAGTGCGGAAGGTGCAGATCCCCTGGAACCCCGAGGCCGGGTTCGGCGCCGTGACCTGGGACGGGCGAGTCTTCCTGAACCATGCCCTCATGGCCGCGCTCGATCTCTCAGAGGCCGAGGTGAACGCCGCGAT
>LFRN01000027.1:23408-32826 GCA_001512375.1 Candidatus Methanoculleus thermohydrogenotrophicum | reverse complement strand
CTTATGTGATGATGCAGGAAGAGATACTGCATCTGTGGTCTGTGATTGTCATGAAAGTCTGAGATGGTCAAACACCATCGGCTACCCGGGGTCTCATTTCGTTGGGGCGGGTCGCGCCGCTACTTCATCCGGGTCTGGAGCGTGGGGAAGAAGCTCGACCTCCCGCTGGTGCTGGGCGGATAGAGTTTGAGGAGACGCCCGCGGCCGTCGCCACGGGTTACGGCGAGACAATGGCGATCTACAGCCTAGAAAGGTGATCGAGGGGGTATCAGGGGCTGGGTACCAGGTCTGAGGCGTTTTCCTCACAAATTTTTACCATTCTGCTGCAAGAACCCGGGCATGAGCTCCGCAATCGGTGACCTCGTCGCCTCTCTTCATTCGGCAGCGTTTCCGATCCGAAACACCTGCGACGACGCCGATCTCTCTCCAGACTGAGGATCCCGGGGCTCACTCCAGAGACGCGGTTGATGGCGGTCTTTGCGCTGAAACCCTTTGACCGTGGGTGCTGCTTCGCTGCCTGGATCATCTGGAACCTGTATCTGTCACGTCATCCGTGATCTCGGAAGGAACCCCGCCGCAGCGTGTTGTGACGACTCCGGTGGGCGCCGCCCGGGGGACAAACAACAACGGATCCCGGGATGGCGCGGCCCCCGTCCCCCGAAGGGGGAGCAGTCACCTCTTCAAGGTCTGCGGGCCCCCACCATGCGGGGGCACGTTCTCCAGTTCGGGAATACGTTGCTTTCTACTCCCGGTGACCGCACAAACCTTTTTTGCATTCTGGATCCGATAGGAAACTATTGACGGAGACTGATAATATGCCAAAACTTACCGTAAAACTGGATTTCGAAGACTTCCCGGAGATCTACACCTGCAAGGGGTCGAACCGGTCGCCCCCTATCCAGGTAGAGGGCCTCCTCCCAGATATCAAATCACTTGCGATCCTCGCGACGACGAGCCCTGAAGAAGGGCCGGCGAAGGTGGCGTGGGTCCTCTGGAACCTTCCCCCTGTCTCGTTGATTCCGGAGGGATTCCCGGGCGAGGAGGTGGTAGAGTCACCTCTCCCTGCCGTGCAGGGCACAAACGACTTCGGTAGCATTGGTTACCGGGGCCCCTGCCCGAAGCCCGGGGAGGGCGAAGCCTACCTCTTCCGCGTCTACGCACTCGACATCGACCTTGGGCTCGCTCCCGGAGCGACCTGGGAGGAGATGATCCGGGCGGTGAGGGGATCGCTGAACCAGTCGGGGGAGGCCATCGCCTTCGCCATCAGATAGGGAGAGGGCGGGGATGGGGACCCCGCTCCGTGAAAAAGAGATGCCGCCCACTCACACGGGTATGGGTATGGGCGGACTCTGCTTCTCGATGTTCTTTGCTATGAGGGCCATCTCCTCGCCGAGCATATGGATCATATCATCCATCGTGACGATCCCGATCAGTATCCCGGCGCCGTCGACAACAGGCATCCTCCTAATACCTTTGTCGGTCATCTTCTGGATGGCCTCGTAGATCCCCATGCTGTCCGGGAACGTGATCACGTCTCGGGTCATGACTTCCTCGGTCCGCACCGCCTGGGGATTCTTCTCTCGCGCCAGAACCCGGATCACCAGGTCGCGGTCGGTGAGAATGCCGAGCGGCCGTCTGTCGCCGCTGACGACGATAACACTTCCGACGTTCTTCTCTTTCATAATCCTCGCTACATCAACCACCGGTGTATCCGGTGAGACGGCGACGACTTGCTCACGGCAGCACTTCATAAGTCCCATATCACTACCTCCGTTGACGACTGACACATGCTGGAGATAGTATATGAACATAACCCATCCCCACCAACTGGATATCTCCTCTCCTTATCTTGCGGGGTTCGCGGCGGCATGAGCGGGAAGACCCCGTCCAACAGGTGTGGGGATGAAAGCGGAGCCCCTTTGTCACTGTACCTAAAGAGATCTATTTATACTTTTAAACCCAGCAAGGACGAAAGAATCTGAAGAAAGCAATTCAGAAACTTGCCCGGTGTCATGAGAAGGTAGCAAACCAGCGCAATGATTTCCTGCACAAACTCTATCTTTGAGTTGTGGGCGAGAACCAGGCCATTGCTGTGGGAACGTTGAATATTTCTGGAATGCAGGGAAACCATAAATTAGCACTACATCAGGTGCGGAACGCGCCGTCGAGCCTGTGGACTCGCTCCCGTTGGGGAGGACGTTGGGGAGGAGGATGAAGCAGGAAACCCCGTCCAACAGGTGCGGGGTAAGTTCACATATGACTGACACCAGACAGTACATCACCGATCATGGATTGGTTGCTCATTATTCTGACCGTTGCGGGTCTCTCTGTCTTCGAGACCGTCTCAAGCATAGATAACGCCATCATCAACGCCGATGTCCTCGCGACGATGGGAGAGAAGGGCCGAAGATGGTTTCTTCTCTGGGGCCTGATCTTCGCGGTCTTCGTGGTCAGGGGGCTCCTGCCCTGGCTGATCGTCTGGGCGACGATCCCGTCGCTTGGGCCCGCCGGGGCGCTGCTCGCGACGTTCTCGAGTGATCCTGCAGTTATGGCTGCGATCGAGGAGTCAGCCCCGGTACTCCTGATCTTTGGGGGAACGTTTCTCATCTTCCTCTTCTTCCACTGGCTCTTTGCAGAGGACAAGAACTTCGGGCTCCGGAGCGAACGGTTCTTCTCGCAGCAGGCCGTCTGGTTCTACGCAACGGTCTCAGTCCTGCTTGCCGCCATAGTCTGGTTCGCCCTCCAGCTTAGCGCCATGATGGGGTTCGCGGCCGTGCTCGGCTCAACTGCCTTCTTCATCGTTCACGGATTCAGGCAAAACGCCGAGGTGCAGGAGGCCCGGTTGAGCCAGCCCGGAATATCAGACCTCTCAAAGATCGCCTATCTCGAAGTCCTCGACGCGACTTTCTCGATCGACGGTGTCATCGGAGCGTTCGCCTTCACCCTCTCGGTCCCCCTCATCCTGATAGGAAACGGTGTCGGAGCCGTTGTGGTCAGGGAACTGACCATCCGGGGTGTCGACCGGATCAGGAGCTACTGTTACCTCAAGAACGGGGCGATGTACTCCATCCTGGTGCTCGGGGTAATCATGCTCGCGAACAGCTTTGGGTTTCATGTCCCCGTCTGGCTCTCGCCGGTGGCGACGTTTGCCATCGTCGGGTACTTCCTTTACCGCTCGGTGCGGATCCAGAAGAAAGAAACGACGGGTACTGCGTGACAGGAACCCAATCACCATCCAGCCGTACCCCATGGCGCCCAAAAAGTTTTATCCGGGCAGGGGGTTGATGAGATAGCCTATGAAGAAGAGATCAATTGGTCCACGGACACTCCTCTATCCTCACCCTATCCTGATCATCGGGACGTATGGTTCCGATGGCCGGCCGAACGCCATGGTTGTTGCATGGGGTGGTATCTGTTCGTCCCGACCGCCGGCGGTTGCGGTCTCGATCCAGAAGAGCCGGCAGACCTACGAGAACCTGATCGAGCAGCGCGAGTTCACGGTCAGCATACCGTCGGTTGACTACATAAAAGAAGCTGATTACTTTGGTATCGTCTCAGGCCGGGATACAGACAAGTTCGCCGCCACCGGGCTCACACCGGTGAAGGGCGACCAGGTGAACGCACCATATGTCGGGGAATTCCCGATCGTCCTCGAGTGCCGACTCCTCCAGACGGTCGAGATCGGGATGCACACCCAGTTCATCGGGGAGATACTTGACGTCAAGGTGGACGAGAGCGTCCTCGGGCAGGACGGTAAGCCTGATATCAGAAAGATCCGGCCGTTTGCCTACGACTCGATGCGACGGGAGTATTACGGGTTTTCCGGAGTGATCGCGAAGGCTTTCACGGCAGGAAGAAAGATCACAGGATGAGCATATCTCGGAAGTATCTACTCTGTTGAATTCGGTGATCGTCCTCACAGGAGGGGGTTGGGTGCCGGACCCCGGATTTTCCCCGGCAGTGAGTCGTGGTGGGCAATCACATCCAGAATAATAATTTGAGGGGGATCTCCGGAAAGTGAGCTTGCTCCCTTCATCACCGGACCCGGGTCCCCGGCTCGACCGGGCGGAGCGGTATAAGGAGGGAGGCCTCATCACCAGCAGCAAGGACCATCCCTCTGCTCTCGACCCCAAAGATCTTTGCCGGGGCGAGGTTTGCTATCAGCACCACGTCCTTCCCCACCAATTCGTCGGGTGTATAAAACTCCGCGATGCCGCTGACCACCTGGCGCTTCTCGTCCCCGAGGTCGACGATGAGTTTGTAGAGTTTTTTTGAGCCCTTGATCAGCTCGGCCGAGATGACCTTGGCTATCCTGATATCAAGGTTTGCGAAATCCTCGATGGAGACGGTGGTCGGCTCCCTCCTGGCGGCTTTCTCCGCCTCCTCGACCCGCATGTTGAGAGTCTTTTCGAGGTCTTTGACCAGGTCCTTCTCGATCTTCGCAAAGAGCGGGGTGGGCTTTGAGAGAGCTCGTGCCCCCACCGGCGTCGTGGCCTCGGAGATCGGGTGATCCGCGATATCATCGTCGTAGCCGAGCATCATCCAGGCCTGCTGCATCGATGCGGGCATCACAGGCTGGAAGATGAGGACGAGCGCTTTCACAATCTGCAGGCAGTCAGCAATGACCTGCTCTGCTGCACTCCGGTCATCCTTGATCAGTTTCCAGGGGGCGTTCTTCTGGATGTAGCTGTTCCCGAACGACGCAAGCGCCATCATCGAGTCAACGGCGTTTTTAAAGTCGTAGTCACGCATCTCCGCATCGACCGCAGCAAGCGTCCGCTCTATCTCCTCGATGATGGCCGGCGTGGCAGGGAGGTCTGGAACGCCTGAGAACTCCTTCTCTGCGAAGTACATCGTCCGGTAGATGAAGTTCCCGAGCGTCCCTACAATCTCATTGTTCACCCGTTCAGCGTAGACCTTCCAGGAGAAGTCGAGTTCCTTCGTGTGGTTGGTGTAGGAGAGGAGATAGTAGCGGAGGTAGTCTGCCGGGAGTCCCACATCCAGGTAATCGTCGTTTGTCCAGACGACGTAGCCTCGTGACTTCGAGAACTTCCTGCCCTCGATCGTGACCATACCACTTGCGACCACTGCGTACGGGAGGCCGTAGCCTGCCGCCTTGAGAAGAGCCGGCCAGAAGATGCAGTGGTGGTAGACGATATCCCCGCCGATGAAGTGAGTGACTCGTGTTTCATCACCGCACCAGTAGTCTTTCCAGTCCGCCCCTGCAGCCTCTGCCCACTCCTTCGTGAACGATATGTAGCCAATGGGCGCATCAACCCAGACATAGACTACAAGGTCATCGCTCCCCGGGAACTTAACACCCCAGTCCATCGTCCGGGTAATGCACCAGTCGTGCAGGCGTTCCTTCACCCAGCCAAGAGCGTAGTTCCGAGCGGTCGCGGTGCCCTTGAGTGTGGGGAGGTACTCAAGGAGGAAGTCCCGGAACGCAGAGAGCCTGAAGAAGTAGTGTTCCTGCTCCCGGTTCTCGGCCTTTCCACCGCAAATTTTGCAGATTGCGTCCCTGATCTCCCCGGGCTCGAGATGATGGCCGCACCCCTGGTCGCACTCGTCACCCCGGGCAACGGCGCCACAGTAGGGGCAGATTCCCTCCACGTAGCGATCCGGGAGGAACCGCTCGCACTCAGGACAGTAACTCTGGCTGATGGTTTTTGCATAGACGTAGTCGTTGTCTATCAGCCGCTGCACGATCGAGCGGGTGGTCTCGTGGTTCATGGGATCGTCTGTCATGCCAAACCGGTCAAAGACTATCTCCATCCGCCGGAACGTCTGGTAGAAGTGCTGATGGTAGCGCTCAGAGAGTTCCCGGGGGCTCAAGCCCTCTCGTTCGGCGCTGATCACGATCGGGGTTCCGTGATTGTCGGAACCGCATATGAAGACGACTTCCTCACCAGACCTGCGCATATATCGCACATAAAAGTCCGCCGGCACGTAGGTCCGCAGGTGCCCGATATGGCAGGGACCGTTCGTGTACGGGAGCCCGCATGTTACCAGCAACGGCTTACCACTCATCCTTATTTAATCTGGTTGCGATGCTAATAAAGATACCAGCGCATGGCTCGACGTATACCGATACCGATACGATCCTTCGGCTCCGAGGTCCGGGTACCTACGGTTCCGGAGCTTGCAGAGTGGCTGAAAGAGAAGAGGGGAGAGGAAGTGGACCTTACCACCTATCGGCTCGCCCGCTCGCTCGACGCCCAGGATGGCGTGACGATACCCGCCGCCGGCGGCATCTTCTACGGCGAAAGGTGGCGGGAAGCCTTTTCGGGTATGGAGGACGGGGTGCTCGTTGATGAGCCGGGCATCGACCCCTCGGCTCTGGTCGCTGATGCACACTACATCCTGGCAAGGCGGAGAGATGCCTGGTTCTCACTCCCCGCTCCCCACATGCTCGGGTTCCGGGATGCCTACATCGGGGACGCGGAGGAGTTCTCAGAGACGATCGCGACCATGTATGCCCGGCTCACGCGGGAGATGCGAGATCTGGGCGTGCAGGGGCACGTTCTTATTGCAGAACAGGCGGATGAGATCGAACTCGAGAGGCTCGCCGGCAGAAAGGTCATCTTCTTCCCCCGGGACCCTGAGAACTTCGACCTTGAACTCCTGCTCGAGTATCAGGGTGACCTGATCCTCACGGCAGGAGACATCGACCGTGCACCCGGCCTGATGGAGCAGTTCCGCGTCCGGCGGTTGATCCTGATCACCCCGGAGACTGCGGACCTTGCGGCCGCTACCGCGTTTGTCGACCCTGATATGCTCGAGGTAGGCGGCTACTGCGAGGACGACTGTTCCGAATACTGGAGACGTCTGGTCGACCGGGCGTTCATCTCGCGATAGATTCCGCCGCATCAGCAAAGTGGCGGTAGTAGCGGTTCCGTTTCAGGATCCAGAAGAGGATGCGGTCGAGGAGGTTGAACGGGAACGTCCCCCCCGCCGCGTGGGGGTGGCCGCCGCCGCCGAACTCGCGGGCGATGAGGTGGCTGATCGGGGGGACGGAGCGGATGGAGATGCGACCGTTTCCGGAGACTATCACCTCGATATCGGTGTTGAGTTCATCCCTGATGGCATGGGCGGTCTCACTCGGGTAGCCATAGAGGGGGGCGAACGCTATCCGGTAGCTGCCGTTCTCGATGATGGTGGTATGCCGGAGGCTGTGTCTGATGTCCCGCTCCATCTCCCGGACGATCTCTGCATACTCGTTCTCAACCATCGCATCGATGATGATGCCTCGAACGAGGTTGTCGCGGACGTACTCCCGGAAGCCTTTCCGCATCACGACCTGGCCAAGCATCTTTGATCTGGGATCCTGATGCTTCCAGAGGTCGTAGTCACAGACGACCCGGGCGATCTCTTTCGCCACCGCATCGTCGGGTGCAAGGTCGCGGGCGACGATTCCGGTGGCGCAGGTAGTGACGTCGATGTGGAGGAGGCTTGTCTTCGCATCAACGGCCTGGATCTCTTCATCCTCCCAGCGGTGATGGTCGCGCCACTCGATCCGCCACCCGTTCGACCGGGCCTTGGCGAGTCGCTGCTCGACGCCTTCCTGGTATCCGAGGTCAGATATGCTGAGGAGGTCACCCCGCCCCGGAGAACCGGCCACGGCGTCAAGGAGAGTAAGGAACCTGCTGACCGAGGACCAGATGGTGAAGACATCTCCGTGCATCCTCCGGTGGATGGCGTCGCTCCCGACGGCGTCAAGGTCGTTGTGCGTTAGGTGCACGACGGTCCCTGTTCGCTCAGAAAGCGCCTGCATCAGGTTTGTACCACGAGTATCTGACTTCTGATCTCTCCGGCCCATTGTTCAGGTATTGCTGTAGGATATGGTGGACTACCCCATTATTATACAGATGGGGCTTCCTGACTATCGACGACCCTGCCTCAAAAGAGGTCTTACATGATCTCACAGGCGTGATTATTCTGTTCGGGCGGTTCCTGCCCCACAAGCACTGTGCGAGGTCCGATTGCCTGGTTATCGCAACACGGAGGTCTACAACCACATGGATCCTCAAATCTTATTAAGGTAAGCCGTGCGGAGTGAAAGTGTGCTGAACCCGGAGAAGGGACGCTGCTCTCATCCCCGGTTTCGCAGGAGGTCTTCCCGCTCGATGCCCGACGACGAGCTCCGTAGAGATAGACAGGCAGTCCCGGGCCGCCGCGGATCTCGGGGGATGTGGGAGACTCGCGCGCCCCGGGAGCATAGAGTTTATTAGGAGCGAACAGCTATACTGTAGAGCAGATGCCCCTGTAGCTCAGACTGGGAGAGCGCCAGACTGAAGATCTGGTTGTCCCCGGTTCAAATCCGGGCGGGGGCACTTCCGAGCAGCTTTTCTGGGGCCTTCGTTCAACAAACATGATAGTTGATGGTAGCGCCTGCACACCTGTTGTGGGTGTGTCGTCGCGGCCTCCGACATCGGGGAATACCCTATCTGGTCACAAAGACAGAGAGATTCTGATGCGTATCAAATTCTGCGGAACAGCCAGTCTTGCGGATATGCAGTGCGCCGTCGATGCGGGTTGTGATGCTCTGGGTTTCATCATGGGCGTGACCCACCAGAGCAGCGACGTTGTAACTCCGGCAGAAGCCGCGAAGATGATACGAGAGCTCCCGCCGTTCATCGAACCGGTCGCAGTCACCCACCTACAGGAGACAGAAGATCTCATCAGGTTGGTGAAGGACTCGCGCTGCACGACATTGCAGATCCAGGATACCATCGAGCCAGCCGGGATAGATATTATCCGTGACGCTCTCCCGTACGTGAAGATCGTGAAAGCCGTTCACGTGATGGATGAGTCAGCTGTTAAGGTAGGAAAATACTATGAACCCTACGCCGATGCGCTCATCCTCGATTCCAGAACCAGAGAGAAGATCGGGGGAACAGGAATCCCTCATGACTGGAACATCAGTGCAACAATTGTGGCAACTTCGGCGATTCCTGTGATACTTGCAGGAGGGCTCACGCCTGAGAATGTTCGCGAGGCGATACGGAAAGTTCGACCGTACGGAGTTGATGTGCATACTGGCGTCAAGAAAGATGGCGTTCGCAACCTCGAGAGAACCCTGGCTTTTGCCCGCGAAGCACGATGCGCGTTGCCGAACTCCCAAAACGAAGGATAGATCCGAACCGGGAATGGACCGGCCCGCATTCATTAACATTCAGGCAAGCGGAGGCACTCTGCCTTTTACCGGCCCCGTCCCGGCGAGGCCTGCCGTTTCTCCGGGCTTGCCGCGCAGGACTCCCGGGCCCGGGATGTTTTGATAGCGTTCGCGTGGTTCTCCAGGGTAAACCGGCACGAACACCAATACCTGCCTTTTCGCTCGCCGCCCGCCACAATAGAAAGATATATTCAATTACGAACATATGAGTAATAATGGCGGGCGGGAGTACGCCCGCAGGAG
>LFRN01000027.1:10238-23403 GCA_001512375.1 Candidatus Methanoculleus thermohydrogenotrophicum | reverse complement strand
TACTGCCATCCCGCCACCCGGAGGCGGTGGCCGCCCATGTGGGGCTGTCGCATTCCATACTCGCCTCATCCGGGACCGGTCTACGGTCTCGGCAGGGGAGGGATGCCCCGGGGTGGCGGCCGGGGTCGCGGATGGCGGTGCTGGTAGAACACAGGGCCGGTGCGAGAACCTCATCTGCACGCATCACCAGACACCTCCTTGTGGGACCGGCACCAAACCCTCCTTTCCATTCTCCCAATCACGCTCCTCCACCCGGGTAGCCCGCTACCACCCATACCCGGGTTTCACCAGATAAAAAAAGGGTTGTTCCGTAAAATCATCTGAAAAAAGTTGTTCTCAGCCGACCGGCACTACTCGAGATGAATCGCACCGGACGGGCACTCATCGACACAGGTTCCGCAATCGACGCAGAGCCCGGGATCAACCTCTGCTTTTCCTTCTTCCATCCGGATCGCTGCTGCCGGGCAGACATCCGCACAGGTTTCACACCCGGTGCAGAGTTCCAGGTCAATCACCGCTACCATGCTCACTGCACCCCGGCAGGCTCCGCGAGGGGCGGCCGGATGACAAACCGGCCTGCACCACCCCGCATCAGGCGTTCACCACCGGCGCCTGCGTCCGCCGCCGAACCCTCTGCCTCTGCCACACCCCCTCGGGATCCCGCCTCTCCCCAGGCCGTAAACCTGCGGCTGCTGAACCGGAGCCTCCGGGGTAGTCTCGCTCGTCTCTCCGGCAGGGCTGCTCTCTGCCGGCGGCTGCGCTACAGGCGGCTGGACGCACCGGCCCATACGCCGCCCGGTCATCGGCCCCATGCCTCGGGGCCCAGTACCATCAAATCCTGGCATTTTTCTTCACCTCTGTTGTGACATAGTACTCATATGCGCATAATATTATAAACATTTTCATTGCGGCAGGTGGTGCCACGGTCGCTGGAACGGTTGAGGAGTCGGGGGAGAACAGGAGGGGCCTCGTTGCCACCGGCGATACCGGCCCGGGCGGCCGGGCTCTGCCGGATCTTCGCGGCCCGCTACTGCGGCAGAATACCGGTCGAACTCCCGGAGCAGGGGGCGTAGCACACGCACACGTGCACTCTTCTACAACCCCGACCGTCACGCAAAAAAGGGATTCACCGGGCCGGCACCGCTGCCATGCCCATCTCCACCCGGCGGGCCATCTCCTGTTTGACCCTCCTGATCTTCTCTACCCGGTCACGCTCTGCAAGGTCCCGGACCGCCTTGCTGACGACCTCCTCGCTCGGGACACCCTTCGCGTTCACCACGCGCTGGTAGGCGAAACTCGCCCAGTCATCCGGGAGGTCGCGGAGCCGCACGAACTCCATGTTGTGGGGTGCAAGATCGAGCTGCTCGTCGATGACCTGGTTGACATAATCCTTGTTCGACTCAAAGACGATCAGGGGTTCGATGACGTTGGCCTTCATAATATCCTGGATGTCGCGACCCTCGTGCTTCTTGATGAGCCTTGCACACTCGTTGAAGTGCGCGATCTCCATCCTCGTAAACAACTCCCAGATGCCCTGGATTCTCGGGTCGCTCTCGGTCTGTGCACAGGAGAAGTAGTTGTAGGCCTCGTTGAGTTCCATCATCGCCATCTTCTCAAGCATCGTCTCCCGTGGATCGCCAAGGAGCCCGTAGTGGGTCACGTGCTGTTCCTCGATCTCGGCGATCTCTGCATAGAGTTGCCGCGCAATCGCGTCAGGATACATGGGCCCGTGCGACCGGTAGAAGAGCATCGTCTGCTGCTCCCCCGAGACGATCGTGTGGTAGTTCATCTTTGTCTTGATATCGGCCGTGTCTTTGTCGTAGTGCTTCTGCATCGAGTCAAACGGGTGGCGGTGTTCGATGCTCGTCGGCCGACCCGGTTTCACCTCGGTCTTGCCCTGGACGATCACTTCGGGGTCGCCACCCTCGACGTAGTCGTAGAGGCAGGCATAGCGGTAGAGGTGGTCGAAGTCCTCGAGCAGCGCAAAATCCAGCGTCTGCTTCACGTAGGGGTCTGGCTCGTTCTTTGCCAGGTTCGCCGTAAGGTCGACCGCCACCTGCTCGTAGCCAAGCGTCGTCTCGATGATCGACTGGTCGGCGGGGTTGAGCCAGTTAACCGCAAGTTGCTGCTGCGAGTCGATCCGCCGCATCAGGGCCATAGCCCGTTTCACCTCGAGATCCGGGTGCATCCGCTCAATCGCATGCGACATGAGAACAGCGTTGTTCTCGATGCCGTTCATGAGGATTATCCGAGTCCGGGTGTAAGCATCCACCGCCTTCTTGTCATACGGAGCCTTGACCATATCCTTCCAATTCATCGGCTGCTCTTCGATCGGTATTCCTTCCATCTCAAAGGGTTTGAACTGTTGTACCATCCTATCTCCCTCCGTGACCCCCGCGGGTTCCTTTGGTGTGGATCTCTCCGCCCTATGATAGCACGAGTGACAACCACTCCGATCATCCCCGTGCCCCGGGGACCCCCGGGTCCCCCCACCATACCATTCAGGTTACAAAAATCTAACGGCCAGTATGAAGAAACCGCACCTCCCGGACGCCCGGGCGATATCGCCTGACTGGTACGAAGGGTTAAGTATACTGGCCCACGAGAGATCTCTGGATGGTGATCAGCCCATTCGATGCGGCTACCTGACAGCAGGAGGAGAGAAACCAGTGACAGGAAAGAAAGATAACCCTGGTCCCGCGCGAAGGCGCCCCGATGAGACTGAAAACGATCAGGGGTTCCAGCCTGACAGGGCGAACCGGCTGCCGCCGATCTCCCGTGGGGAGGGGTTCGATTTCCGCGGTCTCTCCGCGGACTTCCGGGTTGATATCCTTGACCGCGTCGACGAGGTGATCGTCGTTGCGGAACTGCCCGGTGCAGAAGAGGACGCGATCAACCTCCGGCTCCTCAACCCTCAGACCCTGCGCATAACTGCGAGGCGAGCCGGGCCAGCCGGGGAGGGATACTACATCCAGGAACGCGGCGGCGGTACCTTGAGTCGGCTGGTACGGCTGCCCGCGAGTGTAACAGGAGAAGCCTCAAGGACCCGTTTTAAGAACGGTGTCCTTGAAGTGCGCTTAAAGAAGATCACCATAAGCGGCCCCGGTTCCGGGGGAAAGGAGATACCCATCGAGTGATCAGCGATAACACTGCTCTTCAGCAAGGGCCTGGATAAGGCACCAGTCAGTACTGCGCCATGCCCATGGCCATCCGTGTGGTCACTACCTGTGGGTGGTAACAGATGACGCTATCCCGGGCAGTGATCCTGCCGTTGACCAGCTGGTCTGCGACGGTGAGGTGATCCTGCACGCCCCGGGGGAGGAGGTAGTACTCCCGCACGAACTCCCTGCCTCGCCTTCCCATCTCCCTGGCCTTCTCCGGGTGCCGGAGGAGGTGCAGGATCCGGTCGGCGGTCTCCTCGATCGTCGAGACCAGGTAGCCGTTCCAGCCGTCGCGGATCTGGAGTGGTATACCGCCAACGTTCCCGCCAACGACGGGCTTTTCTTTCCAGAGTCCTTCGGTCACTGTCAACCCAAATCCTTCTTTTACGGACTTCTGGACGATCACGTCCGACGCCCGCTGAAGCGCGTTGATCTCCCGGTGACTGTCAGGCGGGAGGTCAAGTATATGAATATCGGGGTCATCCTCTGCTGTCTCGCGGACATCGCGCAGGACAATATAGCATTCGGGGTCGTCACACGCCCGGCCGCCGACGAGCACGAGCTGACAGGGGATCTTCCTGCGAACCCTCTTGAACGCCTGGATGACGCCAACAGGGTCCTTAAAGACGTCATAACGGGAAACCTGAGTGACGATCGGCTTTTCCGGGTCGATCCCGTACTTCTCCAGAGTGGCGTCGATCTCAGTTCTCGGCAGGTCGCGGTTCTTCTCCGAGAGAGGGTCGATGAACGGCGGGATGATGAAACTTGGCACGCTCCAGAGAGGAAGATACTGGAAACTGGAGAATATACTCCCATGGTACTTCTCGACCAGCCGCCGCATGATGTTGCCGATACTCCCCACGGTCTCGGTTGGCACTGTCTCCAGCTGGACATGACACCGCCAGATCAACCTCTTTTGCTCCAGCTCCCTGCTTGTCAGAAACTCGATCAGGCCAAGCGGCTGGGGATCATGAATGGTCACGACATCGCAGTCATCCTCAATCAGCCCTTCGTTCTGCCGCTGGGCGTCCCAATAAGTCTCAATCATCGCCGGAGAGAAACCGTCCCGGCCCTGGAGAAAGTTGTGGAGAGTCTTTGTGACGTTGAAGAACGCGGGTTCGGCCTCCATGACGCTCCATACCACCTCAAGACCGAGTGCTTTGAGGAAAGGGACGTATGACATCAGGATCTCCGCGACCCCGCCACCGTAGCGAGTTGAGTTGATCTCCTGAAACTTGATACCTTTCAGGCGCTCAGCAAGTTCCTCGATGGCTGAAAAACGCTCCGCTCCTACGATCTTCTGGTACTCTTTAAGGGACGGGCAACCTGGGAGGTCGGTAACGATCATCAGAACTCCACTGTCCGGTAATACATCTTCGGCCTATAAAATGCCTTTCGGTGTGGGAACAAGGAACGCTGGTTAAGCAAGCACGATCGCAATCTCTGCTGTCGTGCGGGATGGGGAGCCTCCTGGATAAGCGCTGTGCAGAGACGGGTACTGGCAGGAAAGGACCAGGGAAAGAGGTTATCCGCCCCGAATCCCGGGTTTGACGTGAGCCTTGCTGTCATCTGCAGGCGAAGGGGGGTCGCGGGGAAGAACCCTCTCCAGCGCCGCTTTCAGTTCGGCAAGCGAGATCGGCTTCTCCAGGACGCCAACGATATCCTCTGCATACCGGGAATACTCCTCGGGCCAGACATGTTTTGCGGTAAAGAGCAGGACCGGCATATCCTTGAGATCTTCATTTCGCTTCAGTTCTTCGAGGAACTGCCATCCATCAATAGGGGACATCATTACGTCGAGGATGACGAGAGCAGGCTTCTCTTTCTTGATCATCCGCAGGGCATCCCACCCGTTATGAACCAGAAGTGGTTCGCGATTGATTTTCCGGAGCAACAGTTCCATCACTTCTAGAGTCGGCAGATCGTCATCGACGACCATGATCTTGTTTCCCATGATTTACACCTCCTTTGGTATTCAGATGGCGAAGGCATCCCCCTCACCCATCACAACGCCCGTCACAGTTATTTCTCCTCTCTGCGTCTGAGTGTACTTTGGCAGTGGCAGGCCTTAGGCCTACTTGCTCCCTTCGCGGTTCAGTTTCCCGGCGCCCCGATGTAGAAGGCCCAAAGATCGATTCGTGATATCAGGCGGGACACTGACGCTAATATCGCACATCATGATATAATAGTTTTTATTTAGTTCCACATAATATACCCATACTTTTCTTGGCGGCCCATTATACTTAACTGCATTTGATACCAGGACATGGTAGAGCCTGTCTGGATCTCCCCAAACACGGATAGTCTCCGGCTTCGCGACCGGGGGCTTCCCTCTCCGCCCCCCACACCCCCTCAAGTTAAACCCGGAATATTCCACATGAAAATCCAATCGAAATCGGAGACGGAGTCCAGATTGTTGCGCTCCCAAACGCGGCGTACCAGCGGCTGTTGCGCCCCGCTGATTTTCATCAGTTGAGCCTGTGGCCGAACGCAGCGCGGCCTCATAGGTGTTTTCACGGAGAAATACCCTGCAGTATGCTGAAGCATCCGCTCGAACAAACTTCTATTTTCGATACGGGCCGATCTTCTCCGTTTTCATGCTTATCCATGAGCCGAAGGATCATAGTGCGCTCTGATTAATCGCTGTTCTGGTTCTGGCGCTCGTCTTCGCCCCGGATTGAGGGCGGGTACCGCACCTGGAGTTCTCCAGGAAACTGTTGCCCCATCCTCCACCGCGCCTGTGCCTGCGGTGGGGCTGCCAGGGCAGTACGTGGTTGATACTACCCCACACGGTGAAGCCATGCCTGAGCGTGGCCCCCGGATTGTGACTATCCAGAACAAACAGGTAGAAGCAATATTGCGAAATCCGTTCCAGTGCTTGCTTCCTTTTACCGTGCTGGTCATTGAGGACCGACGCGCTATACCGCGTCGTCAGAGGGCAGCATATATGAGGGTCGTTGTGCAAACGTAGCATATGCGCCCGTTTGTCTTCATCAACATTGCCATGAGTGCTGATGGGAAGATCTCGACGAGGGAACGGCGGCAGGTGAGGATCTCGGGGACCGAAGACTTCGCGCGGGTCGATCGGATCAAGGCGGAGAGCGACGCCATTATGGTCGGTATCGGCACCGTTCTCGCCGATAACCCCTCGCTCACCGTCAAATCTCCTGAACTCCGGGCCAGGCGGAGAGCGGCCGGAAAAGACGAGGATCCCATCCGCATCGTGGTGGACAGCGCAGGGCGGACACCCCTGGATGCGGACATACTCCACAAAGGAACCGGAAAGCGTATCGTCGCGGTCTCGCGTGCGGCACCCCAGGAGAAGGTGGAGGCCCTCAGAGAACATGCTGACGTCATCGTCGCCGGCGATGAGACCATCGATCTTGCGGCGCTGCTTGCAGAGCTCTACCGACGGGGCGTCCGGCGGCTGATGGTTGAGGGGGGCGGAACCCTGATCTGGGCGCTTTTTGAGCAGGGGCTCGTCGACGAACTCCAGACGTTCATCGGCAACATGATTATAGGGGGGAAGGACGCGCCAACACCGGCGGATGGCACCGGTTTTCTCAGAGAGATGGATTTTGCACGGCTACGCATCATCGGAACCGAGCAGCTCGATGACGGCCTGCTCGTACGGTGGAGCGTGGAGAAGGGATGAGGACATGAGTGTCGTGAATATAGCCAGAAATCCATTTTTGAGAGTCTGACTGGATTTCGTTGAGGCATCTATTGGTATTCTTCGTAAAATGCTTAGATGCTACGATACGGCAGAGTCCTATTCTCCGTGCAACCACCATCGGGCAGAACGAGAGGCTGCACAAGTGAACTATCCCGCCCTTCAGCGCGGGGTCTTCCCGCTCATGCCGCCGCCAACCCCGCAAGATAAAAACACGACCTCCTGGCTATGGGTGGTTGAAAGATATGGATCCATCCCGTCCCTCTCTGGAGCCCGTCGCAGGCAGTGGACCATGGTAGATTATCACGTCCCGGGAAGGGGAGGGAGCCATGCCCGGCCTCCGGGCCGTTCCCCCGCTCATAAAAAACACACCTACAAAAAATTACATGATGCCGAGGAGTCACAGGCATCCAAATAAAAATCGGAGGCCCTTTTCACACAAGGTTGAAAAGGTTGAGGATTATGTAACTTTTACAATCTCGTCTTTTACCTTGTAGGTGCCTCCCGTGACGTAGGAGACGATAATCTCAACCCTATTCTCACCCTTTGCATCCGTGATGGTGACCTCCCCATCGCTTCCTACGATCGGTTTCAGGGTCTCTTCGATGACCTCGCCGGTCGACTTGGTCACGCGGACATTGATGTTCTTCAAGAGATTCTGGCCTTTGCCACCTCTAAAGGTGATGGTAAGGTCGTTCCGGGAAGGGTAGCCGGGCGCAATCTGAAACTCAACCTCCTTACCCGGGGGCGGTGTCTCCGTCGGGCCGGGCTTGAGCGAGGCCGGGGTCGTCGTGGTCACGGGTGTTGTCGTGGCCTCCGGGGTCTCCGTAGAGGGCGGCCCGCCGCCGTCTTCAGAACCGATGCAGGCGGCGCAGAATGCGAATGCAAGCAGGAGTATAATCAGAGCAGTCAGCGACCTGGTCTTCATAGACCATCCATGGTCTTTGGGATATTTCATCCTTTCGACATGCCCACGGCGTCTTTGGAGCGCAAGGGTGAATTATCCGGGCAGGCTCCGGTGCAGGGGAGCGTATGTAGGAATATTTATAAGTATAGGAAGGAAACTTCCATCTATATTAATGCGGGGTTAACGATGAACCTGCGAAGACCCAACGCCAATGAGGCAACGGGAACAAGCAACCGGTCCCGGGACGTCGTACCTATGTCAGGCATCTGCACTCGGTGCGTCGACGGGTGCAAGGGATCCTGTGAGATCTGGCTCTCCTCCTTCCGTGGCAGGGAAGTCCTCTACCCGGGCCCATTCGGCGAAATCACAGCCGGCGCCGACAAGAACTACCCGGTCGACTACTCGCATCTGAACATCCAGGGCTACGCAACCGGCGCAAAAGGGCTGCCCGAAGGCATCGAGGCCAGCCCCGATACTATCGTATTCCATGCTGTCGATACCCGGACCGAGTACGGGTGGAACTCGAAAGTCCCGATGCGGGTGCCTATCTTCACCGGGGCGCTCGGTTCGACCGAGAGTGCCCGGGCAAACTGGGAGCACTTCGCCGTCGGTGCCGCCATATCCGGCATAACGCTTGTCTGTGGGGAGAACGTCTGCGGCGTCGACCCTGACCTGGTCCTCGACCACAACGGCAGGGTCGCGAGGTCGCCCGAGATGGACCGCCGCATCGAGACCTACCGGAAGTTCCACGACCGCTACGGGGAACTCCTGGTGCAGCTGAACGTGGAGGATACGCGCCTCGGGACCGCTGAGTACGTCTCCGCAAAGCACAACCTCGAGACGGTCGAGCTGAAGTGGGGCCAGGGCGCAAAGTGCATCGGCGGCGAGATTAAGGTCGACAGTCTTGCCCGGGCAAACCAGCTCAAAGATCGTGGTTATATCGTCCTCCCGGACCCAGGAATTCGCGAAGTTCAGGCAGCCTTTGCGGACGGCGCTGTGAAAGAGTTTGAGCGGCATTCGCGGGTGGGTTTCGTCACCAGGGAGGGGTTCCTTGAGGAGGTCGACCGGCTCCGTGACATTGGATTTAAACGGGTTACCCTCAAAACCGGCGCCTACTCGGCCGTCGAACTCGCGATGGCGATCCGCTACGGCGCCGAAGCGAAGATCGACCTCCTCACCATCGACGGCGCGCCCGGTGGTACCGGGATGAGCCCCTGGCCGATGATGAACGAGTGGGGGATCCCAACCTTCTACATCGAGTCGCTCGCCTACCAGTTCTCAGAACGGCTCCGGGAACGGGGGATCCGGGTCCCTGATATCGCCATCGCCGGCGGGTTTGCAGACGAGGCAAACGTCTTCAAGGCGCTTGCCATGGGGAGCCCCTACGTCAGGGCAGTCTGCATGGGCCGTGCCCTCATGATCCCGGGCATGGTCGGGAAGAATATCGCAAAGTGGCTTGAGACCGGCGAACTCCCGAAGACCGTCTCGAAGTATGGCCACACCAGGAAAGAGATCTTCGTCTGCTACGAGGAACTCAAGGAGAAATTCCCCGGCAGGATCGACGAGATCCCGCTCGGGGCGGTGGGGATCTACACCTACGTCCAGAAGTTCAGGACCGGGCTTCAGCAGATCATGGCCGGGACCCGGAACTTCAGCCTCGGAACAATTGCCAGGAGCGACCTGATGGCACTGACCGAAGAGGCCGAGGCAGTCTCAGGCATTCCCTATGTGATGCGGGCTTACCGGGACGCTGCCGAGGCGATCCTCGACTCATAAGCCGAAAACGGTATGGGCAGAGGGAATCTCCCTGCCAACCATTTCCAGGCCACCCCTTTTATCCAGAATGTCATTAAAATCCCTGAATGCCTGGAATCATCACTTTTTGATAATATCCCCCATCCCCGATAATCTTTAATGTGAAGAGCGTATCAGGTCTGTCTGACACACTATGCATACAGATATCAGTCCAACTGTCCTCATCACCGGAGGAGCAGGATTCATCGGGTCGCACCTCGCAACGGAACTGCTGCAGCACGGCTACCATGTCCGCATCCTCGATAACCTGATACCACGGGTCCACGGCCCTGAACGGCAGCAGCCCGGCCATCTCGACCGCCGGGTAGAGTTCTTCACCGGGGATATCAGGGACCTGCACTGCGTGCAGGAGGCTCTCAAGGGGGTCGATTCCGTCATACACCTTGCTGCGGTCGTCGGGGGGCGGCAGAGCATGTACCAGATTGAGAAATACGTGAGCGTCAATACCGCCGGGACCGCGACCCTCCTTGAGGCCTTACTCGACCACCCGGTTAAGCGGCTCATTGTCGCCTCAAGCAGCGCCGTCTACGGGGAGGGTCTCTACTGCTCATACAACGGCACCATCTATCCGAAGGTCCGGCGTTCTCCCGCGCAGGTGGCGAAGGGGGACTGGGAGCCCCGGAGCCCTGAGGGGGAGGTGATCTACCCCCTTCCCACACCTGAGACGAAGGAGGCCTCGCCGCTCTCGATCTACGCAGTCTCCAAGTATGACCAGGAGGAGATGTGCCGGATGATCGGGGAGGCATATGGTATCCCAACGGTTATTCTCCGGCTCTTTAACGTCTACGGCCCGCACCAGGGGTATGCCAGCCCCTACTCCGGCATGCTGACAGAGTATGCATACCGCCTGCTCCAGGGCAAGTCTGTGTACCTCTTCGAGGACGGCTACCAGCAGCGTGACTTTGTGAGCGTCTATGACGCGGTACGTGCCTTTCGTCTGGCCCTTGAGTCGCCCTCTGCAACCGGTGGAACGTTCAACATCGGGAGCGGTCGCCCACACACATTCCGAACCATCGCCGACCATCTTGCGGTGATAACCGGTCGGCAGGACCTGAGCCCTATAATCACGGGGATCGGGCGGGTCGGGGATATCCGCCACTGTGTCGCTGATATCAGCCGTGCCCGGGAGATCCTCGGTTACGAGCCGGAGATCCCCCTCGAGGCTGGCCTGCTCGACCTGACTACCTGGATAAGGGCTGAGATCGAGGGATGGCAGAAAGTGCCGGCACCGCTTGAGATACCGAAACCATCACGCCTCCCGGTCTGAAGGCAGCACGGAGCACATCCTTTATTTTTCTCCGGCGCGGTGGCCGTGCCACAGACAGGACCTCCATATCCGGGATCATCTGCTCCCCCTCTCTATCGTGAAACACTTCCTGCCCGGTGACCCCCTGAACACTCACCAGTGCATCGACTCTGAATTATCAAACTCTGTTGAATCGCTGTTCCCGTTGAGGTGCTCCTCCCCGGGCACTGGATCCCATTTGAGAATCGCGCCGGGGAAGGGGAGTGGGTCCCCTCCTGCCCGCAGAAGGCCATGTCCGTGCATGGCCCCGGAACTCGCGAGTATCAATCTCGTGTGAAACCGATTCAGCACTCACTCACCTTTAATGTCCTGACCATTGAGAATCGATGCACCGGTACATCTTCACCGAGCGGCGGGAATTCCTCATCCGGCTGCTCGAAAACCCCGTACTCCTCGAACATGAATCCCTCACCTACCTTGAAGACCCGGAAAAGAAAGCGGAGGTAGAGGGGCACATGCCGATGGTCGCGCCGGCCAGCCGGAGGAGATCGCCGCGGTCTTTGCCTTCCTCGCGTCTGAGGATACTACCTGCATCACCGGGCAGACGATTACATGTGGACGCGAAGTCTAATTTCCATCCTGACTTCCGTACATCGTGGTCTTCTGGGAGTTGAAGACCTGCTCTGCGATTCCTGCTCGAGACCATGGTTGTCCGCGGGATTTATTTAAGTAGATTAATATAACCCTCTTTTATATATTTGAGTCCTGATAAACACGATCTGGTACCGCAGGAATCACATCGCCCTTACGGCTTTTCGAAGTGACCGGCCCGGCGAGCATCAGCAGAAGATATACGATGAAACATGGTCTTTGAGGTAAAAGAGAGCCTGACTGAAGAAGAGGTCGACCACGGCTTAAAACTCGTCATCATGGACGGCCTTGCCACCCAGGCGATGGTGACACTGACCGGCGGCATCTTCCTCGTAGCCTTTGCGCTCCAGCTTGGGGCGTCCAATACCGTCATCGGCCTGCTCGCCGCCATACCGCCGCTCGCCGAACTCCTGCAGATGCCTGCCATCTACCTCATTGACCGGGTGCAGAAACGGAGGGCAGTGGTCGTGGCAGCCTCGCTTGCCGCCCGCCTCTTCTGGATCCCGATCATCCTGATACCGTTCTTCCTCTCGCCGGAGCAGGGGATATTTGTACTTATTGCCTCGATAGTCCTCTACTCGTCATTCTCGGCGTTCTCGCATTGTGGCTGGAACTCATGGATGCGCGACCTGATACCCCAGGATCGGCTCGGGGCCTTCTTCTCCCGGCGGCTGACCCTCTCGACAGGGCTTGCGCTTATCATCAGCCTTATCGCAGGTTTCTTCATCGACTCGTGGGAAGCCGCGTTCCCGGACCTTGCGACCTGTGGCTACTCGTTTCTCTTCCTCCTCGGGCTCCTCGCCGGACTTTTCGGGATCATACTCCTCGCCCGTACACCAGAACCCAGGATGGTCGCCGATGGCGAGGAGGATGGCCTGCTTGCTGCCATCGCAAAGCCGTTCCAGGACATAAACTTTAAGAACCTTATCATATTTCTCGGCTCATGGAACTTCGCCGTCAACCTTGCAGCGCCGTTCTTCACGGTCTATATGCTCCAGAGAATCGGTCTCGACATCTCGCTCGTCGTCGCGCTCAGCGTCCTCAGTCAGGTCATGAACATAATCTTCTACCGGTCATGGGGCCGGATATCTGACCGGTTCTCCAACAAGTCAGTCCTCGCTGTCAGCGGCCCGTTGTTCATGCTCGCTATCTTTGCGTGGATGTTTGTTACGCTCCCCGAGGTCTATGCCCTGACCTACCCGCTGCTCATCCTCATCCACATCCTGATGGGGATATCGCTTGCGGGGGTCTCGCTCGCGTCTGGCAATATCAGCCTGAAACTGGCCCCGCAGGGCCAGGCGACCAGTTACCTTGCGGCGAGCACTTTCGCAAACTCGGTCGCCGCCGGGGTCGCCCCGATCCTCGGCGGGCTCTTCGTGGACTTCTTTGCGGAGCGAGAACTGATCTGGACGCTGATCTGGAAAGACCCCGTGCGGGAACTTGTCTTTGTCACCTTCAACCTCCGGCAGTGGGAATTCTTCTTCTTCTTCGCCTTCCTCCTCGGGCTCTACTCCCTCCACCGTCTGGCCGTGGTGCAGGAGGAAGGGGAGGCGAAGGAGCAGGTGGTTGTCAACGAACTCATTGCAGGGGTTCGGCGCGATATGCGGAACTTCTCCCCGGCCGGTGGCCTCAGGGATCTGGTGAAGTTCCCCTTCTCGGTCACCAGGAACCGTCGAAGGAAAAAACAGTAGCACAGTGAACTACTCCGCCCT
>LFRN01000027.1:6588-10141 GCA_001512375.1 Candidatus Methanoculleus thermohydrogenotrophicum | reverse complement strand
GGGAGGATGGTCCCGATACCTTCATGAGACTGGGGGGCCAGGTCCCTTATCAGAGTTCATGGACCGGAAGCATATCCACCCTGGCCTCATCATCATCGCTACGACCTTCGCGCTGGTGCTGGTCTCCGGGTGCGCCGGCGTTCACCCATCGCCGGGGGAAAACAGCATTCCCGCAGCGGTGGGAGCGTCGAATGAGACCGTCACGCTCCCAGAACCACGTTACAGCGGCAGCGTATCGGTCGAAGAGGCACTCCGAGAGCGGCGATCGGTCCGGATCTACGCTGAAGTGCCGCTGATGCTTACCGATGTCGGGCAGGTTCTCTGGGCGGCACAGGGGGTCACGGACGGTCGGGGATACCGGACCGCCCCCTCAGCCGGCGCCCTCTATCCCCTGGAGGTCTACCTCGTCGCCGGTGACGTCATGGGCCTTGAGCCCGGGGTCTATCACTACCAGCCCGCGGAACACCTGCTCATCAGGACCGGCGACGGTGACCGGCGGGCAACCCTGCAGGCAGCGGCTGTTAACCAGACCTCTGTTGGCGATGCCCCGGCAACGATCGTCATCTGCGCGGTCCCGGACCGGACGACCGTGAAGTACGGCGACCGCGGGATGCGCTACGTCTTCATGGAGGCCGGACACGCCTCCGAAAACATCTATCTCCAGGCGACAGCGATCAACCTCGGCACCGTCACCATCGGTGCGTTTGATGACGATGAAGTCGGGGAGATCCTCGGGCTCCCCGGGAACACAACGCCGCTCTATCTCATGCCGGTGGGGAGACCTGTTCCGGGGATGTTTGAAGCCACAGTTTCCCACAGGGTAGCCGGATGATGATGAGGGTTCCTGTGATTGATACCATTTTCAGAGGAGGCTTGACTATTGCTCACATATCAACAGGACCGCGGGATCGCTGATAGTCCACCATATCAACCCGATATGGAATAGGGTGTTATCCTCTTGAATCCCTGGCTGAAGTCAGAATTAATGGGAAGAGGCGACTGCCCGGGTCCGCTCTCCCCGCGGTACTACCTCCTGCCCCACTGACGGCTGCTGCTGACTGACGCAGTGGATCGCGCCAAATCCCGCAACCATCGCTGTGCAGTCGATGCCGACAACCTCCCGATCCGGGAAGACCTGCTGGATACGGGCGAGAGCGACCTCATCGTTCGGGTGGCCGAAGACCGGCACCAGCACAACGGTATTCCCGATATAGAAGTTGGCGTAACTTGCCGGCAGTCGCTCTTCGCCGCCGACCGCCCCTGGCATCGGGAGCGGGATGACTGTCAGGGGGTTGCCGTCCTGGTCAGTCGACGCCCGAAGGATATCGTAGTTCTCCTTCAGGGCAGCATAGTTTACGTCATCCTCGTTCTCCTCGAGAGCGCAGAGGACGGTTGTCGGGTTCACGAATCGGGCAATGTCGTCGACATGACCATCGGTATCATCACCGACGATTCCCTGCTTTAACCAGATGACGTGACTGACGCCGAGGTAGGCCTCCAGGTATGCCTCGATCTCTTCCCGGGAGAGCTCGGGATTGCGGTTCGGGTTTAAGAGACACGCCTCCGTCGTGATGACCGTGCCGCGCCCGTTCACCTCGATCGAACCCCCCTCCATGACGATCCCGGGCGTAAAGATAGGGAGGTTCATGTCGCGATTCATGACGAGCGGTATCCCGGCGTCTCCCATAAGTTCCGGATACTTCCCTCCCCAGGCGTTGAACGTCCAGTGCACCATCGCGAGACTTCCCGTCTCGCGGTTGACCACGAACGTCGGACCGTAGTCGCGGAACCAGACATCAGCGTAATCGACAACGTGGAAGTTGATGCCCCCCATATCGACGCCCACCTCCTCGAGCATTGCCTCAGCCCGGATGCGCATCCGCTCGTTCTTGACGAGCAGGTTGACGGTCTCTGACCTGCGGAGCGCCGCGATGATCTTGACATAGGCCGCCTCCGCCGCGGCGAGGTCGGGGAACGTCTCCCGGTCGTGGGGCCAGGAGAGCCAGACAGCATCGTGCGGCTCCCACTCCGCCGGCATGTGGTAGCCAAGCGCCTTCGGGGTCCTGGTCGGCGGGAGTCTCCGGGTGAGCATCCCGTAGGTCTCGGGCCTTCGGTTCCGGAAGAAGCCCCAGCCCTCCCTGACGACCTCGTTCATCGAGAGGTCGACCTCCACGACGAGAATCTCTTCATCGGTCTCCCCTGCCCGGGCAAGGACATTGCCAAAGGCGTCGGCGACGAACGAACTCCCGAAGAACCTGATTTCGCCCTCATCGCCCACCCGGTTGACGGCGGCGACGTGGACGCTGTTCGCTATAGCGTGGCCCCGCTGCACCGTCTCCCACGCCTCGCGCCAGTCGCCTTCTGGGGGTTCTTCCTCCCCCGCGATCCTGCCGAGGGCGGTCGGGTAGAAGATGATCTCTGCACCCTGCAGCGCGACCGCTCTGGCGGCTTCCGGAAACCACTGGTCGTAACAGATGAGCACAGCGACACGGCCATGCCGGGTGTCGTAGACCCGGTAGCGGTCCCCGGGACGGAAGTAGGTCTTCTCGTAGAAGAGGGGGTCGTAGGGGATATGCACCTTCCGGTAGGCCGGGAGCAGTCGCCCGTCTGCATCGATCACCACCGCTGTGTTGTAGTACTCCGCCGACGCTGTCCGCTCATAGAGCGGCACGATGATCACCACGCCATGCTCCCGGGCAAGCGCCGAGAAGGCTTCAGTCGAGGTTCCTGGAATGGTCTCGGCGTAGGTGGAGGCGTCCCGGTCATCGTACTGCGGGAAGTAGGGGGTCCGGTAGAGTTCCTGCAGGCAGAGGATCCGGGCCCCCTCCTGGATCGCCGCTCTCGCCATCTTGAGGGTGTGAGCCAGGTTGCAGTCAGGGTCGTCGCTAACCGCTGTCTGGATGAGACCGATCTTCTGTGTGCTCATCTCTATCATCTCTCCGTATCGGTAGGGCACTCAAGCGCTTTATATCATCTGCCGCGCGGCCATAGCGTTATCCGGCATCGCGTCCTGTACCTACAGGAGAAATGGAGTTCGCGACAACCCTCCTCATCGCCGTCGGCCTTGCGATGGATGCGTTCGCCGTTGCGATCAGCGGGGGCGCCACCGTGCGGGAAGAGCGGGGCCGGTATGCCCTCATCGTCGGGGCCCTCTTCGGCGGGTTCCAGGCCGGGATGCCGATGCTCGGGTGGCTCGGCGGGGTGAGCCTCGCCTCATTCATCGGGCCCTACGACCACTGGATCGCCTTCCTGCTGCTTGCACTGATCGGCGGGAAGATGATCGTCGAAGCGGTGCGGGGAGATGGCGAAACTGTGCAGTTTAACGCCCGGGGTGTGACAACCTTCCTCGTGCTCGCAGTCGCCACCAGCATCGATGCGCTTGTTGTCGGCGTCACCTTTGCCGTGCTCGATACGCCGATCCTCTGGCCCGCAGTCACGATCGGCGCCGTGACCTTCGCCCTCTCCGCAGCCGGCGTCATGATAGGAAGTTCATTTGGCCGGGTATCGGGGCGGAAGGCCGAGATCCTCGGTGGGGTTATCCTGATCGCCCTCG
>LFRN01000027.1:2646-6553 GCA_001512375.1 Candidatus Methanoculleus thermohydrogenotrophicum | reverse complement strand
CCCAGGATTGCCTCCAGGGTGTCAGGATGGGCTGTCGCGGGAAAGGGTCATCGCTGTTGAAGTTCGCTTTGACCGCGATCTCCTCTTCGTCGTGGGTAAGGGCCCCCGACCTTTTGTGCCAGGGCACCTCCGCGGCGTGGTAAGCGATCTGATCGACGATCACCCCGGTCCGGGCGATTGGGAGGTTCCCGGCTCCATCCACACCAGAATGGAAAGGCAGCGCTCTGTCTGCCGCCTCACGCGCAACTTCCAGGAATAACTCCAGCCCTGGTCTCTCCGGGGATCAGGTCGTAGGTCGTCGTCCGCTGACGGAGCGTCCGCCCGAGGTCTTCAGCGATACGCTGCATCTCACCGGGGTCCAGGTAGTCGGCATCCTCCCCACCAGCATCGAGCGAGACGTCGTCGCAGAACATCGTTCCCCCGAGGTCATCGCCGCCCGCCATAAGCCCGAGCTGCGCCATCTTCGTCCCGACCTTGCCCCAGGAGATCTGGATGTGGTCGAAGTTGTCCAGGAAGAGGCGTGCGACCGCAAAGAGCAGAAGGTCTTCGCGGCCGGTGGCGCCCGCAGGCGCAAGGCCCCTCTGGTAGAGGACGGTGTTCTCGTGGAGGTAAGAGAGCGGCACGAGTTCTGTAAACCCGCCAGTCTCGTCCTGGATCTCACGAAGAATGCCAAGGTGCTGGGCCCGGTCAGCCTCACTCTCGCAGTGACCGTACATGATCGTCGCCGTCGAGCGGATGCCAAGGCTGTGCGCCTCCTTGATGATCCGGACCCAGGTCGCCGTGTCGCACTTGTTTGGGCAGATCACGGCGCGGACGCTGTCCACCAGGATCTCGGCCGCAGTCCCCTGCAAGGTCCCAAGACCCACCTCACGGAGCTGTTCGAGGGCCTCCATGCTCGAAACCCCGCTCCGCTCCGCTGCCCAGGCGATCTCGTCCGGGCTTGCGGTGTGAATGTCCACCTCAGGCGCGACCTCCCGCACACAGGAGATGAGATCGATATAGGAGTCGAGCGTGTAGTCGGGGTGCACCCCGGAGAGGAGACAGATCTCGGTGACGTTACGGCCACGCGCCTGCTGGACCTTCTCCCGTACGGTCGCAAGATCATCGCAGAACGCTCCCGGATCATCAGCGCGTCGCCCGAACCCACAAAACCTGCAGAGGTTCTTGCAGATGTTGGTGATATGGATATTCTGGTTCCTGACGTAGGTGACAGTATCGCCGACCTTTCGTCTCCGGAGTTCGTCAGCGGCGGCGAAGACATCCCAGATGTCCCGGCCGCGGGTCTTGAAGAGGCGGGTTGCCTCCTCCTCTGTGAGGCGGTGGCCGGCGAGGGTATCGTCGAGCAGGTCATGCAGAGAGTGATGCGGCATTGTAAACAACTCTAATATTCCAAGATTTATTTCTCTTTCCCTTTGCGCCGTGCAAGCAAGAAATCGTGGACAATGATGATGACAATGACGACAATCGCAAACTCAGTGAGGTGCAGAGGCAGGTAGCCGATGAACGGCACCGCAATGAGGGCTTTCCCGACAATCCACTCCTTCTTGACGGGCTCGACTATCCCGACGCCAGGGATCCAGAGGTTCCCCTGGTCGATATATGGGTTGTTGTCCCCTTTGGTGATATAACCACCATGCGGATCTTCGTAGTACTGCCGGAGCGCCGACTGCTCCACGGCGGCGGTATCAACGTAGGTCATGGCGCGGTGAATGATCGGGTGGACGGAATCGACGCCGTTGGGCCGGTAGATGATCACATCACCGTAGTCCCCAAAGGACTGGTGCCCGATCCACTGTCCCTCAGCCCAGGTAACAAGGTTGCCGAACCGGTCTTCGTCCACAACCAGCACCAGATCGCCGACGTTCATGTTTGGAACCATGCTCTCCGACTCGATGGTGACCACTGCCGGCCATGTACCGGCGAAGAGGTAGAGGGCAAGGGCAATGCACGCCACAACCGTGACAACCCAGAGGAGATCTCGGGCAAGAGAGACAGCCGGGTGATCGCTTTCCTGGAACGCCCGCAGGATCGATGCTGCACGCTGCAGCCAGGTGGTATCCGACATTTGCTCTAAAGAGGATACTATTCCTACCTATATACATAGGATCTCCGGCACCGGAGCAGGAAAAGATAAACCCATATTACCGGGGGAGAATAACATGAGACCATGCTCGCCAACGCCGAGATCGTACGTCGGTTCCTTGAGTTAAAACACCAGGTCCATCCCGATGTGGTGAATTACATCAAGGAACAGAACGATCCGACGCTCATCGACCGGATCGCCGCGCGGGTCCCTGACGATACCCTGGTTGTATCAGCAGAGCATATCCCGGGGCTGAAGAAGGTCAGGGATGGGACCAGGTTCCTCGTCGATCCGGAACTCGAGGTGGTCGTGGGGAGCGCAGGAACCACAGGGAGTGTCATCGGCCATGAGGATGCCGTCCATTACTTCCGGGATCGCTATAACAACCTTTCCTCAATGATCCGCAGCCGGATGAACGCGATGCCTATTGAGGCGCTGCTAAAATCCCCTCACCGCTACCGCGACGAGGAATGTACCATCATCGGGATGGTGGCTGATACCCGAACGACCGCCGGGGGGCACCGGCTCGTCGAGCTGGAGGATCCCACAGGAACCATTCCAGTGCTCTTCAATAAAGGAAGGCGCGACTCATTCGCGGAGGCAGAGCGGATTCTCCCTGACGAGGTGGTCGGGGTCAAGGGGAAACTCTCAAATGACGGCGGGCTCCTCTTTGCCGATCAACTCTCCCGCCCGGACATCCCGGTCAACCATGCCCCGTTCAGGAGTGACAGGCCCGGGAAGGCGGTCCTGATCTCTGATGTGCACGTCGGGAGCAACACCTTCCTCGAAGAGGCGTGGAACCGGTTCGCCGACTGGCTCCAGGACTCCGATGCCGGCTACCTCCTGATCGCGGGTGACCTCGTTGACGGCATCGGGATCTACCCGGGACAGGAGGACGAACTGACGATCAAGAACATCTATGAGCAGTACGACGTCTTTGCAGAGATGCTCCGGGACCTTCCGTCGAGGATCCGGATCGTTGTCGCCCCTGGAAACCACGACGTCGTCAGGATGGCCGAGCCGCAGCCAGCGATCCCGCCGGAGTTCACTGAGAAGTTCCCGGAAAACTGCACCCTCGTCGAGAACCCCTGCCTGCTGAACCTCCAGGGAGTGCGGGTCTTGATGTACCACGGACGATCGTTTGATGACATGATCGGGCTCATCCCCGGGGCGAGTTACGAGCGGCCCGGGGAGATCATGGACGAGATGCTGAAACGCCGGCTTCTCGCCCCCCCCTACGGTATGCGCACCCCCATCGCTGCCATGAAGACCGACCGGCTCATTATTGACCCGATCCCGGAGATCCTGCTCACCGGCCACGTCCATATCTGCGGCATCACCCGCTACCGGGGTGTCCTCGGAGTGAACGCGGGCACCTGGCAGTCGCAGACATCGTTTCAGAAACAGATGAACATCAACCCAACGCCCGCGCGGGCATTTATCGTCGATCTCCAGACACTCCAGCCAGAAGTAATGGATTTCAGCTAAATACCCACAATCTCTCAGGGCCTTTTCCGCATGTTTAAAAATGTTGACCACCTTTCTATATGGTACTCTATCGGAGGAATGCAGAGAGATGGATCTGGTATATCTGGCACCCATAGGTGCCATCCTCGCTCTCCTGTTTGCAGGATACTCGTATTTGAGTATCAGGCGGGAGGGCACGGGTACCGAACTGATGCAGAAGATTGCTGCCGCTATCCATGACGGGGCAATGGTCTACCTGAACAGGCAATACCGCGCTATCGCGGTCTTCGTCGTCGTGCTTGCCGTTGTCCTCGCGCTCGTGATTAATCCCCTTACAGCGGCCTGCTTTGTGCTCGG
>LFRN01000027.1:0-2504 GCA_001512375.1 Candidatus Methanoculleus thermohydrogenotrophicum | reverse complement strand
CTCTTCGCCCGTGTCGGCGGCGGTATCTTCACCAAGGCCGCAGACGTCGGTGCCGACCTCGTCGGCAAGGTTGAGGCGGGTATCCCTGAGGACGACCCCCGGAACCCGGCAGTCATCGCCGACAACGTCGGCGACAACGTCGGCGACGTCGCCGGCATGGGTGCCGACCTTTACGAGTCCTACGTCGGCGCGATCATCTCGGCGATGGTCCTCGGCGTCACCGCTTCGGCCACGCATTTCGCGAACGCTGAAACCATGAACGTGATCACCCTCCCACTGCTGATCGCCGCGGTCGGTATCGTTGCGTCCATCATCGGCTCATTCTTTGTCCGGACCAACAAGACCGAGAGCAGCGCCATCCACATGGCCTTCAACAAAGGGCTGCTCTCCGCGCTCATCGTGACCGTCATTGCCACCTATTTCCTGGTGACCCTGCTCCTCGGCGCAGAGTACATCGGCGTTTTCTATGCCACCGTCGCCGGTCTCATCGCAGGGTTTGCCATCGGCCTGATCACCGAGTACTACACCTCCTTTGACCGGAAACCAACGCAGGCCATTGCGAAGTCGACCGAGACCGGGGCTGCCACCACCATCATCACCGGGTTTGCGAAGGGGATGGAGAGCACCCTCTGGCCGGTCCTGATCATCGCTCTCGCCATCTACGTCTCGTACATGGCCGCCGGGCTTTACGGCATCGCCATCGCCGCCGTCGGCATGCTCTCGACGCTCGGGATCTCCCTCTCAGTCGATGCTTACGGCCCGGTCGCCGACAACGCCGGCGGTATCGCCGAGATGTCCCACCAGAAGCCGGAAGTCCGTGAGATCACCGACACCCTGGACGCGGTCGGCAACACCACCGCGGCCATCGGAAAGGGGTTCGCCATCGGTTCTGCGGCGCTGACGGCGCTTGCCCTCTTCTCAGCCTACACTCAGGCGGTCAACCTCTCGCTCATCGATGTCTCGGTTCCGGATGTCTTCATCGGCCTCCTGATCGGTGCGATGCTTCCCTTCCTCTTCTGTTCCATCACGATGATGGCGGTCGGTAAGGCGGCATACAGCATCGTCCATGAGGTCCGCCGCCAGTTCCGGGAGATCACCGGCCTCATGGAGGGGAAAGCCGATCCAGACTACGCCTCCTGCATCACCATCTCCACGAACGCAGCGCTGCGTGAGATGATCCTGCCTGGCGTCCTTGCCGTCGCCGCGCCGCTCGCCGTCGGGATCGTCCTCGGCCCCGAGGCGCTCGGGGGCCTGCTCGTCGGTTCGCTTGCAACCGGGTTCCTCCTCGCCGTCACGATGGCAAACGCTGGCGGAGCGTGGGACAACGCGAAGAAGTACATCGAGCAGGGCCACCTTGGCGGCAAGGGTTCGGATGCCCACAAGGCAGCGGTCGTCGGCGACACCGTGGGCGACCCCTTCAAGGATACGTCGGGACCTTCTCTGAATATTCTCATAAAACTGATGTCCATGGTCGCGCTGGTCTTCGCACCGCTGATCCTGGTCGTCTAATCTCACTTTTTTTTGGTAGACCCCCCTGCGGCAGTATTCACGCGGGCACGGCGGTGCTGCACACTCAGGCAACAAGCATTTAGGAAGAAAACCGGCAGAATGCCCTCGACTTCAGTTGTGGGATGAATGCCGTCCTCAAATACATCTATTAGACATCAGATCGTATAATAAAGCGATGCGTAAAACGTATCGTTATCGACTCTCTCCCACAAAGGCTCAGGTGACTCTTCTTGAGAAGACGCTTGGAGGTATGCCGATGGGTCTATAACGAGACACGCGCATTACGAAAGAACGCGTGGGAACAAGAGCAACGTTCTCTATCCTCCTATGGTACTAACAAAATCCTGACGCAGTGGAAGAAAGACCACCCGGAACTAAATCAAGTCTCTTCTCAGGTCTTGCAGAATGTCCAGATACGCGTCGATCTTGCGTTCAAAGCCTTCTTCCGGCGGGTAAAGGCCGGGGAGAATCCGGGGTATCCCCGGTTCAAGGGGAAGGGGCGATATGGAGTTTCACGTATCCACCGTTTGGTTTCCACCTCAATGATGCCGGCACGCACCTCCCTCTATGCATCAAAGATTGGTGATATCCCTATCGTCCTCCACCGCCCGATTGAAGGTAACATTAAGACTCTCACGGTCAGACGCTCTTCAACTGGAAAGTGGTATGCCTGTTTCTCAGTTGAGTATGAACCCTTTCCTGTACAACAGAATGATGGAGAAATCGGGGTCGATGTCGGTCTCGAATCATTCGCCACCCTTTCGAATGGAGAGAAGATCGAGAACCCCCGGTTCTTCCGTACCGACGAGAAAGCGCTTGCGAAGGCGCAAAGGAAACTTTCGAAAAACGGAGAGTGGAACTCCTGAACGGTTGTCGCATGCATCCCTGAACGGATCGCCAATCGGCACCACAATTTTGCTCACCAGACTTCCCGGCAGCTGGTGGATCGGTTCGGCACGATCGTGTTTGAGGACCTGAATATCACAAATATGCAG
>LFRN01000148.1 GCA_001512375.1 Candidatus Methanoculleus thermohydrogenotrophicum | reverse complement strand
GTGGCAAACGAGGTGGACGCCCACTTCATCACGCTCTCAGGCCCCGAGATCATGAGCAAATATTATGGTGAGTCTGAGGAGCGCCTCCGCGAGGTCTTTGAGGAGGCGCAGGAGAACGCGCCCTCGATCATCTTCATCGACGAGATCGATTCGATCGCGCCCAAGCGCGAGGAGGTAAAGGGCGAGGTCGAGCGCCGGGTCGTCGCTCAGCTCCTGGCCCTGATGGACGGTCTGAAGGCTCGTGGCCAGGTGGTAGTTATCGCTGCCACGAACATCCCGGAGACCATCGACCCTGCCCTCCGGCGCGGCGGAAGGTTCGACCGCGAGATCGAGATTGGTATCCCGGACACCAAAGGGCGGCAGCAGATCTTCCAGATCCATACGCGCGGCGTGCCACTCGCCGAAGACGTAGACCTTAGCGAGTATGCTCGATCCACACATGGTTTCGTCGGCGCTGATATCGCGCTGCTCGTAAAAGAGGCGGCGATGCACGCGCTACGCCGGGTTATACCCCATATCAACATCGAGGAAGAGATTCCCACCGAGATCATCGACCAGCTCCGCGTGACCAACGAGGACTTCCTCGAGGCGCTCAAACATGTCGAGCCGAGTGGGATGCGCGAGGTGCTTGTAGAAATTCCGGACGTCAAATGGGAGGACGTTGGGGGTCTCGAAGACGTCAAAGCCGAGCTTGCGGAGTCTGT
>LFRN01000284.1:493-2020 GCA_001512375.1 Candidatus Methanoculleus thermohydrogenotrophicum | reverse complement strand
AGATGTGTATAAGAGACAGCCTGTATGGTCGTCTCGCCGCGGATGGACGAGTTTGCGTCGATCATGGTGGATTCAGGGAAGGCTTTCGCCTATGTGCCGGGGATGTGCGGGGCACTTGCCCGGATCGGGACGAGGAAGGAGTGTGTCGAGGTCGCGACCGAGTGAGGGCCCCCTCTCTCCTGGCCCCTTTCCTTCATCTGCTGTCCGCCAGGGCTTTTAACATCCGCTCAATTGCCCATCGACCCCGACCAAGTTCGCGCCCCACGATCGCGATCGCGTCTTTCTTTGTTTTTCCGGCTCTGATGAGCTGGTCAAACCGGCTCTGCAGGAACTCTCTGTCAGCATCTGTCCAGGGTTTGCCCCGGTTTGCCCTCTTCTCGATCCGGGGGACCCGCAACCCCGGCAGGAGGAAGCCTGGTTCGATCGCCTCCATCTCGCTGACTTTTGCCGCGAAGATCCGGGGAGCGACCTCAAACCCCACCGCCCGGCGGTTGAGCCCGATGGCTACCTTCGCGGTCGAGAACCCTCCCAGGAACATGTCGCAGACCAGGTCGCCCTCGTTGCTGCTGTACTGGATCATCTTGACGAGCAACGCGGTCGGCAGTTCGTTCTTGTTCTTCACCTGCCCTGGTTTGTACTCGCGGTTGATGATCCAGACGTCTTCGCGGTCCTGATAGTTCAGGGAACCGCCTTCCGGGTCCTTCTCCTCGAGGCCGAACCTGGACTCGAGGTTGAATGTTCTCTCCCCGCCCGGCTTCTGGTAATAGAGGATGTGGTAGTGTGAGGAGACGTATTTTTTGCTGGTATACACGCCAAAATTGTATTTCCAGATGATATGATTGATCTCTTCAAGTTCTGTCTGCCGGAGAGCGTGGAGGATGTGGTAGAGGTTGGTGTAGCCGGAGACGATGTAGATCGATCCCCCGGGTTTGAGGATCCGTTCGGCCTCGCGGATCCAGTTCAGGCTGAACTCTCCGTATTCTGATGCCGGGACATCGACATATCCTTCGACCACAAACTCCTCGTCCCGGTTGTAATGCTGGTGGAGTTCGTCGCCGTTGATCCCGTAGGGGGGGTCGGTGATGATCAGGTCTACTGAGTCTGCTGCGAGATGTTTTTTTGCCCCCGCTACACAGTCTTCGTTGTAAAATCTTCCCGAGGGCACGATTACCGGTCTCATGTCTATCTGATCTCTTCCGAATCAAGCAAACGTTCTGCAAACGGCTGATGAACTACTATTCTCTTCTGTGAGGTCTAATTGTTTCTCTCGTTCTCTCACCCGGAGCGGTGCCTCTCTGGATCGTTCATCCTGATCTGGTTTTTGCGGGTGCTGTGCCCCGGATCAGCGCCAGGCTCCCTTCTGTTTCGCGGGCATCTGCTCTCAAAAACAGGTTCCGCCCGGAGAGGGCGGGGAGAGAATCGTCCTCGTCATGAACGGGTCACCACTCTTCACCGGTGATGCGGGTCGGGGGTCCCCCCTGGAGGGGAGCGGTCAGATCAGGAGGATGCTGGTCTCTGCACCGCCGG
>LFRN01000284.1:0-327 GCA_001512375.1 Candidatus Methanoculleus thermohydrogenotrophicum | reverse complement strand
GGGAGTTTTGGATCGGCGTTCTGGTGCGTGGGCAGGGATCCAGCCGGCAGTTTGGGGAGACCCTCTTCTGCTCCTCCAGCGCCCTCTCCCTGGTCTTCATCCCCGGGTGGCCGACGGGGAGCCAGGCAGAGGTGCCCGGGAGGGATGTCTCATTATCCCACCGCTGCAGCAAGCGAGAGGGGATGACGCTCCTATCCCCGGGGCCCGAACTGGCGGGGGTGTCTGGCGCCGGCCAGGTGCCTTCGGGAGCCGCCGCAGGTCGTTACCCCTCGGCAGCATCAGGGTCTGTTCGCCGCCCCCGGGTTACCCCGTCCTCGCTCGATGGCG
>LFRN01000033.1 GCA_001512375.1 Candidatus Methanoculleus thermohydrogenotrophicum | reverse complement strand
TGTATGGTCGTCTCGCCGCGGATGGACGAGTTTGCGTCGATCATGGTGGATTCAGGGAAGGCCTTCGCCTATGTGCCGGGGATGTGCGGGGCGCTTGCCCGGATCGGGACGAGGAAGGAGTGCGTCGAGGTCGCGACCGAGTGAGGGCCCCCTCTCTCCTGGCCCTCTTTCCTTCATCTGCTGTCCGCCAGGGCTTTTAACATCCGCTCAATTGCCCATCGACCCCGACCAAGTTCGCGCCCCACGATCGCGATCGCGTCTTTCTTTGTTTTTCCGGCTCTGATGAGCTGGTCAAACCGGCTCTGCAGGAACTCTCTGTCAGCATCTGTCCAGGGTTTGCCCCGGTTTGCCCTCTTCTCGATCCGGGGGACCCGCAACCCCGGCAGGAGGGAGCCTGGTTCGATCGCCTCCATCTCGCTGACTTTTGCCGCGAAGATCCGGGGAGCAACCTCAAACCCCACCGCCCGACGGTTGAGCCCGATGGCTACCTTCGCGGTCGAGAACCCTCCCAGGAACATGTCGCAGACCAGGTCGCCCTCGTTGCTGCTGTACTGGATCATCTTGACGAGCAACGCGGTCGGCAGTTCGTTCTTGTTCTTCACCTGCCCTGGTTTGTATTCGCGGTTGATGATCCAGACGTCTTCGCGGTCCTGATAGTTCAGGGAACCGCCTTCCGGGTCCTTCTCCTCGAGGCCGAACCTGGACTCGAGGTTGAATGTTCTCTCCCCGCCCGGCTTCTGGTAATAGAGGATGTGGTAGTGTGAGGAGACGTATTTTTTGCTGGTATACACGCCAAAATTGTATTTCCAGATGATATGATTGATCTCTTCAAGTTCTGTCTGCCGGAGAGCGTGGAGGATATGGTAGAGGTTGGTGTAGCCGGAGACGATGTAGATCGCTCCCCCGGGTTTGAGGATCCGTTCGGCTTCGCGGATCCAGTTCAGGCTGAACGATCCGTATTCTGATGCCGGGATATCGACATATCCTTCGACCACAAACTCCTCGTCCCGGTTGTAATGCTGGTGGAGTTCGTCGCCGTTGATCCCGTAGGGGGGGTCGGTGATGATCAGGTCTACTGAGTCTGCTGCGAGATGTTTTTTTGCCCCTGTGATACAGTCTTCGTTGTAAAATCTTCCTGAGGGCACGGTTACCGGTCTCATGTCTATCAGATCTCTTTCCAAAGCAAGCGTTTGATAAACGGCTGATGACCTACTATTCTCTTCTGTGAGGTCTAATTGTTTCTCTCGTACTCTCACCCGGAGCGGTGCCTCTCTGGATCGTTCATTCTGATCTGGTTTTTGCGGGTGCTGTGCCCCGGATCAGCGCCAGGCCTCCTCCTGTTTTGCGAGTAGCTCCTCTCAAAAACCGGTTCTGTCCGGAGAGGCTGGGGGGGAGGATCGTCCCGGTCATGAACGGTCCCTGCTTCTTCTCCGGTGATGCGGGGCCGGGGGTCCCCCCTGGAGGGGAGCGGTCAGATCAGGAGGATGCTGGTCTCTGCACCGCCGGTCTTCTCCATCTGTACAAAGACCCATGCGGGTCAGCTGAAGAGGCTGGTCGGGTCGCGTTTCTGTCTGTGAGGGTTTGGAGGGCTGAAGATGGTTGTTCCTGCGTTCGGTTCTTCTCGGGACGGGATTCAACCACCAGAGTCTATACTCTTCTGCCGGAGAGGGCAGGCCCCCATCCTCCCCCTGAGGCGCGATGACCCCGGGGGATGGCCGCATTTTTTGACGTTCTGCCTCCGGGAGTTTTGGATCGGCGTTCTGGTGCGT
>LFRN01000222.1 GCA_001512375.1 Candidatus Methanoculleus thermohydrogenotrophicum | reverse complement strand
GCGGCCGGAGAAACGAGATCATCAAGGCCGAGACGCTGGTGGGGATCTACCAGCGCCTTGCCATCAAGTCGGCGGCAAGACCGCGGATCCTCTGTGGGGACTTCCACACCCCAGAGGCAGAACTCCCGGACGGGACGATCGTTCCCTTCTACCGCGATATCCTCCCGGATGGGACCTACGTTACGGCCTCAGAAAGCGAGGAATATCTTGGACGGCCACGGAAGTGGTGGTACAACGCCGAGATGAACATCCTCTGCGGCCTTGCAAGGTATGACCTCCCTGACGTCTTCCGGAGATTGCACGGTTACCGGGCCAGAGAGTATAGCTGGTGCCCGGATCGCGGGCCCGAGGACGTCCCGAAGTGTAAGCGCTATGACCACATCTTCGCATCCGTGCGCCTCGGCCCGACGGCGTGCTGGTACCTGCATGACGTGCGGGGGCAGGGGTTGAGCGACCACTCCGCCGTCCTGATGGATTTCGACCCGTGATTCTCACCTCTTGCGGTTTGAGGGGGATCTCGCATACTGCGTGGAAACCCTAT
>LFRN01000152.1:9965-10133 GCA_001512375.1 Candidatus Methanoculleus thermohydrogenotrophicum | reverse complement strand
GGGATGGCCTGGGACGAGGTCGCCGAGCCCTATCCGGATTTCATCGACGCGGGAAACGGCGGTGCTCTATCTATGCCAATCGCCCCTGGATCTGCCGAACCTACCCATTTATGCTGGATGGGGACGACCTGCTGGTCTCGGAGTGTCCCGGTATCGGGGTACCCCTCT
>LFRN01000152.1:9027-9750 GCA_001512375.1 Candidatus Methanoculleus thermohydrogenotrophicum | reverse complement strand
TCGCTCACGCAGGAGACTGCCGATCCCACGGTCACCGAGATCCTGAAAGGCGGGAACTTTGCCCGGCTCATCGTCCAGTGGATACTTGCCTTCATCCAGCAGCGGATCGGCGCCGAGACCGGTGTGAAGCCTGGTGCCGAGATGCTGGCCGCCATCGAGGAGGCTGAGGCACACCAGAAGCCCGTAGCGCTCATCGACCGGGATATCAGGATAACGCTTTCGCGGTTCTGGGGGAAGATGCGGATCTGGGAGAAGATCAAGTTCATCGGCGCCCTCCTCTACTCGCTCGTGGGTGTCGAGGGGGAGGAGATCGATATCGATGAGCTCACAAACCAGGACGTGGTGAGCGCGGCGATGGAGGAGTTCCGGAAGTTTTCCCCGCAGGGTGCGCAGGCCTTGATCGATGAACGGGACGCGTACCTCGCCCACCAGCTCCTGATGCTCGGGAACCGCTATGAGCGAGTGCTCGCGGTCGTCGGCGCCGGACACATCCAGGGGGTGCAGCGCTACCTCGATGCACCGGAGACGCTGCCGCCGCTCCAGTCCCTGACCGCTGATGTGAAAGGGCTGCCGTGGGCGAAGATCATCGGGGTGGCCGTCACCCTCCTCTTCCTCCTCCTGATCGCCGCCATAGCCTTCTCGGGGGTGGGGCTTGAGGTCCTGATCGCTGCCCTCGTCTACTGGATCCTGATCAACGGCATCTTAAGCGGCGCGTTCACGCTG
>LFRN01000152.1:640-8853 GCA_001512375.1 Candidatus Methanoculleus thermohydrogenotrophicum | reverse complement strand
CTTCCCTGGTTTTTCTGTTCCCCCAAGGTATTTAGGCCTGGAGTGCCCACCATCGTTGCATGAGTCCGATTGGTGGAGCGGTTAATCTTGGTGTCACCGTGATCAGGAGCAGGCACAGCGTGCGGAAGTACAAGGATAAACCTATCGAGGAGAAGATCATCAAAGACGCCCTCGACTGTGCGAGGCTTGCCCCGACCGCCAGGAACGAGCAGCCCTGGCTCTTTGGGGCCATCCAGAATCGTGAGACGCTGCAGGCGATCGCGGACCTGGCCGAGAACGGCAGGTTCATCGCTGATGCGCCCATCTGTTTTGCAGTCTTTGGGAAGAAGGATGAGAAGTACTATCTCGAGGACTGCTGTGCGGCGACGACTCAGCTGATCCTCGCACTCCAGGCATGGGGGGTCGGGTCCTGCTGGGTTGCCGGGGAGAAGAAGGATTACGCTGAGGACGTCAGGAAACTCCTCAACGTTCCTGAGGAGTATACGCTCGTCTCGCTCGTGCCCGCGGGATACCCCGAGGAGGTCGATATCGCGAAGAAGAAGATCCTCGACGAGGTTACATTCTTCGAGCGCTACGAGGAAGAAGAGTAAACTCTATTTTTTGGTGGTTTCGGCGCCCGGGAGGCATGTGTGGAAGCCCCGGCCGCCCCGGTCAGATGCTGTTTTTGCGGTAATCATACTTTCCGCTGATGATGCGATCCATTACAATCTTGTTCACGCTGTTGAGGAGATTTCCGGGGAAATATCCTGAAGAGATGCTCGAACTCCCGGTAGAAGAGAGCATGTACACGCTTCCCCTGGAGACGCCGAAGAACCTGGCTATCGGCCCCTGCGTGATCCAGACCATCTGCACCTTATCGTAGTTCATGACAACGGTCTCGCGGTCGACGGCGCCGTTCACGAATGTGAAGAGGTCTTCACCGGCGTCGAACTCCGTGACCCTGTAGGAGACATGCGCAGCGTAGATGATCGCGAGGACGGCAAGCGCCGTAACCAGGGGCAGCACATACTGCAAGACCACGCCCGGAGTGCCGATGACCCTGGTCAGGGCTGCAACCTCGCGGTAGACGTATACCGAAGGGACGAGCATCACCGCAGCCACCACCAGGGATGCTACGGCCGCCCGTATCAGGAGGACACGCTTTGCACCTTCGGGCTGCTTGTTTGGATCGCGTTCGTAGACAAACTCAGGCACCAGCTCCCGGAGAATCCGGTGCTGGGTTGTATCGTCTTTGAGCAGACAGAGAACAGGACGCGAACTCTTGCCACCCTCTGATACCAGCCCTACCACCTCAGCCTCGATGCACGACCGCCCCAGAAGCCTGGCAGGGAGCGTGCTCTTGATGCGGACGGCGTTGATCCGTGAGACGCTGAAGGATGTCCTGTAGGTCCTGATCAGCCCGTGCTGCAGGTAGACCGTATCGCCCCGGCGGTAGACCTTGTAGTTGTAGTAACGGAGTATCAGCGAGATCGACGGCATAATCTGGATTCCGACGAACATCAGGAGAGAGGCCATCGCCCCACCGCCCGCCTGGACCCCTGCTACCGTGGAGATGTAGAGCTCAAAGGCTGAGTAGGCCAGGAACGCCGCGCCCAGTATGGTCTGGTAGGTCGAGACGCTGAAAAGGCCATGGATGATCACGTCCAGCGGGGTGAACGTTGCCAGGGACTCGATCGTCTCCTCCTCGTCCAGGGAGATAGCATGGTCATAGAGGCGTTGCGACATCTCGAACCGCAGCCTCTCCGCGACATCCTGCTCAAACGTCAGGACCGCTTCCGGGACCATGGCGCTGGTCCCCGAGTTGATATTGATCAGCAACTTCGATGTCCCAAACAGCCTGTTTGGTATGTCCCGGTTCACGTTGACAGATGCCATCTTTGCATAGGGGAGGGTCTTCTTCATCTGAAAGAGGGTGTCTCTCTCTACAACGACGTCGATCTCGTTGAACTGGATGGTCGTTCTCTTCCACTGCCGGTAGTTGAAGAGCAGGAGTGCGACAAGAGAGAGCACAAGTATGCTCAGTATTGCGCTGGTATCGATCGCTGCAACGAGGAGGATCAGGAACACCACCACCGAGGAGAACGTCTTGAGCGAGTTTTCCACGATGACGGTAGGATGGCACCTGACTTTTTCGCCGGACATCGTTATCTCACCCGGTCACAGAGGTCCTGATGGAGCGGCGCTTCTGCCTGGGTGGTCCTCTTCGCACCGCCGACCGGCGGCCAGATCTCCGGCCCGGTCAGGTCGATAGCGAATGATATCATATCCCTTCTGGCAGGGTTTAGCCTGTACCGCTGCTGCAATCCCTTAACCTCCCGGTCTCCTGTTCTCGTTCACTCCCCTGCAGGCCCCGGGTGGGAGGTCGGGGTCGTCGAGACCCGCTCCTGGAGCATTCTCCCGATCAGGTTGTTGAGCTGGTCTGCGACCTTCTCCGCCTCCTCGATCTCCAGGTAGTTGATGGTCGCATCCCCGCCTGCAGTGGTTATGGTGACATCCCCGAGCCCGAGCATGGTGTCGATCGGACCCCTGGAGACTTCTACCTGGTGCACCCGCTCGATCGGTACCAGGATGTGCCGTATCACGAGGATTCCGTAGCGGACATCCACCTTGTCAGCGGTGATCTGGTACCGGTACCGGGCGTAGTAGACCGGTGGGGCCGCCACGATATAGACCAGGGCGATCGCCAGGACCGCCAGAGCGGCGTATTGAACGAGATCGTAGGAGGAGCCCAGGAATTCCTGTGAGTAGGTCCTCAGGAGGAGGTAGGCCGCCAGCAGTACTGCGTATGATATGGCATACCCGATGTACATCGAGATCATGCACTTCGGGTTCAGCCTCCGGTAACCGTCCCCTCCTGCAACTCCCTCGTCAGCCCCGGATTGGCCTATCGCCGGGCTGGAGAAAGACATAATTAGGGTTTGGTTTCTGCTCAAGTTAAGGTATCTTTGAGGAACGTTGCTCTTCACCTCAGGTTCCTGTCACAGCCGTGAAAACGACCCTCTGGCGTATCAGATCGCGGTCAGGGGTTATTGAGACCCTCTGCGAGAACACCCGGGTCCGTCCCCGGGGAGAAAAAAGAATGCTGGCCGACTAGAAGTCGGTCATAATTCTGAACTGGTCGATCTCTTCGGTGTTCATCTCCTGGAGAAACTCTTCGGCAGCGTTGCGGATGTTCTTGCTCGCGGTGATGGCGCGGCCGACGACGAGGATATCGGCGCCTGCGCGGAGCGCATCCTTCACGACATGCCGCCTGATACCGCCTGCCGTCGCAACCAGCAGCCGCTCGCCGCCTGCCTTCTTGATCGCAGGAATATCTCCCCAGGCGTGATCGGTATCCTCCACATCGATGCCACGGTGGAGTTCCACGACATCCGGCTTCACCGCAAGTTGCTCGACGACGGCGACCGGGTCTTCGACATTGAGCATATCCACCACCGAGTAGATGCCGGTCTTCCGGGTTTCGGTGATAGCCTTCTCGATGGTGGTGATGGGTGCAAGACCGGAGATCACAACAGCGTCGGCGCCGGCGTCAGCGGCCATCCGGGCCTCAAGGTTCCCGGTGTCGAGCGTCTTTAAGTCGGCGACGATGAAGGCGTTCGGGCGGATCTCGCGGATCTCGGAGATGATCGAGAGGCCAAACTTCTTGATCAGGGGGGTGCCGGCCTCAATGATCAGGTGGTCGTTCTGGGGCAGTTCTTCAAGAACCCTCCGCATATGGTTCTTGTCAACGAGGTCCATAGCAACCTGCAGGTAGGGCGGATCCCAGAGACGCTGGACCTTGAACCCCATGACCGCATGGGCGCTCCGGTCTTTCTCATACATGAGTGTATCGATGTCCGGGAACCGGTCTAGAGCCCGGCGGAGAGCGAGTTTCATTGCCCCGTAGTTGAATCGGTAAATCTTGTTGTAGTCCTTAGCGGTCGGGTGAACAAAGACGCTTGCCATGATCACCGTGTCCTCGATATCAATCCCCTCAAAAACCCCCTCCTCAACCGAGTCAGCGACAGCCTTGGCCACCGCTGCCTGGACCGGCCCGAAGATCTGGTTGACCTGGTACTCCTTCTTCAGGGTGACCTTCGGTATGACGAGCGTCGAGGGCTTCGTCAGCAGATTCGGCCTGATGACCGCGAGCAGGGGCGTGTGTCCCTTTGAGAGTTGTGAGAGCGAATTTGCAAATGCCTGTCCTACTGCTCCCTCTTTGTTCCCCATTATCAGATCTATGTGCGCGAGTTCTGCGCCGTCTCCAACCAATGCTTCACCGATGAGATACATGGAATGCCCTCAGATACTGCACAGATATAGGTGAGATAACTATTAAAGATCTCCCGGATCGCCCCGTAATTGTGCTCGTGACAGAGTTTTTTTGAGGATAACGGGAAATCCCGGGGTCCAGGGCTGCGGGCAACCAGTCCCCGCGCCTGGATACCTGAACTCCGCCACGAGGGATCCTCCGGGGCGGGAGAGGGTATTCCCTATCCGGAGGCACGGGGTCACCCCCACTATTGTCAGAGATTTCCACGCAAAGGGCATTGTCAGGGTCGAAGAGGTGCAGGTAGACCAAATCAAGAACTACGGCGATATACCTGGTGCTCCCCTACCGGCAAGAGCGATCTGAACAAGAACAGGCAGGTGGCGGTCGCCGGGGAAGACATAAAGAACACCTTCTAACCGATAGAAAGAGAGAATGTGGGGTCGGTGAGATTTGAACTCACGATCGACGGGTCTCTCCGACATGCATCAGTGCTCCAACGGGTCATCATCTATCGATCAGGAGACCCATTGTTCATCACATGCAAAGACCGCTGGAGCCCGTCGCCATTCCTGGCTTGGCCACGACCCCCGCTCTTCATATTATGGACCCCGTGTAACATAAGGATTGTGCTGGAAGAAACCAGTAATCATTTAACGGTAATATATCCCATTCATATAGAATGGTAGAGGGTAGTTACGCGTGTGGGAACTCGCAAAAACCCCTGATCGGCATCACCATCGGCGAGATGCTGAACCGAATGGCAGCAGCGCATCCAGATAGCGACGCACTCATCTCGATCCACCAGGGTATCAGGTGGACGTATGCAGAGTTTCTTCGTGAGGTCAACACCCTGGCACGCGCTCTCATGGCAATCGACGTGGAGCGCGGGGATCGGGTCGCGATATGGGCGCTGAACCGCGCGGAGTGGGTGCTGGTCCAGTTTGCCACTGCTAAGATCGGCGCTATCATGGTAAACATCAACCCGGCATACCGAACGTACGAGTTTGAGTACGCTCTCAAGCAGTCCGAAGTCCAGACGCTCATCCTCCAGGGGCGGTTTAAGACCTCTGATTACGTCGGAATGTTCTACGAGTCCTGTCCGGAGGCGTTCGAGGCAAAACCCGGCCGGGTCGACTGTGGCAAGTTTCCGTTCTTGAAGAACGTCGTCTTCCTTGGCGATATCCCCTACAACGGCATGTACACCTGGGACGACCTTCTCGCAAAGGCCGCGCTCATCAGCCCCGACGAACTCCGGGAACGGGAGGAGTCGCTCGATTTTGACGATGCGGTCAACATCCAGTATACCAGCGGGACCACCGGGTTTCCAAAAGGAGTCGTCCTGACCCACCACAATATCTTGAACAATGGTTTCATCATCGGCGAGGGGATGAAGTTCACCCATAAAGACCGGCTCTGCATCCCGGTGCCGTTCTACCATTGTTTTGGGATGGTTCTCTCCAACTTAGCCTGTGTCACCCACGGCGCAGCGATGATCCTGCCTTCCCCGGTCTTCAATGCCGAAGCGGTCCTGCGTGCTGTGCAGGACGAGCGGTGCACGGCGCTTCATGGTGTGCCTACCATGTTCATCGCTGAACTCAGCCACCCGAACTTCTCGAAGTATCGGCTTGATACGCTCCGCACCGGGATCATGGCCGGGTCGCCCTGTCCGACCGAGGTGATGCGGGAGGTTAGCAGGAAGATGCATATGTCTGATATCGTGATCGTCTACGGGCAGACAGAGACCTCCCCAGGCATCACCATGACCACGATCGACGATCCGCTCGAGCGGCGCGTCTCCACCGTTGGGAGGCCGTTCCCCCACACCGAGGTCAAGATCATCGACCCGAACACGAGACGGATCGTCCCGCGCGGGGAGACCGGTGAGATCTGCGCCCGCGGCTACTGCGTGATGCGGTGTTACTACAACAACCCGAACGCCACCCGGGCAACGATCGACGAGAACGGCTGGAACCATACCGGCGACCTCGGAGTGATGGATGAGGAGGATTACATCAAGATCGTCGGACGCCTGAAAGATATGGTGATCCGCGGCGGAGAGAATATCTACCCGCGCGAGATCGAGGAGTTCCTCCATAATCATCCAAAGATCGCCGACGTCTATGTCATCGGTGTGCCTGACAAGAAGTACGGCGAGGAGTTGATGGCCTGGATCAAGACTGAGAACGGGGCAGAACTGACCGAAAGAGAGGTTAAGGAGTTCTGCCGCGGCCGGATTGCGCATTTCAAGATCCCTCGATATGTGAAGTTCGTCGATGAGTTCCCGATGACGGTCTCAGGTAAGATCATGAAGTTTAAGATGCGCGAGATGGCTATCGAGGAGCTTGGCCTCGAGACCGAGTCGAAGATCGAGACCGCGTAACTTTTTTTGGTCCGGGAAGCGTGGGTCTGCGCCACGACCAGTCCCGGTGGCAGGGACTGGTATGGCCGCATTTTGATAAATTCATTTTTATAGTTCGACTCTTATTCTCACCGGGGAAGAAGAATGAAACACGTGTTCCTTCTTGTATGCATCCTCATCCTCACGCTCACGGTGGGCGTGAGCGGGGCGCCGGTGCAGGTGACGACTGACCGGAGTGACCAGATTGCCCCCGCCATCGACGGCGACCGGATCGTATGGGTCGACGGGCGGGACGGCGGCGCTGATATCTACCTCTACGATATTGTGGGGGCTACGGAGACCAGGATCACCAACGGGACCGCCGTCGCGCTCTGGCCGGATGTCTCGGGGAGCCGTATCGTCTGGCAGGATAACCGGTCGGGGGGCCCGGATATCTGGCTGTATGATACGGCGACCGGGAATGAGACCCGGATCACGGACGCCCCCGGCGGCCAGGTCGTGCCGGCGATCGACGGCGATACAGTCGTCTGGCTCGACAACCGGGCCGGGGTTGCGGGCGGCATCTACGCGATGAACCTGACGACCAGGGCAACAGTGCGGGTCTCCTCCGGCCCGGTGCAGGGGAATCCCCTGATCGTCTCTCCCGACGTTTCCGGCGGGACGATCGTCTGGGCGGACGAGAGCGGCGGGAACTATACCGTCTTTGCCGTCCGGGATGCTGCAGAGCCGGTAGCGCTCGCGAACGACACCGCACTGCAGGGCTTCCCGGCAGTCTCCGGTGATCGGGTCGTCTGGTCTGAGATCCGGAACGGGTCGGCATCGCTCGTCGTCCATAACCTCACCACCGGCGAGGAGGAGCGGGTTTGGGGCGGTCCGCTGGCGGTGGCCGTCTACCCTGACATCTCGGGGGACCTGGTCGTCTGGCAGAATGCTACGGCCCGGGATACCGATGACATCTACCTGCTCGACCTTGCCGCCGGGAAGACCCTGCAGGTCACCGATGATGACGCACTCCAACTCCTCCCGCGGGTATCCGGCAACCGGGTTGTCTGGATGGATAACCGGTCGGGAGACTGGGATATCTACCTCCTCACCGCCGGGAACGCAACTCAGTATACCTTCGGCATGGAGCAGAACGGCCAGAACGTCACCGTTCCGGTGAAGAGCGAGGTTGTCGTCAACCTTGCCGAGAACCCGACCACCGGCTACTCCTGGAACGCCACGGTATCGCCGGGGCTCACCATCACCGCAGACCGCTACGTGCAGAACGCGACCGCGGAGGGGATGCTCGGCGCCGGCGGGACCCACACCTGGACGCTCGTGCCTGAAGAGTCCGGGGTGTTTACGTTCTCGGCTGTCTACCGACGGCCCTGGGAGAACCTGACCGGGACTGAAGAGCGGTTTGACCTTACCCTGACGGCCGTGAACGGAGGGTAGTAAGAAAAAACGGGGGTCGGGCATCCGGGAGTTCCAGGCGAGTTTCGCGTTGCTTGCCGGGAGGTGGGAGGCGTGGACACCCCGAGGCGCCGGCACCCGGCCTCGTCAAGCGACCGTCCCGGGTGGGGGCGCGGCGTGACTCTGCCGGGAGCCCCGGGGCTTTCC
>LFRN01000152.1:0-632 GCA_001512375.1 Candidatus Methanoculleus thermohydrogenotrophicum | reverse complement strand
CGGATGGCACGAAAAACCGGCCGGTTGCTTCCCTGACCGTCCCGGATGACGGGGTGGTGATCCATATGAAGAAGCATGGGTTCATCAAACTGTTTCATTCGGTGAATAAGCAGGCAAAGACCGTTACCGGGCAACAAAATTGCCTCACCATGGATGATACTGACAGAAAGAATCTGCAGGCGATCGGCTGATCAATCGAAAACTATCATCGGGCGCTGAAAGAACTCTGCTGCGTTGAGGAGTGCAAAATCTGCAAGGAAGCAGGACAACGCAATCACATTATAGTTCGTGCTGCTACTTTTTTGAACCTTGAGTTCCTCAATACCTCTATGACCGGGCGTGAACAGATCACGATCGTCAGGCACGTTCCCCTCTCTGTCCTGAATAAACGGATCAAGCACCCCAAAGGATTGCCCGAAGTAGTCCCGCGCCTCGTGTTTATTCGGCTACGGTATAAGGGAATGAGCGTTGTCGACGCTGCGGAAGCGGTTGGGGTCTCTCATCAGACCGGTTACAACTGGCAGAAACGCTGGAACGAGGAGGGGCCGGGTAGGCTGGTTCCGAAGTATGCCGGTGGCCACCCTTCGAAACTCACTGACGAGCAGAAAGCCGCTTTGCTTGAAAAACTCCGG
>LFRN01000014.1 GCA_001512375.1 Candidatus Methanoculleus thermohydrogenotrophicum | reverse complement strand
TTCTGGTAGCGGACAAAGAACTCATCCTTGTAGAACTTCTGGTAGAGCGCCTCAACCTCTTCCTGCTCCATCGGCTCACGGAGGAGGATGTGAGCCGTCGTGAGGATGCCCCGGTTCACCGGGAGGAGGTGGGGGGTGAAGTAGCACCGGGCACTTGAACCGAGCCGGGCCGCCTCCTGCTTCATCTCAGCAAGATGGCGGTGGTTCGTCCACTTGTAAGCGCTGAAGTTGTCGCCGACGTTTGGAAAATGGGTGGTCTCAGATGGGGTATTGCCTGCACCGGTGACCCCTGTCTTTGAATCGTAGATGATGGTGTGGGCGAACTTCGCGAGTGGGGCAGCTGCGAGCGTCGCCCCGGTCGGGAAGCATCCCGGGTTCGCGACGAAAGAGGCACCCCTGACCTCGTCGCGGTGGAGTTCGACGAGACCGTAGGGGGCCTCGAAGTAGGCCTCATGGCGCACGCCGTAGGTCTTCTCGTAGACATCCTTTGGGAGCCGGTAATCGGCAGAGAGGTCGACGGTCCTGATCCCCCGTTCTGCAAGCGTCCCGGCAACCTTCATCGCCGCCGTGTGCGGTACGGCAAGGAAAGCAAAGTCGGCATCGATATCGCCGACTTCGGTGTCCCGGAAGACGAGATCGGTCAGTCCCCTGAGATGGGGATGGACCGAGGCGACGGGGGTGCCGTCCAGTTTCCGGGATGTCACGGTGACGACATCTGCAGATGGGTGGTTCAGCAGGAGCCGCATTAACTCGCCGCCGGTGTATCCGGATGCACCGATAATCGCAATTTCCATAAGAAAGTTTTCTCTTTTACAGAATCTTAAGGTTTTGTAGTGTGCCGCTCGTAGAGCCGGGCAGCCATCGCTTCGATCTCGTCCCGGATCTCGAGTCCTTCGAGGAGATCCGGGGGCAACGAGGATTTCCCGAAGGTTGCACCAGCGTAGGCTCCGCAGATGAGCGCGATGGTGTCGGTGTTCCCCCCGACATGCGCCGCGGTATAGAGGAGGGTGGGGACGTCCTTGATACGGTGGATAAGGAAGAAAGCGAGCGGAACGGTCTGGTAGACTGCCACGCCGTTCCCGATCACCGATAGCGCGCTCTCGAGGCTGATCCCCTCGTCTGCGAGGCGGACGGCGGCGCGGATCTTGTTGCCGAGGGTGACGTCCTCGAAAGTGGCATGCTCCCTGGCGAGGGAGAGTGCGTCGGGACGGCCGCGGACAGCATGGTGGATGAGCAGCCCGACGGTGACCGCGCCGGCGTGCGCCGCCGGGTGGGTGTGGGTGACACTGCAGGCCTGGACCACCCTTTCGATCACGTCGACCGGGTCACTGTAGGCAAGCGCAAAAGGTATGGAGATGCTGATGCAGCCGGAGGTGTTGGAGGCAACACCAGCCGGTTGCTTACCGGAGAGGAGGAGGTGCCGGCACGCGGCCTCCACAGCGCCATCGGGGAACCGGAGTTCTTCGTTCATGTACATCCGGGCAAGGGCCGCCGCATACCCCTGCTCAGAGTAGGTTCCGTCAACGAGCATGCCGGCGACGAGGAGCATCATCTGGGTGTCGTCGGTGAACTGCCCGGGTTTCAGCCCGGCGTTCGGGTGACCCCGCCAGGCCCGGCGGTACCCCCCATGGAGGCGCTGAAAATCAGGGGGTGTGCTCTCCCGCGCCATGCCGAGCGCATCGCCGATGGCAGCCCCCAGGAGGCAGCCCTTGAACTGATCGAGCATTTGAATAGTACCTCTCTTAAGATCCATCTTAAGGGTTGTTATTCGGCGATGGAGATGCCCAAAGCCCCCGCCGGTGCCCCGGATGCAACAGGCGGGGGCGAGGGCGGTTAACGCTCACGTGAGGTATTCCTTCATCACAAAGAGCAGGCGCGCATCCGCGTTCAACCCCTGCGCAAACTGCTCCCGCCCGTCTCGGTCTCCGGAGTATGCCCGCATGTAGGCGATCCGGATTCTCTCTACCGGGACGCCCTCAGCGAGGAGCAGGTCGGTGATCTCCCCCGAGGTCATCCCGGACAGGTTCTTCTGGCCGATGTCGAAGAGCCACAGCGTACGGTCCCCCACGGTCTTTGGGTTCTCAATGACGCTCATGAAGAAAGCCTCACTGGCGTCGGTTATCCTGACAACCGTATGGTTCTCTAGAATGACACGGTATCCGGCGAATTCTGCGGTCGTCGCGTTGAGGCAGAGCCAGGAGCCACCAGGGCTCGTCCGGATCCCGCCTGGAGGGGAACCCCCAAGGTGCTCCTCGATTACGGCAAAGACCTCGTCGTCAGGCAATTCGGCATCATAGGCAACGCCGATACACCAATCAGCCCTCTGCTGCCACTCTTCCAGTTCTCTCTCCCATGCGGCCGTATCCGGTTTGGGTATGGGGGTGTCGGGGGCCGGCGATACCGTCAGGTTCCTGAAGAAATCCACGTAGCGTTCAAAATCCTCCTCAGAGAGCGGTTGCCGGAGATTGATCCCATGGCGTTCCGCAAACGAGAGGGTCCCACGATAGCGCACATCGGCGTCGTGCCATGCGGCGACCCTCCCCTCGGCCTCATCTTGACCGAGGATGCGCCCGAGATGGTCGACGACGACTGCATCCTCTTCTGTCGGCACCCATTCATCCACCATCCTCCCTGATGCCGGATCGAACAGAAGGCATGTTTCCGTGCCGGCAGCGGTTACTGCACGCACCAGGACGCCGGTGACCGGCGAGGCGTAGCACGGGCGGGCGTCCCTGACACTGCAGCCGGGATACATACGTTTTGTTGCGGCGATAGCCCTGGATACAGCGTCATCAGGGTCGAAGGCCGTCGGCGGCGTGGTCCCATAATCCATCACCGGACCGCCGAGGACCGTCCGGGCCGCGATCTTGATGCTCCCGATCGTCGTGCCGCCGCTCTCCACCGGGTAGTGATAGACGAACGGCCTCCCGTTGCGATCGGCAAAGAGCACGGGCCCGGCCCCGATCGTCGCGTTCCGCCAGGCCACCCCTTCAGTGAGCCCGGGGCCCGCGACGATGAACTCGACGAGTGCTGCGGTCGCATGATCGCGGGCGATCTCTTCCGCGACGAGGTACGGGTCTCCAGGCTCCGCCTCGGGCGGTGGAGCGCACAGGAGAACCGTGCTCGCGATCACGATGCATGCGATGCCGGCAGCAACGGCTGCAAGACTCCATCGGGTCATGGCGCTGCCCTTAGGGGTTCGATGTTTGGGAAATTGGTCATTTTAATCACTCCGACTTATATGAGCGTACCCGTCACCTATTTTGAACTTCTCTTCACCGAAAGCAACTCCAAAAAGGATGATTTTAAGCAACCAAAATATACCCGCGGTGTGGAATGGATTCCCAATTCTCCCAATGGATACTCCCTTCATTTATCGGACCAGGGTCGAATATGTACAAATATTTGTCCCCATCAGCATTTCGGGCCCATCCAGCACACACTCTTACATGCGCTGGAACAGAAGATGTTAGCGGATCACCGTGCGTCTGGATATGATTATAGGCCGTATCCCATGTAACCATGTAGTTGTTCCAATAACTTGTGAGGTATCTACCGAGATGATCGGGCGGAGAACTGTCATAGCCATAATAGTGCTTTTGATTCTCCCATATCACCCCGGCTGGTGAGGGGGGCGTCGTCGAATCATCCCATGCCTCCATTTCATCAGCTATATGGTTTAGATCATGATCCACGCAGAACCACTGTGCAATCATTTTCCCAGATGTAACGGCGCACCACCATTCGTTGGGCTGGCCCACCAGATTGTTAATGTTCCAGATCTTTCTATATTCCAGGGTAGCTTTAGAGAGGCCGGGCTCATTCCCACCATATGAGTTCTCATTATTCCACTGCTGTATCCTCTTTGGATATTCACATAGAGGAATCTCATCATAGACCGACCAAACACCGGGGACATTCATGTGATTACAGGAGTCGTCCAATACGACGGAATAATCGCGAGCGTCAATAATAATGCACTCTTCTCTTTCTGATGAGGCGTTGTAACAATTTACCATTATTCCAATCTCGGGATACCTATAGCAGACAGGCACCGCTGAAATAAACTTCATATTTTCATTTTTTTGCATAAATACCATTTTCGCATTTGCCGCTGCCATCTCGTAATCTAAGGAGGAAGGTGTTTCCTCAATTGTACAGACCGTACACCCAAGAACCTTGGATGCCGCAGCCTTAATTATACCAATCTCTTTGTTTTCGTCTTCAATAGAGAACCGGTGATACAAAGGAATCCCATGTATATCATAGATCAAGAGGGAGTTCGGATTAAGGCTTACTTTTCCAGACATATTATCTACTGAATATGCACCTGAATTTACGAAGTTATTGACCACTCTTTCCGAATTCTTTAGTGCAACTTCAGCAGAAACGTAATTTTCTTCTAGCAACTCCCTGTTATCCAGTGCGCTCGCGACAGATACAATTGCTGACCCCATCAATACCAACGCGAAGAGCATCGCGGAGACTTGCATTTTGACTTTTACTCTCATCTTCCTATCTCGCTTTATCTCACGGAGGCGGGACGGAGCATACATTCAAGTACGGAGAATGCGTACATCCCTTTGCCTCCGGGCACGCGGGGTGCGTCATCCGGGCGTCAGACCTGGGGATGGGCGGCCCCCGCGCATTACGGGACACCGATTTTGGTATCCACACGTGAGAAGTCAACGTTCTTCTATATATCTTTCCTGTGGCACGCATTTACACGTCGAGTCTGTCCGATCGCTTTGCTGCCAAAAAACAGTCAGTAAGAGCCCCGAACCAAGGCCGCGCCGAACAGCAGAGATAGGATCCTCCCGGCAGGTCCGCGGTCGTTCCGGTCATCACTCGACGATCGATGAGGCGACCTTCGTTATCTCACCCTCAGGGAGGCTCCCCGTCATGCAGAAGGCGGCGTCATTCCAGCTCCACCGGAACAACCAGGAAGAGCCTTCTGAGAAGTCGTCGTTCTCATAGACCAACCGGCCCTCGATGCCGTCACCCTGGACGATCCAATCCTTGTTCCCGGCGACTGTCGGGCCGGGGCACGAGGCGTCCGGGGACGAGAGCCGTGTTATCCGGAGGTCACCGGCGGTGCTGCTGTAGGTGAGCGTGACGCCGCCGTCGGAAGAGCGGGTGGCGTTTTCGAAGACGTAGCCTTCGGGGAGGTAGGACGGCACGGGGGTCTCGGGGCCGAAGACCTCACAGAACTCATCGAGCGTGCCTGCATACGTGGGCGTGACCGCCGCCGGTTCCGTGCCGGTGCACCCGGCAGCGGCAAGGAGACAGCAGAGCAAGAGAAGGGTAGGGAGTATGTGTTTCATGACAGTTCCTCGGTGCGGATGCCAGGAATTGCACGACCAACCGTGGAGGGAAGAGAGAGGCATGCTCCCCTGCAGAGAGCCGGCTCCGGCATCCGCACAGTGAGGCTTTCGCCCCGGCCCTTATACCTTTTCTGTGTCGGGAACGTGCATATCGCGCCGGTCAGGAGAGGCCATGCTCATGGAAGCAGTCGGTGTAGCGCGTATCCGACCCCCGGATGTGAGTCGCCACCCACTGGCTGAGGAAGTTCATGACCTGAATCGAGAGGCCGAGCCTGCCTTCCTCGAACCCCTGCGCAAACTCACCGACCTTCGCGACAAAGGCCTGGTGCTCGCGCCGGTGCGTGGCAAGACCGGCATAGCCGAATTTCTGCATATACTGCTCCTCGGCCGAGAAGTGATACTGGGTATGGGCGGCAAGGTCTGCGAGCACCTTACCGAGAACATCTTTCCCGCGTTTTGCGAGCATCGCGCCGTGGAGGTCGTTGATGAACGATACAAGCTGCTGGTGCTGGCCGTCTATCTCTTTGACGCCGACGGAGAGGTCATCGGACCACTTCATGAATGCCATGATCTTGAGTGGTGCCTCTCTCAGCATAAATTGTTCGCTTTAATACGAACATGGAGGGGTGAACACCAACCATCGTCCATCAAGCCGGAGATCACTTATAACACGGCGGCGAACCCTCTAATCAGGACACCGGGTGCTACGCAGCCGGGGAGACAGAATCATGCAACAACTATCTTTACGGACGGCCGGTGCCGTGCTCCTGATCGTGCTCGCCGGGATCGTGCCGGCGGCCGCCCTCGATGACCTCACGGCCGATCCCGCAAGGATCGAGGAGATGACGTACGATCTCTGCACATTCGAGCGAGCGTTGGGGTCGGAAGAACGGACAGCAGCGGCGACCTATATCGCCACCGCGATGGAGGAGCGCGGGCTCTCGGTCGGCACCGCGAGGTTTGCCTATACCAACTGCTACTTCGACCCGCCGCTCAGTCTCGCTTCGAGCATCATCGGCGTCAGGGAGGGGGCGACCGACCGGATCGTCGTCATCTCTGCGCACTACGACACCGCCGTCCCGGAGACGCCCGGCGCCGACGACAACGCCGCGGGCGTCGCAACGATGCTTGAGGTTGCCAGGATCCTCAACGACACCCCCTTGAATCAGACGATCTACTTCATCACCTTCGGTGGTGAGGAGACCGGGCTTGAAGGGAGCACACGATGGCTCGCCGATAACCCGGACCTCCACGACCGGATCGTCGTCGCGATCAACCTCGACTGCATCGCCTCCGGTGACCGTCTGCTGACGACAGCGCTCCCCCAGCATCGGTGGATCCTTGACGCGCTCCCGCCGTCGGCGTGCATCGAGGAGACACCGGAGCAACTGCTGCTCTTGGCACGTGAGGATGCGCACGCCTTCCGTGCCACCGGGATACCGGTGCTCCGCATCTACGAGCGCGACAGCTACCCGATCACCCATACCCCCGATGACCGGCCGGAGAGGCTCAACTACACCCTCGCCGCCGAGTGTGCACGGATCGTCGCCGGAACGGTTGTGGGGCTTGATGCGGCCGGCGACGAGCCTGAGATCGATCTTTGGGTCGAGAACGGAACGGTGATGTTCACGACCGCGGATAATGCCTTGGTTGAGGTGATCGTCGACGGAACCAGCCTCGGGATGCTCCCGTCCGGGTCGGTCACCCTCCCGAAAGGTCCACACACCGTGCAGGCGGTCGCCTACGGCCCCACCGGGACGAGAACGGTTGCGACGGCCACGGGAGAGGGGGCGGAGATCGCGCCGCCGGCCGTATCGGAGAGCGGCATCGCTATTCCCTGGAGAGCCGACCCGGGTGACGAATCAGCGGCCAACTTCACTACAGAGGCCATCCCGCTCTCCTACCACCTCGACCGACCGGAAGAGGTCGCCCGGGTCGACGGTTACTTTGACGGGGTCCTGATCCGGGATCTCGAAAACGGCCTAGCGGTGATCCCGGTCCGGGGGCCGCACTCCTTCACGGCCGTGGCCTACGGAGCCGACGGCTCGGTCCTCGGGGCCGACCGGACCGATTTCTTCCTCCTGCAGTATGGGATGGTTGACCTCGACGGCGGACTCCTGGAGGTCGATGAGACCGGCGGGGTAACCTGCTCCGCGTCGGCCCGCACCTACACCTACAACTACACTCCCGGCGAGATCTACCATATCACAGTGGGATGCGGCTACCGGGACACTGGGGATGCGTTCCTGCGGACGGTGGGATTCCGGACAGACGGTCCTGGAGACCGGAAGTCCGACCGCCGCTTCTTTGATGTGCCGGTCCTCAACGACTCCCGGCGAGAGGAGATCGGGTTCTGGCTGGAGCCGGAGGGGCCGGGCACCTACCGCTGGACCGTCTCCTGTAGCGAGGGCGACCGAAGGGCCGCGGAGACCGGGAGCCTTGTTCTCCGGTGAATCAGGGTTAGCCAGGGGCCGGCCGGTACCCCTGCACCAGCAGCCCCTCAGTCATCAGGCTCTTCCCGGCCTCATAGCGTCGATCAGGCTCTTTGCGAGGCTTGCAATCCGGTTTCCGGTAACGTCCGGAGAACCCCCGGCCCCGTCCGGCGGCACGCAGCGATCGGTCGCCAGGGGCCGGAATCTCGGGATGACGTCCCGCTCGTCGTAGATGACGTGCACGACCTTCTGCTCCCCGTCGATCTCGACGGTCCCGGCCTGGGCGATGACGAGCAACGTCGTATCACTCCTGATTGTGCCGAGGATCACGTCGCTGCCGACTGTGAAGGATGCGGAGCTCCCGGGTTCCCCGGCGACCGTCCCCTCAAAGGACGAGATGCGGGGCAGGGCGACGGCGAACGTGCCCGACTCGTTCTTAACAAAAGCCCGGGCGCCTTCTGCAACGGGGCCCGGCACCGATTCGAGGTTGAGCACGAACTCCCGGCCGGGGAGGCGGAGCGTCATCGGGCTCCCCGAACCCGCGGCAGCGACGAACGCCGCCGGGTCAGCAGTCATGAGGTCGTACCTCCGGAGGGGCGGGAGGTTTGTGAGGTTCACCTCACCGGCCGGCGGGACCGGGGTGAAGTACGCAGGATCGGCCACGACCACGCCAACCGTAGGACCGGACGGGAGGCCTGACACCGTCACAGATGCGATATCAGGGAACGTCACGTTCTCCCCGAGCAGGATCATGCCGGGGTGCCCGGCCAGGTCTTCGGGGCCCGGGCGCACCGGCTCTTTCGTAACTATCGGCTTGTTGTACATCGACATATCCCGGGGTGTGACCCACTCGTCAAAGGTATCAAGCCAGTTTGTGCTCTCCCCACCGGCAGAGACCACCGGAACAAAGAACGCCCCGATGAGCAGTGACGCCAGCAGCAGGTCCGGTAGTCCTAATCTGATTTCTCCCATATCCCGATCACCCGATCATTTCATTGGATGAGGGGATCTCGGCATTCTTCTATAAACGATTTCTGTGTCGCCGACCTACATTTTGGGTTGTCCCTCAGCCCATCTCGGGGCTAGGCCCCGGCGGAAGACCGCCGACCAAGTCAACGCTCTGGTTCACCCCCCGCCCTCAAACAACCCCCGGAACTGCTCCGCAAGGTCCATCGCCGCCGCCTCCCCGGGCACGGCCCAGGTGTAGTCCTCGTGCTCCGGACTGAGGCTGACCCCGGTCCTGTCGGCATCGCAGGCCATGACCAGGTAGACGATCCTCTTCATCGGGAGGTCGAGGTCCCCGGCACCCGCGACGTGCCTGAGGGTGACCAGCATCCCGGTCTCTTCCCTGGCCTCCCGCCGGAGGGCACGGTCAAAGGTCTCGCCGGGATCAAGCGTTCCCCCGGGGAGGTCCCACTTCCCCGGGTTGATGGGGTCGTCGGCGGCACGCTTTAGGAGGAGAACCCTCCCTGCGCCGTCCCGGATGAGCGCCGATGCAGCAAGGGAGAACGGTTTTTCGGGCATACGGCGAGATTAATCCCTGCCGATAGATAAAAAAAACCTCCTGCGGCAGAACCGTAAAGGGTTATCAGGACCCATACTGCTGGATCAAGAGGGAGCGCCTTCATTCATGGACGGTATGGTCACTGATTTCCTGGTCGTCGCCGACCAGATCTTCATCCTGGTGCTGTTGATCGCCGCCGGCTACGTCGCCGTCTCCACAAAGATCATGGATCCCGGGGCCACCCGGGGGCTCTCCGGGCTCCTCATCAACATCACCCTCCCGGCACTGATCATCGCATCCATGCAGGTGCCCTTCACCCCCGCACGCCTCGCCGGCGCCGAGACCCTGCTCCTCGCGACCGTGGTCTTCTTCATCCTCTCGTTCGCCGTCGCCCGGGTCACCTCGAGGGCGATGCCGATGACCTCGTCGGAGAGGGGAGTCTTCCAGTTCGCGATCGTCTTCGGGAACGTCGGGTTCATGGGGTTTCCGGTCGCCCAGACGCTCTTCGGCGCCGACTCCCTCTTCTACGTCGCCATCTTCAACCTCGTCTTCAACGTCCTCGTCTTCTCGGTCGGGATAGCGATGCTCACCGGGGAGCGGGAGGGGGGGTTTGACCCGAGACTGCTTGCGAACCCCGGGATCGCGGCCTCTGCCGCCGGGTTCCTCCTCTTCCTCGGGTCGGTGGAGATCCCGGCCCCGTTCATCGACGCGATCGGCCTCCTCGGCGGCGTGACCACGCCGCTTGCGATGATCATCGTCGGGGCGATGCTCGCGACGTTCCCGGCCCGGGAGATGGTCGGGGACTGGCGGATCTGGGCAGCGAGCGCCGTCCTCCTCCTCGCGGTCCCGGTGGCCTACTGCTGCCTCTTCTCCCCGATCTTTGCCGATCCCCTCATCAACGGCGTCATGATCACGATGGCGGCGATGCCCGCCGCCGCAAACACCGTCATCTTTGCGGAGCAGTACGGCGGCGATGCCCGGCTTGCGTCGCAGATCGTCTTTGTCTCGACGATCGGGTCGCTTGTTACGATTCCGCTGATGACGACGATGCTGTTGTAGTGGATCGTTGCATCTACTATTTCCACGCGATTGTTGCGTCACGCAGAAGTGCGCGAAGGGGACGATACCGTCCAGCAACCGAACTTCGCGTCCTTCGCGGTTGGGATGAAAACCACTCTATGGGGATGGAGAGCGCCCGCTCGAAGAGGCGGCTATTCCCAATATGGGCCGGCCATAGCCGGTTTTCATGCTCATCTATGAGCCGAAGGCTCATGGCGCGCTTCGCGTGAGACCAGAGTGCCCATTCCAGCACGCGACAAACGTTTCTAAGGATGACACGATGTACCATTCAGCTGCTCCGGCTATGGCAGGGGGGGGCGAACACGTTCGCCCTGCTTTACGCAAACGATATATCAGACCACTCCGATTGAGCATAAGGCGTTGCGAAGGCGCAACCCTCGTTGACTACGGGGGTTCGGCCGGGAACGGTGAGATCATGAGACCGAAACTGAAACGGATCGAGGGGGAGCGAAAGACATTCACCGGAACGTTTGCGCGGTTCGGGAAGAAGGACCGTTACCGGCCAAAGAAGGTCGGGGACGAGTGGATCACCTACGACGTGACGGTGCTGCTTGTCGATGTCCGGGACAGCGACGGCAACCCGGTCACCGACCATCTCTGGTTCAATTACACAAAGGGGTTTGAGAGCCTCGGGGACCTGCAGGAAGGGGACGTGATCAGGTTCGATGCCAGGGTCAGGCCCTACGTCAAGGGCTACGTCAACCAGAGAGCGTATATCGATGAACGGGAGGTCGACTACAAACTGGCCTACCCGACAAAAGTTGCCCGGGTCCGGTGAACCCCGGCGGGAGGGGGGCCGCCATCACCACCCTGCAGCGTTGGCCTCTTCCCGTCATTCCTTGTCTCAATCGAGCAATCGCCCGATCTGATCCACTACCACGCTCGCCGATGTCACCACGCTCGCCGAGCATCGGCTTCTGAGTAAACACAGCCATAATCCGCACCTTCCCGCGTGCGCATGGCGAAGTTGAAGTCTTCGAGTACCGATGCCGGGAGAAGGCCTTCGTCGACATAGAGAGCCTCGACGGCATACCGGAGGCACGAATGGCTCTTCTCACGGTATCCTCCAGAAAAGACAAGGGCACGTAGGGCGTGAAACTGTGCGTAGTAGCCCTGGATGATCGCCCACTTCATATTCCCCTCTGTGAGAGAATGCTCTGCAACAGCCAGATCCTGCTCCGCTTCCCGCAGCTCCTTTGCGACCAGTTCATGGTCGATCGGGATGCGGACAATCTTTCCCCGCTGCAGGCACCGTTCAAACCGATATTTCATTACTCCTCCTCGATCAGGACCTTTCCCGCAAGAATCCGCTCGTAGAGAGCCGGATCGGTCGCCTTCAGGGACCGAAACTCTCCGGGCGTGAGGATGAGCGGCGATATCTCGCGGTCGAGCCCGGCCTCGACCACGGCGATGCTCTCTGCTACAGCCCTTGCATCAACTGTCTCGATGAGGAGATCGATATCACTCTCGTAGGTATCGTCGCCGGTCGCCGTGCTCCCGAAGAGGATCACCCTCGTTACGTCGCCCCGCAGGCGAAGGATCAGCGGGTTGAGTTCGATGAGTGTGGCACAGATCTTCACTTCGCGGAGGAGCGGGCTCTCCATCGCTGCCCGGTGAACTACCCCCCGCTTGCGCAGGGGGCTTCCTGCTTCATCCCCCTCCCCACCGGGAGCGGGTCCACAGGCTCTTCGGCGCGTTCCGCGCCTGCAAGTGCGAATTGTTTGACATTGATCGCGGCGTTCGGGTCCCGGTCGTGGGTCGTCCCGCAGTCCGGGCACGTCCATTCCCGGTCCTTCAGCGTCAGATCGGCCTTCCGGTAGCCGCAGACTGAGCAGGTCTTCGAGGACGGTTCGAACACCCCGATCTGCAGCAGGGTCTTCCCGGCCTCCTGACACTTGTACGCCAGCATCGAAAGGAACGTCCCCCATCCGGCATCGCTGATCGATCTCGCAAGAGAGTGGTTCTTCACCATGCCGTCCACGTTCAGGGACTCAACAGCCAGTGCTTGGTTTTCGCGGACCAGTCGAGAAGAGAGCTGGTGCTGGAAGTCCCGCCGTTGATCGGCAATCTTCTGGTGACACCGGGCAACCTTGAGCCGGGCTTTGTTCCGATTTTTGGATCCTTTCTGCTTGCGGGCGAGCCGCCGCTGGAGCACGGCTAGCCGCTGCTGGGCGTTCCGAAGGTTTCGTGGGTTTTCCACCCTCTCCCCGGTCGAGAGGACGGCGTAATGCGCAAGCCCCAGGTCGATCCCGACCGTCTGATCCAGAACCGGATCGGCGGGCTTCGGCGGCTTCCGGCCGTCCTCGACCACGATGCTGAGGAAGTACCGGCCGGTCGAAGTTCGGATCACCGTCGCGGACTTCATCGTTCCGGTGAAGGTGCGGTGATACTTGACCTTGATCAAACCGATCTTCGGGAGCTTCACGGTGCCGCGCTTGAAGTCCACGGTGTAGGATTGCGGGACCGTGAACGCCTGCTCGAGGGCGTGTTTCTCCTTGAAGGTCGGTTCTTCGGCACGACCCTCGAAGAAGTTCGTGAACGCGCGGAAAAGATGGATGATCGATTGCTGCAGCGACTGGGCGTTGACCTCCTTGAGCCACGGCAACTCCGCTTTGAGCGTGGGGAGCTGGTTTATGAGGTCGTATTTGGAGAGGCTGATGCCCTCGTCGTGGTACGCCTGATTCTTGCGGGCAAGCGCCCAGTTGTACACAAACCGGCAGCACCCAAGGTGCTGGGCGATCAGGGTCTTCTGATCCTCGGTTGGATACAGCCGGTACCGGTACCTCCGCAGCATACGATAGGATCATGTTGACCCTCCGCTGGCATAAAGAAGAGCCGTGCGGCCCGAAAGTGAAGAAGGGGCGCCGCGATTTCCCTCCCCCCTTGCGGAGGGAGTCCTCCCGCTCATGCCCCGAGAGCCCCGCAGAGGTAGACCACAATGCGCCCACGCTCTTCACGGTGTACCAGACCCGCCTCCGCCAGGCGAGCAAGCGTCTCACTGGCCGAACCCACTCCTATCCCGAGCATCCGGGCGAGCTCGCGGACATAGTAGCCGTCGTGATAGTGTCTGCTCAGGAACCGGAGAAGCGTGAACGAGGCTCCGGAGAGTATGTTCATATTGTCGAACATATGTTCAGATTCCTGAACGATTGCTATGTCAATCTGTCGGTGCGACCCCCAGGTCCGCGGGAACGTACCTGCACAGCAGTCACACCTCCGCCCGTGAACAGGGGACCAACCCACTCACGCGGGCAATAGTGCAGTAATTCTCAATTACCGGCACTCTCAACGGAGGAGATCGATCTTTTTCACACTATCCGGGGGTTTGCATCCTGGAGGACGGCTTTCCACCGGATATACTCCCGGGCACTGCCCCGCTACAGGGACGAGGGTTTCGTGGGTCGTGCCTCGTGCGGGGAGGGGGCGAGCCCNNGGGGGCGAGCCCACCACGGTCCACTGCACGGGGAGAGCCCGGGGAAATCCACCCCACCAGGGTGGGGACGAGCACCTGAACCCGAACAGGGGGTCAACCGAGTCCGATAATTCGGAATCGGGGTACTATGCCCCAATTGAGCGCCAGAATTCCTCTTTGACGATGGAATCGATCTTCATCTGAACCTGATACCCCCGCAATAACCCGGTATTCAGCCGGGATAAACCCGGATGCTGTGCCCGGAACAATCGCGTTCACCGTCGCCGTAGTACCGCAGCACGGCAGAACCCCCTTTCAGGGCCACGTCGTCAGGACCACGTAGTATGCTCCCTCATACTCAAGGAGTTGATACTGTCCATAGGTATCGTGGAGCGCCCTGCTCTCCCGGTACGAGACGTTCGTCCCGCCGATGACACGCTGGTCTGGCGAGCCCCATTCCCACGCTGACGGGTTCCGCTCCTCGCCCCGGATGACTGCGTCGAGTGCGGGATGCCGTTCGAAGTCCTGTTCGGTCAGGGGGACGACCATACTCTCTCCCGGCTCCGCTCTCTCCATGACGTAGAGCATCGGCTGCCCGCCGGAGCCCTCCATGGCATAGATGATGAGGGCATCGGCGAGCATGAAGCCAAGCGCGACGGCGACGATGCCCGCGAGGCCGCAGGCTACGATGAAACCCGCTGTTTTGAGCCGGTTTCGGGATTTCGGATTCGTATCTTCTTCCATACCAATTGCACCCCCAACCTTGTCTTAGTGGAGCAGAACGCGAGTAGAGTAATATGCACCCTCGTACTCGAGGTACGGTCGGTCCCCCTCCCTCGCATCGATACCGAAGGACTCGATGAGTACGAGGTTTTCGACTCCTGTCATCGGGGTTTTACCAGATATCTGCACGGCGGCATCCCGAATCGCGGATTCGAGCACCGGATACTGCTTTAGATCCTGATCGGTCAGGTGGATGACGGATGTATTCTCCAGATATTCCACCTGGACCCTCTCGACGACCAGCTCCTGCGTGGGACCGTCGATCCCCGTGATCAGGGCAACAGCGGCGGTATACGTGAGCACAACCGTCGCGACAAGGAGGATGACGCCGATGAACGCCGGAACCACGATAACGAGCAGTCGTTTGATGTTTTTCGCTTCCATGTGACTCCCTTTACGTTTTCACCAATTTCGTCTGAATGTGGATCGCCCCCATTTTCATACCGATGGTGCAGATCAACCCTCCCCGACCACTACCACTCCCGGCTCAGCCTTCTCCGATCGATCTTCAACTGCACCACCCGATATGCTCGGTTGCGATAGCCAATAACCATGTTACGCTCATGCAGGCTCCGTCCGCGGCTCCTTTGGATAGTTATGCCGGTTCACCAGGAGGACATATCTCCCGTCGGCGGCCTGAATGACCGAGACAGCGCTGCCCATCAGTTTGAATGTGCTATTCAGTTCGGTATCCCACTCCGGAAGTCCATCAGCGTTGTGTTTCATGATGTGAGGAACACCGACCTGGTCGGCGAGAATCAGGAATCGGGATGAGGAACGATACGTAACCGTGCCGGATACATACCCTCCATCGGCCGTTTTGATAATCGGTGCCGATGCGTTGAGCGCCCGCTCCTCAAGCACGTTCCCTTCCCGATCGAAGACGACCTCCTCCAGCGTCACGTTGGTGTAGATGACGGTGCACCCGCCCCCCGGCGCTTCGCTCATGAATACGACGGTATTGGACTGCGACGGGCTCCCGAGCGTCGCATCCCGGATCAGATCACCCGAGGAATCCAGCCGGAGCAGCCACACGTCGGAGCCGTTCCGGTTCGGAAGATGGATCGTGCCGCTCACCAGGTACCCGCCGTCGGATGCCTGGATGATGATATTCGCACTGTCCTTGTCGTCGGTCCCGTAGGTCTTGCGCCACTCTTCCGTCAGATCCGCATCTCTTTTGAGCACCAGGAAATCTCTTCCGGCAGTTCCAGCGACGGCAATCCCTCCATCGAAAGTCCCGACAACCGACTGCAGAATGCCGTCGGCCTCCACATCCTGTACGTCGCGATCCAAGAGGTTCCCTGCCGGGTCAAAGAGCAGGATCCGGGAACCGCTGGTGCTGGAACTGCTGACCGCTACGATGGTGCCCATCGTTGTCTGGGCGACGGAAGAGATCCGGTCGTCTCCCCTCCTGCCGGTGACGTTCCAGACGACGGCGCCGTTGCTATCGACCTTGAAAATTCCATAGGTTCGGTCACCACGCCAGGGCCAGACCTCTCCTCCGATGAGATATCCACCGTCTGCCGTCTGGATCATGCTCGTTGCCGTATCATCGCCTCCGGTATCGATGGCCGTCTGCCACTGCTCCGTCCCCCGGCGTCGACCTTGAAGACCAGGATGTCGCGGCCCACCCCGTACTCCGGCACAAGGCACCCTGCTGTAAAAACCAGCAGAAGGCAGAGCCCGGCCGCCAGGACACCCCCGCCTCTGCAGGCGATGGATTTCATGCCTGCGGCAGGGCCCTGAACCGGTCATCCGCTCTGCACCTCCCGCTCCCGGAGTGCGGTTACGACTGCGAGCACGGCACCGAATACGACGGCGGATATGAGCACGGCCGCCAGGTAAGCCGTAATCAGGCTCATGATGGGAAGGCCAATCTCGGGCAGGGGCAGAGATATCAGGAATCGGGAGACCGGTGAGGGACTCCCGTCCCCGAACGCCATTGCAAACCCGTAGACCAAAAGCGTGGCCACCGTGATCACGGACCCGGAGAAGAGAATTTTGGAATGGTGCCGATCGGGAAGGCGATTCCTGAGGAGCATGAACGGCGTCAATATACCCATCAGCAGGATCACCAGGTCCAGCACCGGTAAAATCGGCCGAATCAGCGGCAGGAGGGAGAGAACCGGCACCAGAACGGCCAGGAGCAACCCGATCAAAATCGGAGCGAGTTTGCCGATAATCGGTTGCGCCTTCGTGAGAATGTAGTAGAACGCGAGGGAGAGGAGACCGGTGAAGACAGCCGGGAGAAGCACGATGAGCAGGACAAAGACGATAACAGACGATGCCAGTGGTTCCATGGTTAAATCCTCAATCTCTCACGTATTTCACCAGGCCGAGCGTATACTTCGCCGTATCGAGGAGACAATCCTCGGTAATCGATCTGACATCCGGGTCAGTTCTGAACGTGTCCCGGTGATTATACACCAGATAGTAGAGTTCATCATCGTGATTTTTCGCATACTCAGCAAGTGACTGCGTCGAACTTGATGGATCGGTTATGGTGTAATAATACCAGTTATCCTGGATGACCGACCAGAAGTTGTACCCCTCTCCACTGCCTTGATCCCAGTTCTCTCCAACATAGTCTTCATACTCAGCGTGGACCCATGGATTCAGAGCCTGTTCAATCTCCATACCGGTATGGAGCGGATTTCCTACATCAGTCAGGAAATGACTTGAATATCCCAGGTTTGTGTATGCATTGTACATCGACGATTGATCGTAGTAATTTCTGGCAGTGTTTGCATAGTTCTCGCATTGTTCTGGAGCGTAACCCGTTCCAAGCACAGGGTCGTAGTAATGATCATAAGAGTGACACACCATCTGAATGAAGGTATCCAACCATTCAAACCCGGTCGGGGGCAAGACCGAAGGCCAGGAGTCAGGATCATCTGCCGCATCGTGAGCATATGTGGCATACGTGGATGAAACACCCCACTTCAGGCAGGAGGTCTCTATGACATCCTGATGACAGGGAGCCGCCCACCACTGGATGCCATTTTCGGCTGAAAACTTATCGTTCAGGTACTCGGCGAGCGCTTCATCGGCCTGAGCAAGGATGGACTCTTCCTCTTCGGTCAAAGTATGTTCACCAGGAGAGACAAAAGCCACCTCCGTTCGACCGTCACGTTGAATCGTAGCCACAGGATACTTTGCCCAGATCTTCCTGAGCCCTTCGGATAGTATCTGTTTTTTCTCATCGGAGATTTGAGTCATCTCTAAATCATTCAGAGCATTTCTCTGTCCCTGCTCATCGGCGGCAAACAGTGCCCAATGAGACGTTGTTTCTTTCACATCTTCATTGATCACAAAATGTAGACCGGATGATGTCTGCCCGTTTGCCGCAACTATAGGGATCGGTTGCTCAACCGGAACCTCAGAGGTTGCTGCTACTGCCGGCACAATCCCCACGCTCACCAGCAGCAGTGCCAGGAGCAGAGGGAGAATGTCTGCATTCCAGTTTTTCTTTTCATGTGTTTCAACTCCGTTTTCAGTCCCCGGAGGCAGGAGAGGCACACATGTTAAGTACCTGGAATGCATGCATCTCATTAGCCTTCGGGGCATGCGGGGTTCTATCATCCAGCCGTCAAGCAGGGATGGGTGGACCCCACGAACTTTTGCAGACGCATCCTCGCGCCCACACAAGGACATGGGCGCAAGTCTATTTATGAATTCTGTCCATTTTCTTTACACGTCCGGGGAGTATTACCAGAACCCACGGGACAGAACCGTCATCGGGGAAAAAGCATCAAGTGCCGGTATCAGAGGTAGAACCGTTCGGGGAGTGCCTGAAAGGGCGCGCGATCCGGAGAAGGGAAGCGTTCCGGAGGGGCACCCCAAAAGCGCCCGCATAACCTTTCTAAAGAGGAAAGTATGGTTCCGGGTACGGATAGATCCGGACACAGGGTTATCGCGACGCCACCCTCACCGGATCTCCCCGCCCGAAGGCCACGTCGTCAGCACCACGTAGTATGCGCCTTCGTACTCCATGAGAGAGTCGTAGGTGTCGTGAAGGGCCCTGCTCTCCGCGTACGAGACCGGAGCGCCCCCGACGACGCGCTGACCCCGATCGCCCCACTCCCACGCCGAAGGGTTCCGCTCCCCGCCCCGGATGACTGCGTCGAGCGCCGGGTGGTCGGCGAAGTCCTGCTCGGTCAGGGAGACGACCGCGCTCTCCCCCGGCTCCGCACGTTCCATGACATAGAGCATCGGCTGTCCGCCCGAATTCTCGTGAGCGTAGACGATGAGGACGTCGGCGAGCATGAAGCCGAGCGCGACGGCGACGATGCCCGCGAGGCCGCAGGCTACGATGAAACCCGCTGTTTTGAGCTGGTTCCTTGATTTCGGATTCTTATCTTCTTCCATTCCAGTTGCACCCCCGACCTGGTCTTAGTGGAGCAGAACGCGAGTGGAGTAATATGCACCCTCGTACTCGAGGTACGGTCGGTCCCCCTCCCTCGCATCGATACCGAAGGACTCGATGAGTACGAGGTTTTCGACCCCTGTCATCGGGGCTTTACCAGATATCTGCACGGCGGCATCCCGAATCGCGGATTCGATCACCGGATACTGCTTTAGATCCTGATCGGTCAGGTGGATGACGGATGTATTCTCCAGATATTCCACCTGGACCCTCTCGACGACCAGCTCCTGCGTGGGACCGTCGATCCCCGTGATCAGGGCAACAGCGGCGGTATACGTGAGCACAACCGTCGCGACAAGGAGGATGACGCCGATGAACGCAAGAACTGCCACGATAATCAAACGTCTGTCAGGTTTCGATTCCATATGACCTCCTTTATCATCCGATCCTGGCGGAAGGAGAACGCTTTACCCATTCTTCCTTTCTGACGCATGTTGCCCCTGAATTCTGTACCCCAAACCCTTCGGTAACTTTCCGCCTGGATTCATCCATCAAAGATAGATGCCCCCGGGAGTGACATGATATTCGGCCGGGACCGGGATGAACCCGGACGCCGTTCCCGGAACGGTCGCATTCACCGTCGCCGTCCAGACGTTCTCTTTTATCAGGTGTTTCATGCCTCCGCCTCCCTGGTACCTGAGGTTGAACGTGATCGGGGTGGCGTTCTCCTCCGGCGGTGGGACAAAGCCGTCGAGGAAGACGACCGTGGTGTAGGTCCCGCCCGATGTTCGGCTGAATTCTTCGACGCTCATGTTATCAGGCGTCGCAAGCACAGGGACGAGCAGCCGGGGTTCTTCTTTCGTCTCGAACTCCCCGAACGGCACGAAGATGCTTGGCCCGTAGCCGTCCGTGGTCGTGAACGCAAGCATCTTCCCATACGGTGTCTCCCGGATCGCCGTCCGCCACCCGAAGACCTGCCTGCTGGAGAATACCTCCGACATCACCGGTTCACCCTCTGCGTTCGCCGGAACCGGGACCATGACTGTGGCGGTGCCGTTCACGGCAAGACTGCCAATGCCGGTGATCTCGATTATATAGGCGTTGTTCGGTGTAGTCGTCTCGACGAACCCAACAGCAAGGAAGAGCAGGAAGACCACCATGGCGAGGATGCAGAGTACTATGAGCAGGTTCTTGACCTGCTTTCGAGTTATTTGATGTTTTTCATCCATTCTCTCACCAGAGAGCCCGATCTGCAGCACACCCGATTATACCCTCAACCACACAGGGCGCACCGCGTTGAGCGGCCATACAATGACCTGGACGTCCGAATTTATATGGATTCTGTCACAATCCCCTACACTTCCAGGGATGTGCCCAGAAATGAAGGAACAGAACCCCGGTAAGAGACAAAAAGAACAAGGAGGCCTGTTCGGCTGCAGTGGATAGTGTGCCAGGAGCAGCACCACCGATAGCTGCACTCATGGTTTTTAGACAACCCGGAGCAACCCTGTGGTCAATGGAAGATAGATGACCTCTTCTGGTAGGAGGGGTCCTCCAGAGCCGCACTCATGTAACGGTTATGCCCGGTTCCCGGCAGCGGAGGAACTCTGCAGACCAACCCCAGGGCCCGCAGAGCAACTACGCAAGTCCTATCACCCGTGACAACGGTACCATCAACCATTGAGACTATGCGTCCTGCTCCGGAGATTCAGTAATGAAAAAGATCCCGCTCATCGTCTGGGTAATCCTCATCTGCCTCGTCTTCGTGCACTATTTCTACACGCCCGAAAAACCTGAGATCGCCACGGGAGAGATGAAGATCGACCCAGGGAAGCATCAGCCCGATCTCGTGAACCTCTGGGACACCCTGGTGCATGAACAGGGGTTCGCGAACAAGTCGGCCATACTCATTCAGTTGAACCAGTTTATCGATAAGGATGGGGTGGTGCAGTGCACCCAGACATACTACACCGGAGATGTGGACGGAGAGCGGCATGTTTACGAAGTGTATACCTATCCAAGCGGCAATGTGCTCTATAAAGACCAGGTCCTCGAGTTCCCCCTGCAGGGAGCGCATCCCCTCGCCATCTTCCGCGAAGCAACCCTGATCGAGTTCGCCGACCTCACCCGGGGAGAATGCAATCTAACGCTACAGACACTCAAACATGAGAAAGAGCAAAGATATAACGAAACCCACGGCGACCTCTGCGTCCTCTCGGAAGGCTCGCTCCGTCCCCTGAAAGAAGCGGCGTTCTCTCAGGGCACCTGCTGGTACACGATCGAGATCACCCCGGAGGTTCCGCAGCCGGAAGGGAACGCGACCACCGACAGCGCGCCCAATCGCCTCATCCTCTTCACCGAACAGGATATCGCCCTGGCCGATACGGTAATTTATGTATGATTTGGGTGCTCAATCCGGCCGGTTCCAATTTTGGGAGAGAGATCATCCCGAATCCCTGGATCCCCGGAGTTTCACGGCAGCGTAAGGTGCCTGCTTCCCCGCCTCAGGGTGTGCGCAGGAATTCCATGGTCCATGATCCTGCAGATACTCATCCACATCCGGGCAGAGATAATATCGCACATTTCGCCCGTCCCTCTCGTTTCGGATGATGCCATCCCTGATCAACGACTTCATATGCCAGGTGACATTCGGGCCCGACATGATGAGCCTGAACGCGATATCCTTTCTCGTGCATCCCGGGTGCCGCAGGACAAAGCATAATATCCGGCTTTTCGGAGGATCATGGAGATACCCGGCGATCTTCCTCTCCAGGTCGGAGAAAGGATCTGCATTGACAAAATAACTCACTCCTCCGGAGTTCTGCTCCGGGAAAACCTTTTCCACCCTGCATAACACTTCCACGTGGTATCTGGCGGTCCCGATGTTCATACCGAGCACCCGGGAGAGAGCGTTCATATGGATTCCAGGGTTCTCCTGTATACACATATACACCGCATTTCGGTTTTCGTTCTCCAGGACGTTCCGGTACGTGACTCTTTTCTGGCCGAGGCGCAGCCATACGGAGAGCGAGAAGAGGATCTGTATCGGGATGAAGAGCGCCGGAGCGGATACGCACACGAATTCAAGGATAAGGATATTCAGGGGTACGTTCCAGACGTATAGCGGAGTTGAATCTGCAGGCAGCCGCTCCGGATATAGGCCGGAAACAGGTTGAACGGCAGCGGCACACGCAACTGACGGGAGCAACAGAAGGCAGAAGATAACCAGAGCAGTTCTGGCAAACCGCGACCTCGGAACCATAGAATTGCATGAAACCAGGGGTAATAAAAAGGTTTGGTTTTAGAAGAAGTTTAATACACATAGTTGAGTTCCGGTCACACGCTCTCCATATATCTTAAACATCCAGGGCCCGGACACCGGGTTTGGTATCTCGAAACGGATCTCACCGTCCGGATAACTGCCGTCGTCAACATCATGATAAGAACCGTACAGGCTCCCGTCGGGCCTGAAGACATCCAGTTTCAGGGAGTAGTCGGGGGTAAACCAGTTCAGGTCGACCTGTAGTGCGGATGTACCAGCCGGTACGCTGTAACTGTGAGAATCAGTCTCTCCTTGCGTGATCGTATAGAATGCACGGGTTGCAGACTCATCCGCCTGCAAAAGGTCCAATGCGACCTCATCGTTTCCACTTCCAATACCACCGGCCGAAACCATCGGCGCGATGAGAGCAACGGCGGCCAAGAGTCCGATAATGCGGCTGAATTTCATCAAAATCCACCGATAAGACTTCGAAGAAATCTTTGATAAATATTCTGTCCCATTTCTTTACACGTTTTATATACAGGCGACATGCCAGCCTCTGGAAAGAAAAAGAGGAAATCTGTTTACTCAATAGAGGTTAGGGGAAATCTGCTAAATCCCGAAGAACGGGGCAGTGGCAATCAGACAAACATCAAACGTCCCGCCGCGAAGCATTCTTACGCCACCTTCCCCACAAGATAAACCCTAAATGGACACTGCGTCCGATCTACCTCTCCGAAGCGGATACCCACGTCAACGATGAAGTTGCCAGGCCAACCGGGACCACGTGCATCTCCATTTGACCGACATTCCCTCAAATCTAGGGAACAACAGACCCACCAATGAATAGTCGACTAACGACGATACAGGCGGCGATACAAGCGCCGGATGACCAGCAGAGCCAGACCAGCGAAACAGAATATAAGAAGTATCGCCAGAACAAGACCGACAAGCTGACCAAAGATCATGAAAAAGGGATCGAACTCTGGATAAAACTCCTTAATGGTGTGATAAAAGAGTAAGAGGAAGAGCATCGCGGCAAACAACATCGTTAAAATAGAGTCTATTGATATCTTTTGCCGCATGCTTCATCCACCCGTTATGAAATGTTTTCGCTCATTTAATTTTGATCCACTTGGCTCATCTAAAACTGATCCACCTTACTATCACTTTTGTCTTCTCGCTGATGAATCCTTTGGTGATCCCCGCTGGCGAAAACTGGTTCCTGTCATGTTCAGGACAAGTGCTCGATGCGTGATTCGGTCAAGCAAGGCAGCCGTCAGTGCCTTGTCATGAAAGATCTTCACCCACTCGGAGAACACCAGGTTTGACGTTATCATCGTGCTCGCGGCCTCATACCGGGACGCAAGCAACTGGAAGAGCAGTTCCGCTCCTGCGAGGTCAAAGGTGATATACCCCAATTCATCCAGGATTAAGAGATCCACTCGTTTCAACTGCCGGAGAAGATACGTCAGCCGCCGCTCCTGTTTTGCTTCAACCAGTTCGTTGACGAGTCCAGCCGTCGTCTTGAACATCACCCGATACCCCTGTTCACAGGCCAGGACCCCTGTGGCGATCGCAAGATGGGTCTTTCCGGTTCCCGAATTCCCGATCTTCAGGATATTCTGGTGGTCTTCGATGAACTGTAACTGTTTCAGAACCGAAAGATACGACCGTCCATCATCCGGCAACAGATCAACCACCACATCATCAAACCGCTTCATCGTTGGGAAACCCGCGACTCGGATGGCATTCAGCCGTTTCCGTGCCAATCTCAGTTCGTATTCAGTCTCCAGAGCACAACGAAGAAACCCAAGAATCTCTTCCGAGCACGGGCCCGGCTCAAGTTCCTGTACTGACGCAGCCAGCCCCGAAAGACGCAGGGTACGACAGAGTTCTTCAATTCTGGCAGACATCAGAAAACACCCCGGAGGTAGTCATCATAGTGAGAGAAATTCGGTTCCTCCATGATGATACGGTCCGGAGGAAGCGGGGTGTCCGGCACCTGAACATCTTGGTGCATGATGATACACCGCAATGCCTCGTAGGTGGGAACCATACCCCGGTCTTCCAGGAACCGGATCGCGGCAACAAGTTCCTCTTCAGTTACGTCATGGAACAGCGAGAGAATCGGCAGGAAGTCTTTGTGTCTTCCTGCATAGTGATGATGCAAGATGTGCTGAATCGACTCGTCCAACTGCCGGAATACCCGGGAGTGCGGGAGGGCCCCTGGTTTTCGTGAGAAGGTTTTGAGAAAGTGCGTGAGGTCGTAGGCCAGTTCTCCTTTTCCGAATCGGCGTTTGTGGCGTGCAAGCAACTCATTGCCGCCGACAAGTTCGACGGTGTCGGGCGAGTATTTCAGGGTGACATAATTCCCCGGATACGTATCCGGCACCGAATAGTAGTTTGACTCGAAGACAACGTGCGAGTATTTTGAGATCTTGGCCGAACGGGATTGATACGTTGAAAATTCAAGAGCCGGCAGAGGAGCAAATGTTTCTTGCTCGTGAAGGAGGCCTTGACTGGGAGGCAACGAACGACGATACACGAAGCCATCATTGATCTCGTTGACCGCTACTGCCAGGTACTGGTTTGCTTCCTCCAGAGATGAGAACGTGGTTCGCTCACTGAACGCCCGCCGTCTCACGTAGCCAACCGTCTGTTCATCGGTTCCTTTCTCGTGCGGGGACCGGGCGTTGCAGGCATGGGGTTCAAACCCATAGTGGAGGGAAAACTCAAGAAACCGGGTGTTCCACTCTTTGGTGCGGGGGTTGATGATGGCAGCCATATTGTCATAGAAGATGGTCTCAGGTACGCCCCCGATCTCGTTAAAGAACCGGATGTGAGCATCAATAATCTCAAGAAATGTCTCACGATGGTAAAGATAGGAAAACCGATACAGAGAGTTGTTGAGCACCATGGAGGCCATGGAATACTTGCCCCAGCGGGCACTGATTTGGAGATCCGTTTTGCCAAAGTCAAATTCTGCGCGGCACCCGGGATCCGTTTCCTGAGCGATGTAGACATCACGATGGCCATACTGGCGTTTCCAGGAAGCGATCTCTCGTTTGACGGTGCTATAACTGACGGTATAGCCTTCTGTGACGAGATGATTCCAGATGTTCTGTCCGTTCCATCGTTGTTTCTTCGGGAGGTCAGCATTCCCCTCCAGGATCGAGTGAATTCGTTCTCGGATCTCGGGGGTGAGGGCGGTGCAGGGACGCTGAATCTGACGATCCCCGGGAAGAATTGTCTCTTCGACGCCGTCCTTGACATCCTGAACCCGCTGGAGATAGCGTGATACGGTATTCCTGGAGATCTTGAGTTCCCTGGCGACTCGTCGCTTGGATCCATAGAGGTTATAGAGTTCTACAATGCGTTGGATATCGCTCATCGATTTCACCTACTGGTTCCCTCCAGATCCAAGGATGGAGCAGGAGGGGGTATAGGGTGGATCAATTTATGGTGAGCGTTTTGGGGAAAAGTGGATCAGTTTATGATGAGCGAAAACACCGGTCCCGGCTGGTATAAGGCGGGGCCAGGCTTACCAGAGAAGGAGAACAACAGCGGACGTACAGAGAAGGGGTAGATACATATCGAAACCAGACCGATTATAGTCGCCAGGAATATAGCCGAAAAAGAAACACCTTCGGCCATGCTGGTGTTCCGGGGTACGCGTTCAAGCCTAAGTTTGCCACTTTGGCTTCTGGAGGTGCTTCATGCCCAAAAATGTCCAAGATAGTCAGAATAGAATTTGACAGTTGAGTTAAATTTGTGAGTAAAATGCACGTTTTATTATCAGAATGCCAGGTCTGTCTGAAATTTAAGGTCAAAATGAGGAGATTTCGGGAGATATTTTTCCAAATACTTGGAACTGTCAAATTGTATTCCGCCACAATCTGAGAGATTTGAGTGAAGTGGCAAACTTAGGTTCAAGGGCAATTCTTTCTTATAATCATCCAGGAATTTGAGGGAAAAAGTGGATTTCACTATTCCCCTCACCAGCAAGGACACATTGAGTTGCCGGCAATCCCCAGCAGAGCAATTTATTCATCGTTCATCTGCGACACCTTGCCAGATCGAGATACCGTTACGTAGTGTGTAACGCAGAATCGCTCAGCTCTGAGCCATGAGAGTCCGAATAGCACCTTCCATCCGGACAGAAATAATGAGAAAACTGTAACGCGAAAAATTAAACGTGTGCTCCTTCGGATCTTCTCCGTCAACGGATATTTCAAATCGATACTCTCCTCCATCATTGGTCTTAATGGATGATGTTGCTCCACTGCCCGCCTCCAGCCGGTACGTCTCCGAATAGAGAGGAGCGTTGGTATTGGCGTTGGCGTCAAATACCGTTACGTTAACCCCATGTGGTACATCGTCAGAGTTAAAGAGATGAAATAGGGATGGAGAGGGGTGGGGTAGAGACTCCGGCTGCTCCTGCCCGGCTCCGTAAAGGGCTGCTGTACCGACCACGATCACGCCGACCACAACAAGAACCGTCATCAACGCTGCTGCCGCCCGCATCTCCGCCTCACTCCATCACTGGTATCCGGCAACGACCCCTTTTGTCTCGCTGATCCTCCGGGCATTGTCGTGCAATGATGCGTCGCCATGCCGGGTGTCGCACGAGTACTCAAGGCACATGTCGTTACCCATGAAACTCGACCAGAGAGCCGTGTACCGATCATAAATGAACCACTCTGTCCAATGATATGCTTTTGCATATGACGGATAGGGTGCTGCTGAGTCTTCGTGTCCCGCACCGAAAAGGTGTCCGATTTCATGTGCGGCGTTGATACATCGATGCGAGAATGTAGCCTGATAACTGCCCCCGCTACTACACATTTGAACAAGGGCATAACCGCCATCCGGGTCGGGTACATACTCGTATGCAGCACCTATATATTCATTGTCGAGGTCTCACCCAGTAAATAAAACTGCAATGTCACTGTTCATACGGTCCCGGAGTGCCGCATTTTCTGCGCTGAAGTCTCTAAGAAGGGACTCGTGGTTGTATGCAGTCAACGTCGTACCGAGATCGCAATAAGCATTTACCTGGAGCGATACGCCAATATCCGAAGGGGAGAAAGCCGTGTTTATTTGAGCAATCATGTTTGCCATCTCTGTATTCGGGCTTGGAAAGAGATTTCTAAACTGATGATCGTGCGCCGCCATCATCGTCACAGTTGTCGTGGCGGTGGTTCCAGACTGTACGTCAAGCGCCCCGCTGGGTAACTGTGCAGGGATCTCAGAGGCTACTCGCTCTAGGGGCACCACACCGCAATGAGCAAGAGGTTCCTTGACGTCAGCGACACTATAATCGTCGTAGATAGCATGCACAACTCGCCGCTCACTGCCGACCCCAACTATCCCAACCTGTTCGATAACGTACGATACATCCCCGGTCCTGATGGTTCCAAGGATCACCTCATTATCGACTGTAAAGAAAGCATAACTTTCAGGATCTCCAGACACCGTCCCCACATAACATTCGATAAGAGGGGGATCGAGGATAAAAGTACCGGACTCATTAACCACGACGCATTTTGCATCTTTCGCTACGGGAGCGGGCACCGGTTCGAGATCAAGCAGATACTCTTTGCCAAGGAGGTTCACTGCCACTGATTTGCCAGAACTGGCATCCGCAGCGAAGAGAGAGGGGTTGACGGTCACGAGTTCGTACTCCTGAGAGAGCGGAAGGTTTGTGAAATGTACCCCATCCACTTCTTCAGACGGTTGAATTTTGCTGAAGTATGCGGTATCATCCCTGTAGATATCCTGAGCACTCACAGCAGACACAACCCCCACGCTCACCAGCACCAGTGCCAGGAGCAAGGAGAACGCCCGCATTCCAGTTTTTCGCTTCATGTGTTTCAACTCCGTTTTCATTCACCGGAGGCAGGAGAGGCGCACATGTTAAGTATACGGAATGCGTACATCCCATTAGCCTCCGGGCTTGCGGGGTTCTTCATCCGGGCGTCAACCGAGGATGGAGGGACCCCACGAACTTTTGCAGACGCATCATCGAGGCACCCACACAAGGACATGGACGTAAGTTTATCTTGCGGGGGTGAAGGGGGCGGAGCGGGAAGACCCCACCCTTCAGGGTGGGGATG
>LFRN01000140.1:4651-5248 GCA_001512375.1 Candidatus Methanoculleus thermohydrogenotrophicum | reverse complement strand
CATCGATCACCGCCACGCTTGGTTCCTTAATTTTCACTACCCGGCGGATGTAGCCGTAGCCGCGAGGGAGAGGGTCGCCGACCTGCCAGAGGTCGTTACCGCTGGAGAGCGAGATATTATAGGAGTAGGGGGTGTCGCTGAAGATTACCCGTTTATGATAATCTTCGCGATTGAAAAAAGAATCGTCGAAGAATCTCTCAACCTTCGTCGAGAGGAGGATATTCGGGGTATCATTCGAGATCGCGAGCCCCATCCGCTCGATCTCATCTTTCTGGTGCTCGCCATACAACTCCCATGGGGGGTTGACCGGCCAGCCCGGGTCCTCGACAAGGATCACCCCCGTCCTGTAGGCGACCGCGTCGTAGTCGATGCCGCTGCTATCGAGTCCGGCGAGGAGCCCCGGCATCATGTCCACCACCATGATCAGGGCGAGCAGAAAGATTGTGAACCCCGCGAGGAAGTCAAGCGACAGCACCCCGTCTTCGGTCAGCAGTCCTATACGGTCACCTCCCCGGTATCTCCCCGGAACGAGATCGTTTCCGTCGACCTCGCGTCCGAGTGGACGTTGATGGAATAAACCCCCTCCGCGGGTGTGAT
>LFRN01000140.1:3671-4493 GCA_001512375.1 Candidatus Methanoculleus thermohydrogenotrophicum | reverse complement strand
GCAGGGTGATACCTCCGGTTGGCGGCAGTGCGGACGTGTCGAGACAGCCACAGTTCACGTGGGCAGCGGCAAGAAGGACCAGGACTTCTCCCGGGAATCTCGTGCAAAGCAGTCATTATACATAAGGCACCTAAATAACCACCTTTTCTAGGTCATCAAATATTTGCCGCTTAAACAGATATTGGAAATGTGTGGACAACCGGCAGCAAAAATATTTCATATCACGCACAGAACCGCGCCCCCGGGGCGGCAGGCTGTCATACACCGTGGAGCCGCCTGCTGTTTGCCCTGGCAGGTTGCCATAATATATATCAACCAATTTGTAACAACAGTTCATGCAGGGTAAGTACATGTGTAGCACTACAGAGAGAGACAGCAGGCCGGTAGACAGACACGACCGTTTCGCCGAGGTAGCCAGATTCCACGGCCACGTCTGCCCTGGCCTTGCGCTGGGGTACCGGGCGGCCGAGACCGCGCTTGAATGGCTCCGCTCAGGCCGGGCCGAGGACGAAGAACTCGTCACCATCGCCGAGACCGATGCCTGCGGCGTCGACGCAATCCAGGTCCTTACGGGATGCACCGTCGGGAAGGGAAACCTCTTCTTCAAGGATCACGGCAAACATGCCTTCACATTCATCAACCGCCAGACTGGCGACGCCGTCCGAATCATCGGGAATTCGTCGTTTGATATCGACGCGCTCGACCCAGAACTCGCACCGCTCCGGGAGCGGGTGATGCAGGGGCGGGTCCCCGACGAGGAGTGGGCCGAATACCGCAAGCGGACAGACCGGCTCGTCGAGGTGATCCTCGACCTGCCTGCTG
>LFRN01000140.1:1442-3589 GCA_001512375.1 Candidatus Methanoculleus thermohydrogenotrophicum | reverse complement strand
GCGTCTTTCAGATGCGGGATGAGACCGTTGACAAGCCCTTTCTGCACAACTGTCTGGATGCTGAAATAATCGATACCATGTAGCCTGCTGACGGTGGGCTTCTTCATCGCAGGGAGGACCTCGATGACCTGTTCGAGCGCCGTCGACGGCACGTTCATCGTTAGGAGCACCTGGTGGCGCGCCTCGATCACGCCGAGGAGGAGCGTCGCGATCTCCTCGATCGCCTTTCGCTTCTCAGGATCCCGGAGCGACTCGTGGTTTGCGAGGAGCGCTGTATGCGATTCCATGATCTGGCCGATGATCTTGAGTCCATTCTTCTTGAGCGTGCTGCCGGTCTCGGTGAGGTCGACGACGACGTCCATCAGGTCCGGCACCTTTGCCTCCGATGCGCCGTAGGAGGCAAAGAGCCTGACGGGAATCCCGATCTCTTTAAAGAACCGCTCTGTGATCCGGGGATACTCAGTCGTCACCCGGCTCCCTGGCCGGATAGCAGAGACGTCGTCGATCGGTTCATCGCGGTGGACCGCGACCACGATCCTCACGTTCCCGTCGCCGGTCTTGCTGTAGGAGAGGTTCGCGATCTCGGCGACGTCCGCGCCGCTCTCCTGCACCCAGTCAAGCCCTGATATCCCAAGGTCGAAATAACCCATCTGGACGTAGAGCGGGATCTCCTGCGGGCGGAGGATCTTTACCTTCCCGATCCTGGGATCGTCGATACGGGGGTTGTAGTCGCGGTCGGTTCGTCTGACCTCGAGGTTGGCCTCCTTGAAGAGCTGGAACGTCTGCGCTTCAAGACTCCCCTTGGGGAGAGCAATCGTGATCATAGAGATAAGATCGGGCAGAAAAAGAGTTAAAGGTGGTGATATGGATCTTTTAGTCGATGGTGTGGACGACGAGCCCTGAGAGGAGTTTCGGCTCGAACCAGGTGGATTTCGGAGGCATGACGCCGTCCGCATCAGCGATCGCAAGCACCGTCTCGACCTCTACCGGCTGCATGGCTATCGCGAGGGCATACTCGCCGGAGTCCACGAGACGCTCCAGCCCGGAGAGCGGTTTGGCCCCGCCCATGTAGTGGAGCCGCGGATCGCCCCTGGGATCGGTGATGCCGAGTATCCCCTCAAGGATCTCCTTCTGCAGAACCGAGACGTCCAACGATCCGACCAGGTCGGAAGGGTCCGCCACCGGTCGGGAGACCTCGTACCAGGTTTTCTCCATATAGAAGTGCATAACATGCACTGGAGCATCCCCGGCCGCGAGAGGCGGGATATGGTAGCCCGTGGTGTCGATCTCCTCGTAGGGTCGGATGTTCCAGCCCGATTTTAAGAGTGCACCGATGAGCCCCGGGAGGGTGTAGTTGCCGAGGTCCCTGACGAGCCGGCTGTAGCCATGGATGCGGACGCGGTCATGAGCGAAGAGAACCACCATGAACTTCCCCGCCTCTTCGGTGAACCGTCCTTCGTTCCTGCGCCGTTCCGCAACGTTCACAGCTGCCTTGGCCCGGTGGTGACCGTCTGCAATGTAGGTCGCCGGGACGGCTGCAAAGAGTTCCTCGAGATGGGAGAGCGTCGCCTCGTCGGTGACCCGGTAGATCTGGTGGAGCACACCCGGGCTGATCGTTGTGCTTCCGTCAGGTTCTGCGCCGTCAATGAGGGAGCGGATGTAGGGGTAGATCTCGCCGGGGTCACGGTAGAGCAGGAAGACGAGGCCGGTGTTCGCGCCGACGGCGTCGATGTGCCGGGTTCGGTCCTCCTCCTTGTCGTACCGTGTGAGTTCGTGCCTCCGGATCCGTCGGTTCTCGTAGTCTTCCGTCGCCACGCAGCAGACCAGTCCGATAAACTCCTCGCCATCCTGAACGGCCCGGTAGACGTACATCCCGGGCTCTGGATCGCGTTGCATCTGGCCGTCTGCAAGCATGCCTTCGAAGACTTCCCTCGCCCGCTGGTAGACCCGATCATCGTTCGGGGGGATCTCGGGGAGCTCAGCGTCGGGCCGGCTGACCCGCAGGAAACTCAGAGGGTTCTTCTCGATACATTCCCGGGCCTCCTCTGCCGTCACTACATCGTACGGTACGGAGGGAATTTTTTCGGAGTATTGCTGTCCCGGACGGACCGCAGCGAAACGATAGATCTTAACCATGGAAACCGCCA
>LFRN01000140.1:0-1266 GCA_001512375.1 Candidatus Methanoculleus thermohydrogenotrophicum | reverse complement strand
GCCCGGGACCTCCGGCAACGGCACAGGACGTTTGCGGACCTGCTGGGGCTCCTCGGCGTCGATGCCGGGACTGCCGAGGCTGACGCCTGTCAGTTTGAGCACCACGTGAGCCCGGAGACGCTGGAATGCCTCCAGATCTTCCTCGACTATCTCAGGGAGAGCGCGGAGGGCCGGCGGTGCCTTGAGGCCTTCGGAGAGTTCCGGAGGCGGCGGAAGTGATGAGGACGGTCCCGGGTCAGAGATCCTATCCTATCACCATGCAGCGATACTTTTCTCCCCGGATAACTGCCCTGGATGGACTCGCGGATGAATCACTCCCGGGACGGAACTGTGATGAGGTTCTCGTAGATCTCTTTCGTGACGCCTGCGTAGCGGTAAGCATCTCCGTTCTCGCAGATGACGAGCAGCGCTTCCGTTGTGGGATCTAGCCAGCCGACCTGATGCCGGTGGACTCAACGATCTCTGGCGCTGCATGGCTGGAGCTAGAGAGGTGAGGAGGAATGAGGATTGTGGGGATGATCAGGGTTACGGCACGAGAGATGTGAAATTGACCTGATCCGACCTTTCGGCCAGCACCGCCTTCGAGAACGGCGAATTTCGCCCCTTCCAGGTCGGCACGGGAGGGCATCCTGATGGGGAGGTTCGCACCATGTTGGGCATGATATCGTCTGCAAGCCCGCTCATGTTCTGGTCTCAGGCAGAGGTCCTCCCCGCTGGCGTTCGCAAGCATGTCAACGTCCGGTCTCACCGTTGTCCCGCCGCGTGCCATCGGGTCGAGGATCAATGCGGTCGCTCCATCGATGAGCGCCCCCGGCTTCCGTTGGGCTCATTATCCTATCCTCCCACGTTCATCTCGTCCTTGAGCGATTCTGCGCGGTACTGGCACGCGGTGGGTGAACAGCTCGATCAACGTCACCGACGATGACTCTCTCCTGACGGCGAAGATTGTGCTTGCATATCTCAAACGACTTCCCTGACTGTTATGACCGGCTCGAGAAGACAGAAGAGGGGGCAGGATCCTATTGAACTGAGCTAAAGGCGCAAGAAGAGCTGACTGCCACAGGCGGATCATCGCATCTAACATTTCACACTCCCCTTCGTGGCCTTCTGCGTAAGATCAGATCCTGGTCTCCGGACCTTTGCTTCACGCGAAGATCGTGAAAACAGGGGGGACATGCGGACTTCGCGAAGATCCACACGAGCGGACCGGGGGATACGTGGGATTTTGAGTTACCCCGGAGCACGAAGAGGCAGCCGGCTGCACAC
>LFRN01000085.1:2015-8553 GCA_001512375.1 Candidatus Methanoculleus thermohydrogenotrophicum | reverse complement strand
AGCGTCTGCTCAAGCAGAGTCACCTGAGACTTTGAGGGATAGAGTCGATACCGATATGCCTTACGCATTATAGTAATATACACCACGGCGCGTAATAAGGTTATCGATGGACGGCATTCATCCCCCCACTAAAGTGGGGGGGCATTCTGCCTGTTTTCTTCGTAAATCCACAACTACCCCGGCCATCACCTGCCGGTCGCCGCCCTCCGCCGCGGTCCCGACCTCGATCTCGCCGGCCGGCACCGGCCATTGCCGCGTTCGGGCACCAGCCCCTCCACCTCTGTATCGCCTCGGAGAACCTCATCGCCATCCGGATCCCTCCCCGCCGCATTCGCCCCGCACCGCCATATCCAGGGTATACATCGACCCCCTCTCCGCGATCAGGGTCGTGCGGTGCTGCCGCTCCCAGAGGAGCGTGACGCCGTATGAAGCCCAGCCGACGAGGCTCAAACCCAGCATGAAACCAAGAATCTGGCCGAACATGCCCCTCCGGGCAAAAAACACTATAAAGACGGCAAGAAGGATGAGGGCCACCGGCCAGCTCAGGTCCCTTGCTATGCGCAGTCTCCGGCTCATATTGGCCCTGATGAACTCGCCGGCGGCAACCCGTGCATACTGCTTCCGGTAACCAAGCAGGAAGCCAATGACCGCTCCCGCCCCAATGGCAAGCCCCGTCCACACAACTCGATACCCGGAAGCATCCTCGATCAGGATGAAGGCTGCCGCTGCCGCCGCTGAGAAGGCTAGCGCCGCAACCAGCAGCTGGTTGTGGTAACGACTCCACCATCCGGGTTCGGTCCGGAGGGCCCCGTCCCGCCCGCCCGGTGCCGCGGCCACCCCCAGCTGCACCGCACGATCCGTTCTCATCGACCCCTTCATCGGGCACCAGCCCAGGTAGGCCCGTACCGTCTCCAGGAGAGACATCATACGAGCTCCTTCAGTTTCGCAAAGAGTTCGTCGGCCATCCGGGTCGGATCATCGGTCTTTGTGAGCGCAATACCCAGTTCGTCCGCGTAGTCCCAGAGGAGCTCGATGCACCGTGCATACTGGGGGCATGCGCCGCAGTCACCCTCATGCTTGTACCAGACCTGCACGCCGTGATTTGCCGATACAAAGACAATTACGCTGGCATCGAACGGGACGGAGCGCCCGAAGAGGATCCCTTTTTCTGCGTTCAGCCTCTCGACCTCGATCTGGTTTGCGTTAGCCATATCGAGGAGCGTCTCCTCGACCTTCCGGTCCATGGTGATGAGCGCCTTCGAGACCGCCTGGCGGGATACCCTGAAGTGCTCCGCGATCCGGATGTTGGCGAGACCGCTGCGCCGGAGCCTCCAGAATGCAAACTGCCTGTCGTTCAGGGGGAGAAGCATGCGTCAATAATCGGAAGTTGACAAAATATACCTTACGATCTTTCCGCCTCCAGGCCCCCTCTCATCGAACCGTCTGGGATCCAACGAACCGAATCCCCCTTTTCTGGCGCCTATTTCCCGTGAAAACCAAAAAAAGTCTGGAACCGCGCAGTAGGGCGCCGGCATCATCCCAAACATCCATCACCCGGCCGTGTCCCTCCAGGGAAACCGGAACCTTATTTGCTGTTTCTTTAGCATGGAACTATATGGATACAGCACTACGTGATGCCTACATTCGGCTCCATGAGAAGTACTTCCCGGGGACGGAACTCCCGATCGCCTTCGAGGTCGGGGGTCCCATAGAGGGAGCGGAGAAAGCCCCAGCCCCGAGAGGCTGGAAGTGTTTTGTCTGCGACCTTGCGAAGGTGCGAAGAGGAGCGAGTCTCGTCTTCGACGAAGACTCGATCGGTTGTCGCGGGGGGAGGTTCTACCTCGGCTACGATGCAGAACGCTCCCCAGACTTCCGCTACTTCCTCTCCACAGGAAAGCCCGGTGTTGAGGGGGAGCGCTACAAGCAGACCCCTGAGATCGTGGACGAACTAGACCGGGGAACCGCCCGGATACCCACGAAGGGAAAGAGCATCGTCTTCAAACGCTGGGACCGTCTCGCGGCCGCCGACAACCCGGACGCCGTGGTCTTCTTCGTCCGGCCTGAGGTACTCTCAGGGCTCTTTACGCTGGCAAACTACGACCAGGTTGACCCGAACGGGGTGATATGCCCGTTCGGCTCCGGGTGCGCCTCGGTCTTCCACTACCCCTGGCTCGAGCAGCAGAAGGAGGATCCAAAAGCGGTTCTCGGGCTGTTCGACCCCTCAGCGCGGCCATGTGTTCCGTCTGATGTCCTGACGATGGCCTTCCCCATGAAGAAGTTCGAGAAGGTGATCGGCTTTATGGAAGAGAGTTTCCTCATAACAGGCACCTGGGAGAAGGTGATGAAGAAGATCGCCCGGAGTAACGCGCTCAACTCGGTCTGACATGCCCGGGACCAGGCTGCCCGGTTTTGCGGCAAGCGCACGCCCCCGGGTCTTCAAACCTTCTGTGCCCGCATAAAGGTCGCACATGAGTGGGAGACTCCGTGTGTACTTACCCGCTGGAAAACCGTCTTTCTCCAGGTGCGGCGACGTAGCACTGGACCCTGATACGGACCGGAGAGGGGTCCTCTACAAGCGCTAACTCTGGGCATGGGGATTTGCAAGGATAACGCTCGATCCGGTCTAATCCTGGGATGAGAGCACGATCTGCTCGTTCGGTGGTGTGCTCCGTCCCGGGGCCATGCCCGGACACGGATTTCCCCGGGCATCACGTGCACTGCCTCTTCCTGATGAGCGGGGGTGGGGGCTATCGGTTTTGCCTTCTGCGGGGAGAGAGAATAGGACGCGCGATTTTCACGTGCCCGAACTTTGAGCGACCCGGGGAGTCTTCCCGATGCGGGAGGAGAATTATGCGCACCAGACCCCAGTTCAAAGGATCAGGATAACCTGGAGGAGCGCAGATCCTCTGCTCCATCAGGAGGACGGGTGGGACGTATCCTCCTCTTCCTCATCATCGAGGAATCTGGCGCGAACCGTCTGCACCAGGTCCTCGGTCGTCAGAAGGAGGAGCGTATCGCCGGCCTCGATGACGGTGCTGCCGCACGGGACAAACCGCTCGCTCTCCTTCTGCATGAGGATGATGAGCGCCCCTTCCGGCAACCCGAGGTCCACGACCTGCTTCCCGACCGCCGGGGCTTCGGGAGGTATGGTCAGTTCGATGAGTTCGCTTGGGGTGTTTGGGTCCACCTCAAACTCTAGGGACAACTTGCGCTTCTCCTCGAGGGGGGCGGCGAGGCCGAGCCACCGGGCGACCGTGGGGATGGATGTCCCGTGGACAAGCGCCGAGATGAGGACTATGAAGAAGACGATATTGAAGATCAGCGCCGCGTCCGGCACCCCGGCGACAAGCGGGTAGGTCGCAAGGATGATCGGGACGGCCCCCCGGAGCCCCACCCAGGAGACCAGAGCCTTCTCGTTCAGCGGCATCTTCCAGGGCAGAAGCGTGATAAAGACGGCAACCGGCCGGGCGACCAGGATCAGGAAGAAAGCGATGAGAAGCCCGGGGACGATCACCTGTATGAGGTCTGAGGGGAAGACGAGTAGACCGAGCGTGAGAAACATCACGATCTGCATCAACCACGCGATCCCGTCATGGAACCGGATCAGGCTCTTTTTGTAGACGACGACGCTGTTACCCATAACGAGACCGCTGACGTAGACGGCGATGAACCCGTTGCCTCCCAGGATAGCGGTCAGCCCGTAGGTCATCAACACCATGGCGAGGGTGAGCACCGGATAGAGCCCCTCTGACTCGAGTTTGAGGCGGTTGATGAGGAGGACGATTGCTTTCCCCATCCCGTAACCGAGAAGCCCTCCGACGACCATCTGCTGCACGAACATCGGGACGAGCATGAGCACTGATGCGCCGGGGGTGAGGATCAGGGCGATGACGCTGGTGGTGAGAAAGACCGCCATGGGGTCGTTGCTCCCTGACTCGAACTCGAGGAATGGCCGCAGATTTCCTTTCAGGCGTGCTCGTGCCATCCTGAGGATCGAGAAGACTGCTGCCGCATCGGTGGATGAGACAACCGCCCCAAGAAGAAAACCGGTAAGCGGGGAGAGCCCGAGAACCAGGCTGGCAAATGCGCCAAGACAGACTGCGGTCAGGACGACCCCTACGGTGGAGAGGGCGATCCCCGGCCAGAGGATAGGCTGGACCTCTTCCCACCGGGTATCGAAGCCGCCGGAGAAGAGGATATAGGCAAGTGCGATGATCCCGATTACCTGGGCGACCACCGGATCATCGAACGGAATCCCGCCTGGACCTTCGGAACCCGCGAGCATCCCGACGATGAGGAAGATGAGGAGTGCAGGAACACCGAGTCTCTCTGAGAACTTATTTGCGATGATACTGATTAGAAAAAGCAATGATATACCGAGGAATATGATTTCAAGGGCGACTGCCATCTGCTACTACAACTTCATGCTCAGGGTGTCTTAACGTTGATCCCTGTCTTCGTAGTATCAGGATCAAAATAGGGTCTCCGCATTTCAACGGCGGGGTACAGCCCATCCACTGGTACATTTCAGGCCGTTCTTGCCTGCAATATTATTTATCACGATCACCCGGAAAGCATTGCGGAAGACCGGAAAACAGATCACAGCAGTGCTCTATCGTCAAAAAGACCCGGATCCTGCCGCGTTTTGGGCCCGTCCTGGACCGTGATGGGGCTGCAATCTCAGGGATGCATCCCATGATGCCTCCCGCTGGAACCGGGGGACATCTTCCATGAAACTTTGCCAAACCCCTGTCCCGGCTTCTGGACTCATCGCAGAAAGAGCGAAGAATAGGCAGGTGTGAAACCTCCCACGGGTAATATGAGCCCTAAGGGGGTTTTCAACAGAGCCGAAAAATAGGAGATATATTACTGAAGTGTTCTCAGAAGAGATCACTCTGTCGTCTTTCCGTCAAAATGCTCTTCCTGGGCCATGGCCTCTGCACGGGTCTTATGTACAACCCCATCCCTGTGCTCGGGCGGTGAGTAGATCGTGTAGAGTTTGAGGTCTGTAGTCTTTGAAGTGTTCAGGACGTTGTGATTCGCACCGTTTGGCACAATTACAGCGCTGCCGTCCTTTACGGCGTGCGAGACGCCGTCGATCACGACAACCCCTTCCCCTTTCTCGAACCGGAAGAACTGGTCGACGTCGTCGTGTACCTCCTCACCGATCTCCTCGCCGGGCTTCAGGCACATCAGCACGAGCTGGCTGTACTTCCCTGTGTAGAGGACCCTGCGGAAATAGGTATTCTCTACCGTCTCCCTCTCAATGTTTGCAACAAAACCTTTCTTCATATCACAACCTCCCGCTAATCGTGGTTAGTTTCGGGGTGGCTAACACAATAATGATGTGTCTCTGGTATTTCATTGTTAGGGTCAAGACGGGCTAATCCCCGGCCTGCGCAAGGGGACTTCTCGCTGACTCTATCCCGCAAAGTCTCAGATCACTCTACCGGAGATCTGTCCTGTCGGTGTGTCCATAACGAGACGTTTGCCGTGCGGAAGAATGCCTGCGAGCAGGAACAGCGTCTGATCTCTTATTCCGAATCGAGACGTCGGATCCCTCTCTGGAAAAGGGAGCATCCAGAATGACGGCTTGATTTTGCTCACCCGCATGCCCGCGCGTGCGGTCATACTGGGAACGCCGATCTGAACGCGAGCGTTAAAACATCGCTGCCAGGGCTTTCATCAACGAGCCTATTTGCGGTCCCTCTCCCCCGATACCGGGGGAGAACTTGAATCGCAAGCCTGTCTACCGCTTCGCAATCGGCGAAGAGCGGCGGGCAGGCCCGATGATGTTGCGCTCCTCTGCCGGAGCGTCGTAGCCCGGGATGAGCTCATCCCTCCCGAGCAGCGGCTACTCTCACCTCTCAGCCAGCGCAGCGGGTCTTGCCATTCGATGCCAGCCGCCGAGCCCCGCAGAGATTAAAGCCACCTTCTCCCGGGCCCCTCGACATAGCAGTGGACCGCGGGGTGCGGGGAGCGGACCCCTCCTCAATCCAGGTCCCGGGCACCACCAGGCGCAATTGCGACCCCGGAGGGGCAAATGGAACCTGGGAAGACCGGGAGCCAGGAGCGGTCAAGCACGCGTTTTATCGCCATGTCGGGCCAACACTCTGTAGATGAAGCTGCTCTTCGAACTCTCCGGTGAGCACCCCGATCTCCCGGTCGCGGAACTGGAATGCGTGGGCAGGGTTCTCGATACCCGTACCCAGGTAGCGGTTGCCGAGTGCCCGGACCCGGAAGCTGCCAGGCGCCTTGCCCTGACGCATGTGGTGATGGAGTACCTCGGGGAGTGTGAACCCTCGAAGGAAGCGTTCGCGGCTCTCCTCACCGACCTCGCCATCACGACCACAAAACCGTTCGCGGGCAGGGTGAAGAAAGTCCATGGTAGCCAGATGGAGGCCCCACAACTCGACCTTGAGCAGCTGATCGGGAGCCTGATCGCCGGCCCGGTCTCACTCCGGAAGCCCGTCGAAGAGTACCGCGCGATCGCATCAGAAGATCGTTGCTACTTCGGCCGCGTTCTCCTGCGGATCGA
>LFRN01000085.1:0-1975 GCA_001512375.1 Candidatus Methanoculleus thermohydrogenotrophicum | reverse complement strand
CGCTCGTGAACATCTCCCTGATCCAGCCCGGGGAACGGTTCTTTGACCCCTTCTGCGGCACCGGCGGGATCCTCCTCGAGGCCCGGGAGATCGGCGCCTGCATCCTCGGGAGCGACTTTGATCCCGTGATGGTCACCGGATGCCGGCAGAACCTCCCGGAATCGGACGTAATGATCGCCGACGCCACAGCGGTCCCGATCTGCGACCACACACTCGATGCGGTCGTGACCGACCTCCCCTACGGCCAGTCGGTCCGGATCCGGGCAGAGAGCATGAACCACCTCTATGACGGCTCGCTTGCCGAGATCCGGCGCGTCCTCCGGCCAGGAAGACGCGCGGTCGTCGTCACGCACCGTGATATCACCGATATCGCCGCCTGCCACTTCACCATTCTGCAGGCGCATGAGCAGCGGGTGCACAAGAGCCTGACCCGCCGGATCCTGGTGCTCTCCTAACGATCCCGGGGATAATGGCTCCCGGCTCAGCTGCTTCTCCCTTCCCGAGTACCCACGAGGGCGGGGTCTGCCCGGTGCCGACACCAGTTTTATGTCAGGTACTGACGAATTTTATTCGTGGATGTAAATATTAAGCGCTACGGCCTTTACCTCATCCGGTGGCAGCTCTCGACGCCGATCCTCGCTGCCGTGCTCTACCTGCTCGCAGACCTTGGAGCGCTCATGGCCACAATCATAGCAAACCTCATCGGCGGTCTCATCTTCTTCTGGGTCGACCGGCTCATCTTCACCTCCCGGACGCTCGCCACCCCTGCCTGGTGGGAGGTCAGGGAAGAGGTCAGGTGCGTGGACTGCAGCACGATTGCCCGGGGCTACCGCCTGGTCATGACGAAGGACTACGACAGGACCAACGATCCGGCACCTGAGTTTCGGTGTGAAGCGTGCTCGAAGAAGAAGTCGGAAGAGCTCAAGCGGCGGGGCGTCTATCACTGACCGTCCCTTCAGGATCATGGGCCGAGGAGCCCACCGACCTGAGTTTGGAGTAGTTGACAAGAACAACCGCTACCGGGCCACATCTCATATGTCACACGCACCCCCGCCGCACGCGAAAGCCGCGGCGCTCACGAACCTGAGAGTCCCTTGACCTTTCAAGGGCAGAGGGATGAGTCCCAGCTATCAACGACCTGCCTCACATGAGCCTCCCCCTATCCCCACAGGCGTTGATTATTCTGTTCGGACAGTCCCTGCCTTACAAAGCCGGTATATGAAGATCGCGATTGCCTGGCTATCAAATACGGTGGACGCCAGATATTATGTAGCAGGTTGGTCGTGCAGGGGATTCGTGAACCAGAAAGAAGAAAGATTGGGCGCGCGCTTCTCACCTCCCCCAGACGTAGTACGGTAGGGGGGTCTTCCTGTTCGATACCCGCTGACGAGCTCCGCAGAAATAAAGCATGGTACTGATCTCTTGCAGGTGAGGAGTCACCTTAATGTAGTTTCCCTCTATCCTCACCCTGGTGAGGGAAGAACATGACAACAGTACGAAAATACGTAAACCCGCCTGCCGCTGAAGTGATATGTGAGTTCCGGTTCCCTGAGGATATCCCCTGGGATATGACCTATCCTGGCATACTCTACAATCACCTGAAGGATGCCTACCCGAAGCGTGACCAGCGCTACGTGCGCGAGGTGGTCATGGTCCTCGGGCCGGAGGGACTCCGTGAAGAACTCCTGATCAGCGAACGATCGATCTTCCTCGCCGAGGATGAGGGCTGTGCGGTCCAGGTCGGGCCCAGATTGCTCTCGGTGAGCTGCCAGAAGCCGTATGTGCACTGGGAAGCCTTCTCTACGCGCATCGTCGGGACGTTCAACCGGTTCCGGGAGGTCATCAGCGCCGACGCCGTCAACACCATGAACCTCCGCTACGTCAACCTCATCGAGATCCCGGAACTGAGGGTGACACTCTCCGACTACTTCGCCTTCTACCCGACCCTCCCGCCGGAACTCCCCTGGGTGCCGGC
>LFRN01000264.1 GCA_001512375.1 Candidatus Methanoculleus thermohydrogenotrophicum | reverse complement strand
GGCAAGGGTTGGTGAAGCAGGAAGCCCCTTCTGTAGTAAGGGAGGGGTAGTTCAGAGCATACTGGACAATATGGTATGGCAGTCCCGGTAGGGTAGTGGATATCCTGAAAGCCTCCGGAGCTTTCGACCCGGGTTCAAATCCCGGCCGGGGCGTCTTCTATTTTACAGTCATGTTCCAGGATTTTTCCTCTCAGGCACGGCTTTTCCCGGTGTGTGGCTTTCCTTGTGCCCCGCGCGCACATTCGAGCCTTTAGCCCACGACTGAACCCCTGAAACAAAGCCACGTGATTCAAGAGAGTTTGAAAGCCGCGCGGCAATAACTTGAGAGAAAACGGTAGAGTTCTTCTACCTGTCGTGAAACGCTCATAGGGGTAGCGCGCATGAAAACCGCCTGCACTCTGGACCTTTCTCCCGGTAAGTGGACCGTGGTGGTTACTCGTGCCGGGGGACGGGGATGGAAGCTCTCCCTCCCCATCACCGTCGTCAACGGGACCCGGAAACCTCCCGGTGCCCGGGGAGGGCATGTTAAGTTAATTCCCGTTGGGGAGGAGGATAGCCAGGAAGCTCCGTCCTTCAGGGCGGGGTAGTTCACTTGTGCACAACCCCTTGAGGCGCGCGCATCTTTCGCAGAGCCACTGAAGCATAGCTGGCGAGAGCCATCTCCACATCCGCTGCCGCCCAGATGCACTCGTCGCGCAGTCCAGAACGAAGAAACGGTTCGGGGTGCGGACAGCAGACCTCCTCCCGGTTGAGTCGGCGGGCGATCGCCT
>LFRN01000074.1 GCA_001512375.1 Candidatus Methanoculleus thermohydrogenotrophicum | reverse complement strand
ACATCAACGCGGCGATCAATATCAAGACGTTCGCCCTACAAGATCAGAATCTTGTTGGGGTAATATCAGGTGCGGAACGCACCGTCGAGCCTGGGGACTCGCTCCCGATGGGGAGGAGGATGATAGCCGGGAAGCCCCGCCCTTCAGGGCGGGGTAGTTCACTCTCGTGTTAAGCAAGCGCAAATGAGAGCGCCCTCCGTGGCGATAGCCAATATGATGGCTGCTGTGCCGGGAAATCGGGTCTGGCATGCCGACCTCCTGTGGTAAGCACGCAGTTCTTCGTCAGTCGGCCTCTCGCCCCACCTCACGAGGTCCCCCAATTAGTCCTCGCCCCGGAACTTCACCCGGCGTTGCACACGGGTGGACCTGACCAACCTGAAAAGTCGTGACTGCCCCCCCTCCTCTCGTAGGGGGCATCCCGGGATATCATCCCGGAGATTGCAGTCCCAATCTCATAATGTTGAACGCCCGCGTTCTGGTCGCGATCCATCGCGAGCCCACACTGCGGGCAGGAATGGACACAGTCAGAAAACGTCTTTTTGACGATCATACCACACACCTGGAACACTGCTGTGATGTATTCCTGGGGTTCACCAGGATCACACAAGAACCAGCCTCTTCCGTTTTGCTCTCTGTGATCGTGATGAACTGATTCCAGGCCACATCGGCAATGCTTTTTGCCAGATGATGGTTTTTCTGCATATTTGTGATATTCAGGTCCTCAAACACGATCGTGCCGAACCGATCCACCAGCTGCCGGGAGGTCTGGTGAGCAAAATCGAGCCGACGGTTCGCGATCCGCTCGTGGATGCGTGCGACAACCTTTCTGGATTTCTTCCGTTCAGGAGTGCCTTTCTCCGTTTTTGAAAGTTTCCTCTGCGCCTTCGCAAGCGCTTTCTCGTCGGTACGGAAAAACCGGGGGTTCTCTCGATCTTCTCTCCGTTCGAAAGGCCGTTCGAAAGGGTGGCGAATGATTCGAGACCGACATCGACCCCGATTTCTCTATCATTCTGTTGTACAGGAGAGGGTTCATACTCAACTGAGAAACAGGCATACCACTTTCCAGTTGAAGAGCGTCTGACCGTGAGAGTCTTAATGTTACCTTCAATCGGGCGGTGGAGGACGATAGGGATATCACCAATCTTTGATGCATAGAGGGAGGTGCGTGCCGGCATCATTGAGGTGGAAACCAAACGGTGGATACGTGAAACTCCATATCGCCCCTTCCCCTTGAACCGGGGATACCCGGGATTCTCCCCCGGCCTTCACCCGTCGGAAGAAGGCTTTGGACGCGAGATCCACACGTTTGGAGACATCCTGTAAAACCTGAGAGTAAACTGGAGAGAGTTCTGGATGCTCCTTTTTCCAGATTGGA
>LFRN01000032.1 GCA_001512375.1 Candidatus Methanoculleus thermohydrogenotrophicum | reverse complement strand
AGTATGGGAAGACTCTGCTCAGGATCGGGAGATTCGATCCATCCTCGAAAATCTGTAATCGGTGTGGGTATCTCAACCGGGATCTAAAACTCTCGCATCGGGAGTGGGTCTGTCCGGATTGCGGTACTTATCATGACCGTGACATCAACGCGGCGATCAATATCAAGACGTCCGCCCTACAAGATCAGAATCTTGTTGGGGTAATATCAGGTGTGGAACGCACCGTCGAGCCTGGGGACTCGCTCCCGATGGGGAGGAGGATGATAGCCGGGAAGCCCCGCCCAACAGGTGCGGGGTAGTTCACGAAACTAAGGGCGAATCGGTTTCGTTATACGACACCAATAACCTTCTCACACAATAGAAACGTGAGAATCCGACCCTGAAGTCAGTTCATTCACAAGTTCTCCGAGAACGTTGGTTCGAGTGGATCTCGTGTTTGAAGCCCTCTTCCAACGGGTGAAGGCCGGGGAGAATCCCGGGTATTCCCGGTTCAAGGGGAAGGGACGGTATGACAGCATCACGTATCCCCGGTCGGGCTTTCACCTTAACGATGCCGGCACGCACCTCTGCATCGAAAATTGGTGATATCCCGATCGTCCCTCCACCGCCCCATTGAAGGGACGATCAAAACGTTAACGATTCGAAGTACCGCGACCGGAAAGTGGTATGCCTGTTTCTCGGTCGAGTATGAACCTGCTCCTGCACGAGAGAAAACCTGCTCCTGCACGAGAGAAAGATACCGTGGCCGGGTCGATGCTGGTCTCGAATCCTCTGCTACTTTCTCGAACGGAGAGAAGAATCGAGAATCCGCGGTTCTTCCGCACCGACGAGAAAGCGCTTGCGAAGGCGCAAAGGAAACTTTCGAAAAACGGAGAGTGGAACTCCTGAACGGTTGTTGCACGCATCCATGAACGGATCGC
>LFRN01000121.1 GCA_001512375.1 Candidatus Methanoculleus thermohydrogenotrophicum | reverse complement strand
AGACCGGGGCGGTGACGAGCCAGTCCTCGGCGAGCGAGATCCTGCGGGCGATCCCTGAACTCGGGGATATCGCCCGTTACCGCGACCGTCAGGTCGCAACCATCCTCTCCGAGAATATGCGCCCCGCGATCTGGCAGGACCTTGCGCGGGCAATCTACGACGAGATCCAGCAGGGCGTCGCGGGGGTGATCGTCACCCACGGCACCGATACGATGGCCTACTCGGCCGCGGCGGTCAGGTTCATGCTCAGGACCCCGGTGCCGGTCGTCTTTGTCGGGTCGCAGCGGTCAGCCGACCGTCCAAGCTCAGATAGCGTCATGAACACCCTCTGCAGCGCTGCCGTCGCCACCGGCGACCTCGGCGAGGTGGCGGTGGTGATGCACGCAACGACGAGCGACGACCGGTGCGCCATCCACCGGGCGACGCGGGTCCGGAAGATGCATACCTCCCGGCGCGACGCGTTCCAGAGCGTGGGGTCGGCCCCGCTCGGCTACGTCGACTACCCATCGCTCGCGGT
>LFRN01000174.1:13556-15202 GCA_001512375.1 Candidatus Methanoculleus thermohydrogenotrophicum | reverse complement strand
GTTAATTCCCGTTGGGGAAGAGGAGGATAGCCGGGAAGCTCCGTCCTTCAGGGCGGGGTAGTTCGCTTGTGCACAACCCCTTGAGGCGCGCGCATCTTTCGCAGAGCCACTGAAGCATAGCTGGCGAGAGCCATCTCCACATCCGCTGCCGCCCAGATGCACTCGTCGCGCCGTCCAGAACAAAGATACGGTTCGGGGTGCGGACAGCAGACCTCCTCCCGGTTGAGTCGGCGGGCGATCGCCTGAAGGGTCTCGACCCACACGCCGTACTCCTCAGGCCATATTGCCTGCCCGGCGGGGATCGTCCAGTGGGTGCCGGAGGGAGAGGCTGCCAGGTCCACGAGGTGATAACGCTGTGCCCCGGGATCGCCATGTCCAAAGACGCGCACCAGATCGGTGTCGATCGCCCCGAAGACAACCGGGACTGCAAAACGGAGTATCCTGCTTGTACAGGCAGGTCCGAGCCCGGGGATCTGATCCTCGATGATCCGGACGCTACTCTCGGGCTTGTGCCTCAGCCAGTATGCCGGCATGTTGTCGATGTAGAGGAGGATGGAGAGGCGGCCCGTGCAGTTGGCCGCGTTGTGGTCAGGGACGCTGTCCCGGCGGGCGATCTTCTGCACGTGGGCGGGGCCGAGTGTGCAGCCGCGAGAAGCAGAGATCATCTCCTGCTCGAGCCGATAAATCCCGGGGAACTCTTTTTCCCAGGTATCATCATTCCACGTGTATCCACGGTAGAGGGCCGGGAAGTCGAGGTCGCCGAGCAGCCGGTCGATCTCATCCCGGCGGCACCGCACCCCCGAGTCTGCCCAAAGATCGGGCGCCTCTGGCTGTCCGACGAACCTGTGGCGGTCGCCGATCCCTGTTACCATGTGGTGTTTGTGAGATTCGTTGACCCCGACGGTGAATCGACCGAACTGGTCGCGACGCCCGCCGGTTTCGTGCCGCCAGACAGCGGCAGGCAACACCGGCCGCTGCCTGGCAGGTCCCCGCAGATTGGCTCTCATACCCTGGCACTCTCCTTGTATTACACATTTATATTTTAGTATCACTAGATGCTACAAGTATAAAACTGTATACTACATAATAAAACAGCCTCTTTTCCGGGCCTGCCCTCCTGCAGCAGAAGAGGCAGGGCCTCCCCGTCAAGCGGCTACCAGGCTGCTGCCGGCATGAGGCGGTTTGCAGGGGCCGCCGCCCCGTCACGTTTAAAGAAAACAGTGACTGCTCCCCTGATTGAAATCAGGGGCATCCTGGGTATTACCCCTGAGATTGCAGCCCCAATCTCATAATGTTGAACGCCCGCATTCTGGTCGCGATCCATCGCGAGCCCACACTGCGGGCAGGAGTGGACACGATCAGAGAGCGTCTTTTTGACGATCATACCACATCGGGAACACTGCTGAGACGTATTTCTGGGATTCACCAGGATCACACGAGAACCAGCCTCTTCCGCTTTGAACTGGTTCCAGGCGACATCGGCAATGCTTTTTGCCAGATGAGGGTTCTTCTGCATATTTGTGATATTCAGGTCCTCAAACACGATCGTGCCGAACCGATCCACCATCATCCGGGAAGTCTGGTGAGCAAAGTTGTGGCGCCGATTGGCGATCCGTTCAGGGATGCGTGCGACAACCTTTCTGGCT
>LFRN01000174.1:8329-13421 GCA_001512375.1 Candidatus Methanoculleus thermohydrogenotrophicum | reverse complement strand
GGTGGCGAATGATTCGAGACCGACATCGACCCCGATTTCTCCATCATTCTGTTGTACAGGAGAGGGTTCATACTCGACCGAGAAACAGGCATACCATTTCCCGGTTGCACTACGGCGAATCGTGAGAGTCTTAATGTTACCNNCTCTCCTGCCTTTACCCGCCGGAAGAAGGCTTTGAACGCAAGATCGACGCGTATCTGGACATCCTGCAAGACCTGAGAAGAGACTTGATTTAGTTCCGGGTGGTCTTTCTTCCACTGTGTCAGGATTTTGTTAGTATCATAGGAGGATAGAGAACGTTGCTCTTGTTCCCACGCGTTCTTTCGTAATGCGAGTGTCTCGTTATAGACTCATCGGCATACCTCCAAGCGTCTTCTCAAGAAGAGTCACCTGAGCCTTTGTGGGATAGAGTCGATAACGATGCGTTTTACGCATCGCTTTATTGTATGATCTGATGTCTAATAGACGTATTTGAGGACGGCATTCAGCCCACGACTGAAGTCGAGGGCATCCTGCCGGTTTTCTTCGTAAATCTACGGGGCTCCGCAGAAACATCCACGACGTGTCACGGGGACGATTCTGTTTGTATCTTTCATACAAGGCTGAAAGCGCTGGTACAAATCAATTCCCGGAACACGACAGAGATATGTTCGAACTGTGGAAGTAATCGTGAAAAAGATTCTTGCTGATAGAGTTCACGATTGTCCGTACTGTGGATTTACTGCCAATAGAGATTATAACGCTGCGGTGCATACCCACCGCGTGGGAGTGGAACAGCCCGTGGAGACGATACCGCTACATCGCATCTCTGTGACGCAAGTATTGTCAACGATAACCGGGAAGCCTCGCACCGATGAGCGCGGGGTAGTTCATCAGCCTGAAGCATCTCTCCCGACACCTAAATGGAGGTAGACTAGTGGTGAGGGTTACTATCGATAGGCCAGGGTGTACCAGCTGTGAATCCTGCTGGACGCTCTGTCCTGATGTCTTCCAACAGAATCCCAAAGATGAGTTCAGCGAGATCACGGAGCAGTACCGGGTCAACGACAATCCTGCAGAGGGCGAGGTGCCCGAAGACCTTGCCAACTGTGCATGGGAGGCTGCTGACTCGTGCCCGGCGACGGTCATTATAATCGAAGATTGATCGGATTAAGGCGTTCTTAAACCGCAGATCGGAGATCTCGGCCACTATTGGCCATGAGGTGGTAGGTATCGCAGGAGTATAATAAACTTTATATATTATTAGAGCTATGGAGTGTCTGCCTGAGAGAGGGATCAACCAAGAGGTGCATCAACATGATGCAGCGGGTCCTCAGACCGAGGCGGTGAAGGTCTGCGGACAAAAAAAACACTGCACCATGGGCCGGAATGCAACCGGGTCTGAAACCCTGCTCTCGGGCATCCCTGTTTTGCGGAGAGTGCATATCGCCGATATACGTATCCTTTGCTGGCTCCGGGCGGCGCTGGGATGACGCCGTTGATCGTAAGGACAGTATCCGGGCGCCATGGCAGACCACGAGGAGGTGCCGCCACTGTGCCCTGGTATTCAATCCGCGTGAAGACCCGCCAGGATGGCGGGCAGTGCCCCCTCCCGAGGTTCAGGTCACGCGGATAACAATGTCGTCAGGAGGGTCAAACGTTCTGGTATGCTGAAGGCCGTTTCTCGACCTCTCGACCGAGCGGCATGCCCGCATCCACGCGGGTCTGGATGCTTGCCGCGAGCGAAGCCCCTCGTGTAGCCTGATCACCGGTACCGGGGCGGTTGCAGGTCATCTACGATCCACAGCGGGGTTCGTGGGACATCCTCAAATCTCTCATGCGCCCGGAGCATCGCCGAAGGAGGGGGCGCGCTCATCACCACGTTTCTTGAGACCCTGGATGGCAAGATGCAGCCCTGCGCCCCGTCGTCTGTTCCAGACGGTGCTCAGTTACCGCGAATTCGACTCCTTCGAGACGGACCTTTGCGCCTACCTCAACATGACACCCGTGCATGGGGAAAGCGCCGTCGAGCCTGTGGACTCGCTCCCGATGGGGAGGGGGATGATAGCCAGGAAGCCTCCCTGCGCGAGCGGGGGGTAGTTCACCTCGATAGACTCCGACCTCCCGGGACGGCGGCCTGCCGCCTGCCACGGGTCGCGGCGAGTTTCCCTGCAGACCTGGCACGACTGCGAAGGAGGACGGCGAAGCACTGGCCTCGGGTCTTCATCACCGCCGAGACCGTCCTCGACGAGCGCCCGGGAGTGATGCCAACGTTTGTGCTGGCGGCTGAAAGGGTCTTATGGTGGTTAGCAGGCAGGGGACTTATGGCGATATCCCTCACAGATCTGAGCAGAGCTTCAACCCTGCGATCCCCAAAACGATCAGGAGGATACAGAAGAGGCGGGCGACGCTCCGTGACTCACCGAAGAGGACGATCCCGGCGATGGCTGTTCCCACCGCTCCGATCCCCGTCCAGACGGCATACGCGGTCCCGAGCGGGAGGTCGGAGAGAGACCGCGAGAGGAGATAGATGCTTCCGGCCATCACAGCAAGGGTCGCCACAGATGGCGCGACCTTCGTGAACCCCTCGGTATACTTCAACCCAAGCGCCCAGCCGGTCTCCAGGAGTCCGGCAAAGAACAGAGTTATCCAGGCAACCTCTCGCACAGACCGATCCTCTCTTATCGCTCCCCGGGCGGTTCCCCTGAGGGAAAAAGAAGTATTCTCGGTGGCATCAGAGCGCGGGCTTGCTCTTCAGCGCCTCAACGAGGAGCCGGACCCCCGCCTCGAGGTCGCCGATATCAACCACCTCGACGGGAGAGTGGATGTAGCGTGTGGCAATCGAGAGTGGGATGCTCGGGATGCCACCCCGCTCGAGGTGGATGATGGTCGCGTCGGTGTTGCCGCCGGTCCCAACCTCGAGCTGGTAGGGGATGCCATTCTTCTCCGCAGTCTCTCTGAGCCATGCGGCCATCCTCGGATCGGCCACAAGTCCGCGCCCGCTCGCGCTGACGAGTACAAGGACCGGGCCCTTGCCCATCTCGACGCTCGCATCCTTCTTCTCGATCCCGGGGTGGTCGCCTGGTATGGTGACGTCGGTCGCGATCGCGCAGTCGGGGTTTAAGGAGTAGGCGCTGACCTTCGCCCCCTTCAATCCCAGTTCTTCCTGGACGGTGAAGACACCGTAGATCGTGTGAGGCGACTTTACCTGCTGCAGCGCCCGGATAAGCATCGCGACGCCGACACGGTTGTCGAGCGCCTTCCCGGTGATGCGTTTGCCGGCAAGTTCCGTGAACTCGCGGTCGATGGTGATCGGGGTGCCGATCTCAATCCCGAGGTTCTTCACCTCTTCTTCGCTCGCCGCGCCCACGTCGATGAACATATCCTCGATCTTGATCTCCTTCTTGCGTTCCTCTTCCTTCATCACGTGGGGAGGCTTTGCACCGATGACCCCCATAACCGGACCGTTCTTTCCGTGCAGAACCACCCGCTGGCAGTAGAGCACCGGCCCGAACCACCCTCCAAGCGAGACAACCCTGATGAACCCTTTCTCGTCGATGTACTGAACCATCAGGCCGATCTCGTCCATGTGGGCGGCGAGCATGATGGAGAAGTCATCGCCGCGCTTTACGGTGATGATGTTGCCCATCTTATCTTCGCGGATCTCGTCGACCGATCCTGCAAGTTCTTCCCTGACAATATCCCTGATGCTCTCTTCCCTGCTCGAGACGCCGTGAGCGTCTGATAATCTCTTGAGTAACTCTTTCACTACTATCACTCCACTAGTGCCGCAAGCCTCTCAACCGCCCGCGAGAGGTTCTCCCGGGACGTCGCGTAGCTGATGCGTGCATAATCAGGTGCCCTCGAGCCGAACGCCTCACCCGGCACGATGATCACTCCTGCTTCGATGGCCTTCTCGATAATGTTTCTCCCCATGGGAACAAACATGTAGAACGCACCCTCCGGCCTGGGGAAGTTAAACCTGATGCCAGAGAGCCCATCGTAGAGGAGGTCCCTCCGCGCGCGGTACTCGTCCCGCATCCGGGCAACAGGCCCCTGATCGCCGGTGTATGCGGCGAGCGCAGCATACTGCGATATCGATGTCGCGCACGCCTGGATATACTGGTGCACCTTGAGGCACTCCGGGATGTAGTCCTCAGGCGCGGCGATATACCCGATCCGCCAACCGGTCATGGCGTAGGTCTTGCTCACAGCGTTGACCGTGATGACATCTTCGCCAAACCGGCCTGCGCTGACGTGTTTCTTCTCGTAGACGAAATGTTCGTAGACCTCATCGGAGACAATAGTGACACCCCGGTCGTTTGCGTACTCCACGAGGGCGCGGATCGACTCCTCGCTCTCGACGACACCGGTAGGGTTCGTGGGGGAGTTCAGGACAAAGAGCCGCGCCCCGTCCATCTGCTCCTTCGCCTGCTCGACGTCAATATGGAGAGTCGGATCGAGCGGCACGCCCTCGGGCCGCCCCCCGGCAAAGGTCGCAAGAGCGGCGTAGGAGACGAACCCCGGGTCGGTGACAAGGACACGGTCGCCCGGATCCACGAGCGCCTCCATGACGAGATGGAGCGCCTCGCTCCCGCCCGCCGTGACGATGATCTGCTCCGGCTGGAAGGCAAGATCATTCTCCCGCTCAAATTTCGTGCATATTGCCTCCCGAAGCTCGGGAATTCCTGCATTCGGGGTGTATCCGGTTTTTCCAGCCCTGATTGCGGCGATTGCAGCCTCTTTGATATGTTCAGGGGTATCAAAGTCTGGCTGCCCGATACCGAGATTGATCGCGTCCGCTCCCCCCGCATCGAAAAGTTTCCGGATCCCTGACATCTCCACCGACCGGACCCGGCTGGCATATCTGTGCTTGTTCATCTTTATTCAGGCAGAAGACCCCGCCCTTCAGGCCGGGGATGAATGCCGTCTGCCCATCGCGGCATACCATTCTGTTCTCCAGGCGATACGCGTCAGGATGGTACAATCCTCCACCTTTGCGGTTTGAGTCACCCATCCTCCGGTGACAGCGTTAGATAGCGACATCTTTCCTTTCAACGTGCCTCCAATGTACGTCAATCCGTATTTGACGTGCCGAACCAGTCGTGTCCCG
>LFRN01000174.1:0-8283 GCA_001512375.1 Candidatus Methanoculleus thermohydrogenotrophicum | reverse complement strand
GTTCGCAAGCCCACCCTTCAGGGTGGGGTAGTTGACAGGTTGAACCTCACTCAATATTCGCGTGCCGGCACTGGAGGTCTTCAGGTCTGCACTGGGTTATCTCCATGAGCCGGGATATGATGGCATCCGCAAAGACCATGGCAGTCGTCTCGAAGATGGTGCCAAGCGGTGCAAACGACTTGTGCTCGCCCATCATCTGCCGGATCTCGAACTCCGCAGACTCGTCAGACACCTTGTCTCGCTGGCTCTCGATGATGACGATACAGTCGGCGATACGCCCGATCCTCGACTCTTTCTTCGAGGTGACAAGGCAGACTCGCCCGCCGATCTCCTTTGCGGTTTCTGAGATATCCGCAACCGTCTTGGTCTCGCCGGATCCGGAGAAGACGACGATGACGTCTCCCGGTTTCATAGCCGGGGTCACCGTCTCCCCGACGACGAACGCTGAGAGACCTAGATGCATCAGCCGCATGGCGAATGATTTTGCTACCAGTCCGGAGCGCCCTGCGCCCATGGTGTAGATGCGGTTCGCGTTCAGGATCTCGTCTATCAGCGCGTCGATCTGTTCGTCAGACATCACATCCGCGATGGTCCTGATCTTGGTCGCCATCAACCGCATCATTTTCTTAACCGGGTGATCTGTCATCGTACTTCGTCTGTTACGTTTCACGAGAACATACATTAGAATATCTAAAATGCGCTTCTGCGCGGGATGATCATCCGCTTCCAGGATCTACAAGATCCGGCTCTGTATGGGGCCGGAAATTGATGGAAAGCCATACCTGATAATTCCCTCTCCTGTGGTGGTGGCCGGTGATTGTAAATAACCTGTCCATATGGGCTGGATCAGGGACAACACAGATCCGCCGCCCGCGTTGCTATGCGAGAGAGCGCAGAGAAGGCGTGTGCAGATGGGAAGCGGTCAGCGGGACAGGAAGGGTATTCTGATGAAGAGATCCTGGTCTCTCCGCCCCCTTCGTCGAGATCATGCATCGCCTGCGCGGATCCTCTTCCCCGGTATCGCTGCGCGTTGCCCCCGGATATGATTCCCACTACGATCTCCACTTGCCAGGGGCGAGCAGGCTGTTTTCGTCCACGCAGTCTCTCGCTCAGACCATGGAAGAAGCTTGCACACGCAACGTTGTCGCCAAACCTAAAGTCGTCTTCGCGCGCTTCTGCATGAGGCGATCCGGGGTATGTGGTTGATAATCAGGTGCAATTGATGTATATGAGCGTAATTACGCAAGAACCACGTGGCTGTGTGGGCACAGACGCGCGGGACAAAAATTCCTGAATGCCATCTTCAGGCAAAAAAGGACGGGAAGCACGAGAGGATGGGTTTTGGTCTGTATCGGAGGGTTCCAGAGTTTATATGGACTGCCCCCGTTCTGGGTCGACAGACACCCATCCATCTATATCGTGCTATACCCCTCTCTATCCCTCAGGATGATTTCCAGAGCCGGAAACTTACTCTTCTATCACGACGACAGGCTTGATGAGATCTCTTGGTTTCTCCTTCATCAGGAGCAGAGCTTCCTCAAGCTTGTCGAATCCCTTGAACCTGTGGGTAATCATCGGGGAGAGGTCAAGTTTGCCGGTCTCAACAAGGCTTGCAAGCTTCTCCATCCGCAGTCTGCCACCGAGCATTAAGCCACAGTGGATGAACTTGTGGCTCATGCCGCAGCCCCACTCAACACGTGGAATGGTGACATACTCGCCGGAGCCGAGATAGTTGACGTTCCCGACAATTCCGCCCGGCTTGAGCATCTTGATTGCCTGCTCGATGGTGTGTACGTCGCCGCCGGCGATACAGACCTTGTCCACACCCTTGCCGTCAGTCTTCTCAAGAACCTGCTCGACGATGTCGCCGTCCTTGTAGTTGACGATGTCAGTCGCGCCATATCCCTTTGCTGCGTCTACACAGACGGGTCTGCTGCCGACCGCAATGATATGGGATGCACCCATCAGGTTTGCACCCGCAACTGCCATCAGTCCGACAGGGCCGATACCAATACAGCAGACCGTATCGCCGAGTTTGATGTCAGCGAGTTCTGCTGCCTGGAAACCGGTCGGGACCATGTCAGTAATTATTGTTGCTTCTGCTACCGGAATGGAGTCGGGAAGGAGTGCAAGGTTTCCGTCCGCTTCGTTGACGTGGAAGAGCTCACCAAAGACACCGTCCTTGAAGTTCGAGAACTTCCAGCCGGCGAGCATCCCGCCGGAGTGCATTGGGAATCCTGCCTGTGCTTCAAGCGACATCCAGTCTGGAGTGATTGCCGGAACAATAACACGGTCTCCGGGTTTGAAGTCTTTCACAAGTGAACCGACTTCGACAACTTCTCCGACGGCCTCGTGTCCGAGGATCATGTCACGGCGGTCTCCGAGTGCTCCCTCCCACACAGTGTGGATGTCGGAGCTGCAGGGTGCCGCCGCGATGGGCCTCACCAATGCATCGAGTGGACCACACTTAGGTGCTTCCTTCTCGATCCATCCGATCTCGCCGATCTTGCGCATCGCAAGTCCTTTAATTTTCTTCGCCATGGTATTTATCCATCCATAAGTTTGTGCACGAGCCAAAGGCTCATGTGGGTCTCATGAGCGTCGCTCACAGACCTGTGCCGACCGATACTTCCCGATCGACACCGCCGCGATCGGATGATCAATCGACATACTCTCAAGTTGAAGGCCTAAATATAAATAATTTCTGCTTCTGGGTTTTCGGATCTTCCCCCCCCTTAATTTCTGCATCACATCCTGCTTTTGTTTGCGAAAGCAACATAAGAGACATGTGTTTAACCCGCAGGCTCATGAAGAAGCCAGGTACATAACATTATATATCGATAACGGATCCACCCGCGGATATCTGGACTATCTCCCCTTTTTATTTTGGATTTTACTCTCCGGGCTACTCTCTGGATTAACGAAGCATCTATATCCCAAACTCCCCATGAGTTAGGGATTATAATCTCCCTCCTGGCCTTCTTTTTCTGTTCTCGTGCCGGGAACCGCAAGATCTCCATATCTTTAATACCTAACATTACACCATATGAAGACCGGGTTCGAGCATGGCTGGAGGAACAACGCCGGAAGGGTGAAAAGTGCCTGGAGGTCAGGTCTATCCATAACAAACCCTATGTCTACCGGTCGACGTGTGTCGATGACCGGGCCACCAGATCGCCGAAGAAGGTGAGCACGTACCCCTGGCCAGCTCACGCAAGAAGCCGGGCTCATCCGAGGGGACGCGCGGTGCACGGCCTCCCCGGACCATCTGGGAGTACGGGAACACCGCCCTCCTGGCCGGGGAATTCAGGGATCTGCCTCTGGATCTCCAGGAAGCCTTCCCGGGTTGTTGGCAGGAACTCGTTGCCCTGACCTTCACCCGGGTCATTGGCTACACACCGCTCTCCGGTTTCAGATGCCTGGGAGAAACCCGACAATACTCTCACGATCACTCCCGACTGTGACCCCCCGCACCCTCTCCCGGGTGCTCATGGCGGTCGGCGGGGAGGAGAGACTGGTCACCGAGGTGCCAGAGCAGGTACGGAAGACCCTGGATTCCCGGTAATACATAACGAGCTTAATCAATCCGCACCATTATCATCCTCCAAATCCCAATCACTCCTCAAAATCAAATCGATAGATTTGCACCTCGTTATGGGTAACACATAACGAGCGCAGTTATACCTATCAATAAAACTCATTCTGTTTTGAATTTCAGGTGAAATGCAACCGCTTTGAACATGGCACGTTATGAGTTCCGGGAATATAGGGAAGACCGCAGAGAGACTCAAACTGGATATATTCCCTGAGACGCGAGGAGATTCTGGGCTCAATCAAATATAAGCGTACCGGTACTGACAGCGGTCAGATGTACCTGAGGTCGAATTAGCGCTTACGCCCCCACCCCCATCCTCCTCTCCCCATAACCGGACGCTGCTGCCCCCTTCCTACAACGCTATATGCTGACGGCGCCCATGTACAGGGACAGGACGACACCGGAATCGACTGAGTGCCGCAGGGAGAGGAAACCACCATGATAATCAGGGAATCTCGACGATTCCGAGATCTCAGGGAGCGTATCGCCGCCTCCCCGGAAGCAATCCTCGTGCTGGTCGTGCTCGTCATCTTCATGGATATGATGATCTACGGCCTCCTCATTCCGGTCTTCCCTGAGTACGCCCCCAGGCTCGGGGTCGACGAGTCGATCCTCGGGATCATCTTTGGGGTCTATGCAGCCATGCTCTTTCTCTTCTCCGTCCCGATGGGGCTCCTCTCCGACCGGGTGGGCCGCCGCCCCCTCATCGTCGCCGGGATGATCCTCCTCGCTCTCGCGACGGCCCTCTTTGGTTTCTCGACCACGGTCACGCGCCTCTTCGTCGCCAGGACGGTCCAGGGTATATCGGCCGCGGCCACCTGGTCGGCGGGTCTTGCGCTCCTCGCCGATACCACCGATCCCTCCAGGCTCGGGGAGAGGATGGGAATATCACTCTCCGCAGTCGGGCTCGGGACGGTCCTCGGCCCGGTCGTCGGGGGACTGCTCTTCGAGTACCTGGGATATACCGCGACTTTCCTCGTCCCGGCAGTAGTGGTGGCCACCGTCGGGCTGCTCGTCCTCGCCATCCCGGTGCGCTCCTGCAGACGGGAGGAAAGTCAGGAACGGGCAGGGATGCTCCCCAGGCGGTGCCTCCTCCCGCTTGCGGCCTGTGCTGCCACGACGGTCGGGGTATCGGGAACGTATGGCGTCCTGGATCCCTACCTCCCGGTCTACCTGCACGCCATGTTCTCTGCGTCGCCGACGACGATCGGTCTCGTCTTTGCGGTACTGGCAATCGCCGCCGCCATCGCCCAGCCGATGGTCGGGCGCATCTACGACCGCCATGGGGGGAGCCGTTACCTTATCGGTGGCGGGCTTCTCCTCTCCGGGGCCGCGATCTTCGCTGCCATGCATGCTCCGACGCTGCCGCTGGTTACCGCCGCCATCGTCGCGCTGGGGGTCACCCTCAGCTCCGCCCTGGTGCCAGTGATGCCGATCATGGCCAGCATCTACCGTGACCAGGGCTCGCAGGGGGTCGCCTACGGCATGTACAACACCTTCTTCTCCATCGGGCTCTCGACAGGTCCGTTTGCGGGGGCGGCCCTCCTGGGACGCTATCCGCTGGCGACGATATTCCTTCTGCAGGCAGGAGTCCTCGGGATTATAGGGGTGCTCGAGTATCTTCTCATCGGGAAGCTCGGGTGGCGGTGACGGTCCTTGAGTTCGGTAGGTTTTTTACCCAGTCCGCCCCATAGGACTCCAGGTTCCCTTCTCGAACTGTGGAAATGCTGATATCATGCCGCTAGATTTCTGCCGTCGCCACGCCCCTGAACTGATGCTCGCCTTCTTTGGACTCATCTTCGTGGTCGCGCTCTTTGTCCCCCCTGATGGAGAGATAGCATCGTTCCTCACCGCCGCAGTCGACGTGGCGCTCTTCGTCATCCTCGCGATACTCGCCTACCTGGCCGATGACCGGCACCAGGCGTTCCGGTGGGCCACCATCATATGGCTCTTCGTCCTCGTCGGCGGGCTTGCAGCCTCCGCAGCCGGTATCGGGATCATATCGATCCTGCCGGCAGAAGCACTCGAGACCGGGGAGTTCGAACCCGACTTCATCGACCCTGCCATGGCCGCAAAGATGGCACTACTCCTCCTTGGCGTCCTCGGGGCGGCGCTCGCAAGCCTCGTCGGCTTCTCCCGCCGATTCAGGGTCTGGCTCGCTCAATACCTCCCCTTCGACCCCGACTCGTTCGTCTATATGATCGCGCTCGTGACCATCCTCGCCCTGATCCTGATCCCACCGGTACCACTCCTGGTGACGGGGGTCCCGCCCCTCCTCTCGCCGCAGTTCATCGGGCTCCTGACAGAATCAGGCGACCTCTTCGCTGACACGGTCCGGGTGAATGCTTATAGTCTCTTCTGGACGCTCATCGCATCGTTCCTCATCGCAGGGGCGTGTGTGCGGCGAACGCTCTCTGAGGCCCTGGAACGTCTCGGGCTCATCAGGCCGACGGGGCAGGAGGTCATTCTCGCCGTTGCCGCTGCTTTCGCGCTTGTTCTCGCGTTCCACTTCATCGATCCAGCGCTCGCGGCACTGGTGGACTACCTTGGCCTGCCTGTCACCGATACCGAGGCGGTCAAACTGCTCTTCACAGGATCGCTCACCCTCCCGGGGATCATCGTGGCCTCGATCGCAGCGGGGTTTGGCGAGGAGGTCAGCATCCGCGGGCTGCTCCAGCCACGGTTCGGCATCCTCCTCCCGGCGCTCCTCTTTGCGTCGCTCCACGCATTCCAGTACAGCTGGGACGGCCTCATTTCTGTCTTCCTCGCAGGGATCGTCTTTGCCTACATCCGCAGGTACTCAAATACCACAACCTCAGCGATCACCCATACTGTCTACGACCTGGTGATCTTCGCTCTACTCATGGTCGGGATATCTATCTGAGGTTGAAGGGTGCCGTGCCAGAAAAACACAATGACGACCTCATTTCAGCGGGGATCCCAGCCCCGGCAAAAAAACCACCAGACCCTGCAGAGACCCAAATGCACACTGGCACCAACACCGGCCATGCCGATGATCAATGCGATCCTGACGTTTTCAGGACAACCTCACTGATAATTTTATCTGGTTGTGGACCGAGCTGTTATCCCGGGAGATCTTTATGAAAATCTACCGGCACGGGGACACGTATATAGCACCGAGAGGTTCCTTTTTTGATGGAAATGTGAAGATAGATGGAAATTTCATCGCCCCTCCGGACACCCACATCTGGGGCAACATGGTTGTTGCCGGCTGCCTCGAACTTGGCCCCTACTCAACGGTCGGTGGCTCTATCGTGGCAAGGAGGATCGTCGTCGGCCATGACGCCAGAATAAAAGGGCCGCTCACCGTCCTGGAGACCGCAACCATCTGTGACAACGCACACCTCCACTCCATCCAGGCGGGAGGGGACATCATCCTCCGGCCTGGTGTCAGGGTCGGCGATGTAAATAGCAAGGAGACGATCTTTGTCTACGGCAAAGTCACCAGCGATCGGTTATTCGGCAGAGCCGTGAAAGTCTACGGGACCTGACGCCGAATCGATGCCGAGGATGGCGGCATCTCTTACTCTGGTCCAGTCTGCGATCGTCTCCACGCACCCGTCCTTCAGGTTCACCACACCGAGAGCGATGATCCCTATCCGGTCGGCCATGTCGATACCATCTTTCACCTCCATGAGGCAACCGACACCGATGATCGCCTGCGGGCGATACTTCTTGGCCATCCGCTTGATGAACGTCGAGCCAGGGACGATGAAGACACGATACCCGATGCTCTCAAGCCACGCTACATTCTCCCCGACCGAACAGCGCCCGCAGTGCCGGCATTCCAGGCCTTCGGGTGTCAGGTGTGCCGGACACTCAGCCGACCGCAGGCACTGGGGCAGGAAGACCGCCCGCCGCTCCACCGGGGTCTCGGCGAAGGCCTTTGTGTTCATGGTGTTCCGAAGCGTTATGAAGAACGTGATGAGGTCCTTGTCGTCCAGCCCGAGGAGTTTGCAGAACGCCTTCACAAGCCCCTCCAGGAGGACCATGCCGGGTATCAGGATCCTTGGTAGGTAGAACTTCCCCCTGGTGATCGAGGCAGTGGCGATGATCGCAAGGGCAATCGCCGCAAGCACCATCCCGAGGATGAGGAAGAACGTGACCTCCCCGATGAGGGTCATCAGCCCGACCCAGACCCCCAAATCAAAGAAGACCACCGTCAGACCCCCTCTCCCTGATTCTTCGCCCGTTCTCTGACCAGCTCGAATGATTCGGCGTATGGTGGCCGGAGCACCCCGATCTCGGTGATGATCGCGTCGACAAGATCGAGCGGGGTGGCGTCGAAGGCGTAGTTGCGCACAGCCACGCCGTCTGGCGCGAGCTGTCGTTCGCCACAGAAGGCAAGTTCATCCCGCCCCCGCTCCTCGATGGTGATATCCTCCTCTCTCCGGGCGAGGTCAAACGTGGAGAGGGGGGCTGCGACATAGAACGGTATTTCATGGTGGTTGGCGGCGACGGCGTGCATGTAGGTCCCAATCTTGTTGAAGACCGCGTCTTCCGTGATCCGGTCAGCACCGACGATGACAAGGTCGATCTCCCCCCGCCGCATCAGGTAGGCTGCTGCAGAGTCGGGGATCAGGGTCACGTCGATCCCATCCCGGTCAAGTTCCCAGCAGGTGAGCCGGGATCCCTGGTTCAGGGGTCTGGTCTCGCAGGCGACCACC
>LFRN01000251.1 GCA_001512375.1 Candidatus Methanoculleus thermohydrogenotrophicum | reverse complement strand
CCCGCCCTTCCGCGGGGGAATCTGTGATGCTCACCGTCTGCGAAGACCTCTTTCCGGAGAATTTCCTCGACCTGCGCAGTGCAGTGAAGGTTGTCTGGCTCTGTTCTGTCTTGTAGGCACAGGCATCGTGGTGATGGCGAAGAAGAGGGTTTGACCTGATATCCAGGAACAACAGAGCCCTTAACTTCCGCCGTGAACGTCCCGGAAAGAGCGAGAGTGAGTCAGGCTCTACCGGAATCCACTGAAAAATTGGTAACGCTTTATCAAACTCATGAAATGTTGATTTATATGGGTCCGTCCCGAACAGATCATATATCTTTGCTGTATGAACTATAAACGTCGTGTGAGACACCGGGGATGCGCAAAAAATCTCAGCAGGAGGGTCGAGGACTATCTTGAAGCCATCCTCAACGTCACGCTGGAGAAGGGGTATGCCCGCACCAAGGATGTGGCATGCGAGCTGGATCTCAGTCCATCGAGCGTCGTGGAGATGTTCCGGAAACTTGACGACATGGGTCTTGTCGAGTACCGGCGTTACGAGGGAGTGGTTCTGGAGCCTGCAGGGCGCGAGATCGCTGAGGCCATCAAGTTCCGCCATGACACCTTAAAGGAGTTTCTGATGGCCATCCATGTTCCGGAGAAGATCGCCAACTCTGATGCCTGTTACATGGAGCACGAACTCCACCCGAAGACGATCCATCAGATCAGGCTGCTGGTCGAGGTGATGCAATCCGATCCCGGTATATCTGAGCGTATCCGGCGGAACACTCCTCGGTGGGAGGGGTAGGCGGCATGCCCCCTCCCGGGCTACCGGATAGAATGTGATAAGAAGGGGAAGAACAGAGAGTTGAGGGTTTGGAGAGTCCTCCATGGTAGACGTTCTTGTATATATTGTGATTCTACTTGTCATTCTGAACGTTATCTCGTTCTTAGCCTTCTTTCGCGACAAAGGCGCCGCAAAGAGGAGTACCTGGAGGACGCCGGAGAGGAGGCTTCTCCTCCTCGCGCTGCTCGGACCGTTTGGCGCTTACGGGGCGATGCGGCGCTTCGGGCACAAGACGCGGAAGGCGAAGTTCAGGCTCGTCCCC
>LFRN01000238.1:12751-14971 GCA_001512375.1 Candidatus Methanoculleus thermohydrogenotrophicum | reverse complement strand
GCGCTGAACTGGATCTCCCGGCACACGTGGGACTTCATCCTCGCCATCGGAGACGACAGGACTGACGAGGATCTCTTTGAGGTGGTGCCGTCAGAAGCCTACTCGATCAAGGTCGGGCTTGCCCCGAGCAAGGCTCGCTTCAACCTGGTCACCCAGCGGGACGTGATATCCCTGCTCCGGAGATGCATTGCGTGCGACAGAGGAGATATCAGGAAAAAAGAGAAACCGGAGCGAGAGAAGGATCTTATCAGGTCGGCTGCTCCCGGATAACCGACCGGACCGTCAGGAAGACCGGCCCCCTGAGGTCCACTTTTTTGTTGTGGTCGGTGATGTAGCGCATCGCATACTCCTCGATGCGCAGGTTGATGTCGGAAGGGAGTTTTGCCATCTTCACCTGGACGCGCGTCTCCTCTCCGCATCGCGCCGCTTCCTCGATACGGGCAGCGGCGAGGTTTGCCGCGGCATCAAGATAGGTGATCCCGGTGGAGACTCCATCACGCCTGACCTCCTCCCATTTCGGGAGGTCGGGCACCCCGAGCACCGATCCGTTGTGGACAAAGACCTCGTTTGAGCAGGCAGGCCCGCAGAGTTTCGTGTTGGACTCAGGCTCCTCGACGATCACCTCGACCTGTCTTCCGGCGATCTCGCCCTTCCAGGCAGTAAAAGCACACGGCCCCGGGGCGGCGGCGTGTTCGGCAGCCGTAGCGCAGATCGCCTCTGCCATCTGCTTCCCGGTCACCGACGCAGGTTCGGTGCGAAGGTGGATGGCACTGGCGATCTGGCGGTCAGAGAGGACCTGGGGGTAGAACTGCGGGTAGGAGAGCTCGCGGATGTCGTTGGATTGGTAGGCGATCATCGCGAGTCGCTCCACCCCGAGGCCGAGGTTCATCACCGGCACGCCGATCCCGTACTCCGCAAGCGCCGAGGGCGAGTAGATCCCGAAGGTAGCCACCTCGACCCAGCCAAGGACCGGGTGGCGGGCATAGACTTCTGTCTGGGTATCGGGCATGTAATACTTCGACCGTTTCTCGTCTGGCTGGAACCGAAACTCCTCAAATCCGAACGCTGAGAGGAGGGCCTCGCTGACGGCTTTACCCTCTTCGAGGGTGACATCCTCTCCCGCGATGACACAGGAGGCCGAGTGGTAGGCCATCAGGCGGGTGGGCCCCTCCTCCTGCTCCCGCCTGAAACAGCGGTCCACCGAGAAGAGCCGGATCGGGAGGGGACGCTTCTCCCAGAGGGAGGAGAGCGTCAGGAACCAGCCGCTCGTCATGTGGCTCCTCAGGGTTTTGCGCGACGACTCGGGGGCCAGCGCCCGGAACTCAGGGAAGACCTTGTCCATGATATGGACCACGGCGGCATCATCAGCCTCAAGCACAGTCGCGAGCTCGTGCGTCAGTTCATCGCCGTCGATCGTCCCCTTTTTATAGCCGTGGAGGGTCTCGCGGAGTCTCTCCTCGGTCTCAGACGGGACAGCGCGCCCGAGGATCGCCTCGATCTCTTCTACCTGCTTCCGCGCGATCCCGACGTTCGGGCGGGGCAGGCCACCAAGGTAGAAAACCCGATCGAGGACGGCCATCGCCTCCGGCCCGAACTGTCGGTAGATATCAGATTCCTCGACGATCAGGGGGTTCATCGCCTCATCAAATCCCATCAAGAGATAGGTTTCGCGGAGTCGTTGTATGATCTCAAAGATCGGGTGCGGTGTTGCCCGGGTATACCTCAACCTCGGGTACCGGTCCGAGATCCCCGCTGGAGTCAGCACCGACGGTCCTTCATGCCAGGCACGCTCGAAGTCCTCTCTTGCCTTCTTCCTGAACTCTTCCACATCAAATCTCATACATTCCGCTCCAGACAGACCACCCGGCTCACCGGGCTCTCATCTTTGATAAAATAATCGCATTCTTCGGCAATCTTCTCGGCAAACGCCCGCACATCGTGGTGTTTGGGCATCTGTTCAATCCGCAGTCGGTTTCTACTGTATCCCAGATACATATAACCCTTTACTTCCACAAAACGTGCTCCTGAATCCTGGTAGATCGCTGCATAGCGCCCGGGTGCAAAATCGTTGTAACCACGCACCAGGGTGGTACGGATGGCCGACCTGCGGCCGGCAAGTCCGGTGAGGCTCTCCTGCACCAGATCCCAGTAATCCTTCCGGGGCCGGCAGAGGCGGAGATAGGTCTCCCGATCGGGAGCGTCCAGGGAGACGTAGACCTG
>LFRN01000238.1:8564-12715 GCA_001512375.1 Candidatus Methanoculleus thermohydrogenotrophicum | reverse complement strand
CAGTTCCGGGAGGTTTGAATAGCAGGTCGGCTCCCCTGAGAGCGATATCGCGACCATCGTAGGGCTGAGTGCCTCAGCGAACCGCTCCGGCGTGACGTAGGGCGAGACCTTGTAGCCGGAGAGCGCCCTCTTCTGGAGACGCCTGAGGTTCTCTATGATCTCAGCCGGGGGGCACTCTTCCTCTTCCACAACCTCATGCTCGAACGACCGCCAGCAGAAGAGACACTGCTGATTGCACCGCAGGGTCGGGGTCATCTGGACGCAGCGGTGGCTCTCGATCCCGTAGAACTGTGCCTTGTAGCACATCTCCCCGCCCCTGAGCGCCCGCTTATTCCACATGCAGGGCTTGACGGCCGCCGAAGAGGAGGTGTTGACGAACTGGTAGCCCTGCCCCCGGAGGGCCTTACATGCTTCTGAGTGCATCGATTCCAAGGGTCTCCAGCGACTCTTTCAGGGTGTTCCTGACCGCATCCACGAGTGTGAGGCGGCTGCTCCGGGTCTCGCCCTCGCTTTTGAGCACCGGGTTATAGTGGTAGAAGGCGTTGAAGAGATCGGCGAGCTCGCGGGCGTAGGAGGCAAGATGGTGCGGGCGGAGTTCTTTCACGGTCTGCTCGACCACAACAGGGAACCGCGCCAGGTGCCGGGCGAGCGCGACCTCATGCTCTGTCTCGTAGCGGTATGCCTGTTCAAACTCCCCGGCCTTCTCGAGGATGCTGCAGGCGCGAGCGTGGGCGTACTGGATGTAGGGGCCGCTCTGCCGCTCGAAGTTCAGCGCCTCCTTCCAGTCGAAGACCGTACTCTTCTCGGGGGAGACCTTCACGATGTCGTAGCGGATGGCGGCAATGGCGACCGACTTCGCGATGGCGCGCCGTTCTTCCTCGGGGAGTTCCGGGCGGCGAATGGTCACCTCCTCAAACGCCTTTGCGGTCACCTCCTCGATCAGATCGTCGGCGGAGACGAACTTGCCCGCCCGGGTGCTCATGGAACCCTCGGGGAGAGAGACGAACTCGAAGTAAACAATCTCGGGCGGCTGCTCCCCGAGAAGTTTAAGGGTGGCCTGAAGCTGGGCGCCGATCAACTTATGGTCAGCTCCGAGCACGTCGATCAGCCGGTCATAGTTGCGTCCCTTCCAGGTATGGTAGGCGAGGTCCCGGGTGCTGTAGACCGATGTACCGTCGCTTCTCCGGAGGATGTACTTCTTCTCGAACCCCTGCTCGGAGAGGTCGACCCAGAGGGTCTCGTCCTCGTGAGTCTGTGGAAGCCGCCTGACCCGCTCGATGACCCGGTCCACATCCCCGATCCTGACAAAATCACTCTCCCAGACAAACCGGTCATGGCTGGCGTTTAAGGCGGCAAGGGTCGCCTTGATCCCCTCCACACAGAGGGAGACCACCGCCCGGAACTTCCCGGCGGTCTCGGGGTCGCCGCGCTCCATCTCTTGCATAAGATGGTCGATCTCTTCGGTGATCCCGGGGTTTTCCTGGATCTCCCGGTTCGCAGCGACGTAGACCCGGGCGACATAATGATCTTCCTTTTCGCCCTCCTCGCGAGCGATGCCGAGGTGATCGAGTCCCCAGGCGACGGTGGCAACCTGGCGGCCCATGTCGTTTAAGTAATATTGTACCTCAAGCGGATACCCGGCCTTCCTGAACGCCCGGGCAAGGGAGTCCCCGATGACGGTGTTTCGGATGTGGCCGACGTGAAGGGGGCCGTTAGGGTTCGCGCTGGTATGCTCGAGCACCACCCGTTCTGAATGGGCGGGGAGTTTTCCGTAACCGGGCTCGAGCGCTTCCCTGACCGCCTCCGCGAGGAGCGAGGGGCCGAACCGGAAGTTGACGTAGGGGCCAACCGCCTCGATCTGAAGATCCCCGAGTTCAGGATTCCTGGAGAGCTTCCCTGCGATGTCGCTGGCAATCTGATGAGGGGGTCTCTTCTGCTTCTTCGCAAGTTTAAACGCTATTGTCGAGGCGAGATCAGCGTGATCCCCTCCCGTTGTGAGGAGAACATCCTCCTCACCGGTGCATGCCCGGAGCACGCGCTCGATCTGGTGGTACTTCTCCTGGAACATCAGTATCCTGTCCTGTAACGAAGTATTGCTGCGATCCCGCCGAATGCGTTGTAGAGCATCGAGCCTTCCTCGAAGTCGTCTGAGATGATCTTGACCGTCGTGCCGCTCTGGTCTGCAAGCGCGGTCAGTTCGTCGATGATATCGGCTTCCTCCGCCACATAGAGCGCCGCTCCATCGTTTGGACAGGTGCCGAGGTCGAGGTCCTTGATGTGCCTGCCCGGCTCGATGCTGACTGTTCTTTCCTCGGTGTAGTCATCGTTCGGGCAGGCGAGTCTCAACCGCGCCCTCCGAAGTTTCTCAGAGAGGATGAGGGTATCGACGGCGCCGAGCTCCAGGTTCTTCCGGACGCTCTCCTCACCGTAGGAGGCCGCACCGTCATCCTTGACAAGTTCCTGAAGGAACCGGTTCATCACGTTCTTTTCCTTGATGATGTCAAGATCCTTCAAGGCGTCTGCTGCGTTCTCGACGAGCTCGGCAAGCCCGGACTCGTTTGTGTAGGCGACGTCGAAGAGCCCGATGATCCGCTTCTGGAGTTCGTGGTGGAGATAGCCGCCCGCCTCGAACTCTTCTTTTGTCGGTGTCGGGCCGCCGATCAGCACGCCCTTGAACCGCTCGAAGAAGTCCTTCTCGGCGAGGAAGATGTCACTCGCCCGTTCGCCGACCTTCTTGTAGAACTCGTTGATGGCGATCAGTCGTAGCCGCTGGAAACGGACGCTTGACTGACCTCCTTTTCTCTGCTTGCCGGGAACCATCGAGGTGACGCCGCTGACAGGTTCGATCCGGTTACCCCGCAGGAAACCGATGTAGGCCTCTCGCCGGTCGATGACGATCAGTCCGTAGACCTCCTTCTCGCCGAGCATCTCCTGCAGGGGTTCAAGCTCGAACGTCGAGCTGCACCGGTACATATAGGTACTGAGCGGTTCGGGCGGTTCGATGATCTCGCATTCAAGACTGGTGCGGTCGCCGCCGACGTTGATCGTGCCGCAGAAGATTGCCATACCGTTCTCCGGCGGGCGCTTATAGTATTTGAGACGGGCGAGGATTGAGGATATGGCACTCTGGACGTTTGTCCGGGTTTGTTTGCTCTTGATATTGGCGCACTGCCCGAGCTCGTCACGGAGCTGAGCGGTAACGTCGTATATCTGTTTATCGGGAGGTATATACAGTGTGATCAGTTCGGTACCGCTCCCTTCCTTCTCCGCAAGCCTCTCGAGCATTTTTTTAAATTCGTAGCGCTTTCGCGCGGTATCCATCTCTTGTATCTCTTCCATTGAATGTTCACCAGGCTCGCTGAATAATGATTGATATCCATATCGGAGCTACTATGTTTTTCTCTGCAGAAGGCATAAATCTGCGCACATCGCCGATCCGCCCTCTGCCCCTCCTCATCGCAGACATCGGCAGATGAGGCAGATCGTCTTTGCATCGACGATCCTGCCATCCGCGATCATCGACCCAAGATCCCTGAGCGGGACGCGGACGACCTCGATGATCTCGTCATCGTCCATCTCGTACTCGGAGGAGGGTGAGAACTCACGGGCGAGATAGAGCCAGATACGCTCATCGGTGTAGCCCGGGGAGGAGTATATCCAGCCCTTTGGAACGAACGTCTCTGCTTTCATCCCGGTCTCCTCGATCAGCTCGCGGTGCGCGGTCTCAGCGGGATCCTCCCCTTTGTTGATGGTGCCCGCCGGCGCCTCAAGGATACAGTCGTCGATGGCAAACCTGTACTGCTTGATGAGGTAGCAATGGTCACCCTCAATCGGGAGGATGGCGACCGCCCCCCCCGGGTGGACAACCACCCGCTCTTTCTTCTTTCCGTTTGGAAGAATAACCTCTCTCTTCTCAACGGTAAGCCTTTTTCCACTGTAGATCTCCATGATTATTCCTCATACTCGATCGGATCGGGTATCCCGCACGCCCGGAACGCCTCCCGGCGGTAATGGCAGGAGGAACAGACCCCGCACGCCCGGTCGTTGTTCTGGTAGCAGGACCAGGTTTCTCTGTAAGGGACGCCGAGCGCAAGCCCTACTCTGAGAATCTCTGCCTTTGTCATCCTGATGAAGGGCGTCATGAGAGTGAT
>LFRN01000238.1:7756-8456 GCA_001512375.1 Candidatus Methanoculleus thermohydrogenotrophicum | reverse complement strand
GTGTCTGTCAGGCTCGATGCCCCGATCTTCTTGAAGTACTCGAGGCTGATCTCGACGAACTCTTCCGCGTCAAGCATCCGAGCAATGGTCCGGGCGCACGCCTGCTCTTTTGCTTGAGTCCGCTGGCCATAGGTGAAGTGGAGCGCGATGATATCATAACCCATATCCCTGGCTACATAAGCGAGCGTGGACGAGTCCATGCCGCCTGAGAGGAGACAGACCGCTTTCAATCATCTCATCCCCAGAATTTTATGGAGCTGTACCTGGAATCTCACAGGAAGGTTCTCCTCAACGATGTAGTCCGCGATGGCGCGGTAATCAGACCCCTCCACCGGCGATATGAAGACTTCGCCCTGGATCTCGTAGTGAGCCATCACCGCCCGGGCGTAGAGGAGATCGTTTTCGTCTGCAACCACGAACTTGACGGCGTCGCGAGGCGTGATGTGCTGGAGGAGTGCCAGATTGCTCTTCTCCCCTGACGAGGGGCACTTGACGTCCATGCATATGGAAGCGTAGGATTGCATCTCCCGGAAATCCAGGGTGCCGTTTGTCTCTATCTCGACGGTGTAGCCATGGATGCTAAACTTCTTGAGGAGTTCGAGAACCTCCTCCGCCCAGAGGAGCGGTTCCCCACCGGTGATGCAGATATGTTTTCCGTTCTGCAGCCAGATCTGGTCGAGGACCTGCGCGACACTCATCT
>LFRN01000238.1:0-7607 GCA_001512375.1 Candidatus Methanoculleus thermohydrogenotrophicum | reverse complement strand
TCGCTTGTCGGGTCGCCAGGGGTGGTGACGACCGGGTGAAATGCCTCGATGCTCGCCACCATGGGGTCGTCGGCGTTGAGGATCACCTGGTGGTCGAACCGCCCGACGACCTCCTTTATGCAGTTGTAGTCGAGAACGATTCCGGTGCGCTCATCTATCGTCCCCTCGATCCAGGTCTCTACCCGCCACTGGTGGCCGTGCAATTGGAAACATTTCCCCTGATAGTGGAGCAGGCGGTGGGTCGCCTCGAAGAAAACCTCTTTGTATATCCGGGTTCCCATCAATGAAGGTTGCCCGCCAGGATATAATATTATATCATCTCCCGTTCAATTAATTAAAGCGAAAGATCGGTGCGCAAATGGGTTCCACAATATATAAATCCATAACGCGCGTTCTTTTATAGCACACCAGGAGTTGCTCCTATCCATAAATTCAAATGATACGAGGGTATTCAATGGGAAAAGGTAAATTTGCTGCCAGAAAGCAGAAGCGCGATGCCAAGGCGCGCAGATGGCGTGACCCTGTCTACGCCAGGCGCCAGCTCGGGCTTGACGTGAAGTCGGACCCCCTCGAGGGAGCACCGCAGGCACGCGGGATTGTTCTTGAGAAGGTGGGTATTGAAGCGAAGCAGCCGAACTCTGCGATCCGTAAGTGCGTCCGTGTACAGCTGATCAAGAATGGCCGCCAGGTGACCGCGTTTGCTGTGGGCGATGGTGCTATTAACTTCATTGATGAGCATGACGAGGTCGAGATCGAGGGGATCGGCGGCAGGCTGGGCCGGTCAATGGGTGATATCCCCGGCGTCCGGTTTGTTGTAACCAAGGTGAACAACGTCAGCCTCAACGAGATGGTTATCGGACGGAAGGAGAAACCGCGGAGGTGAGGAAGGTGACAGAGGTAGAAGCTGAGACCGGGAACCAGAAACTCCTCTTCAACCGCTGGGACATGAGCGAGGTGGAGATTCGCGATCCGAGCCTTGTCCGTTACGTGAATCTACATGCGATGATCGTCCCGCACTCCTGCGGTAAGCTCGCCGGCCAGCAGTTTAATAAGAGCAACATGCTGATCGTCGAGCGCCTGATCAACAAACTGATGCAGACGGAGCAGAACACCGGCAAGAAGGAACTCGCTATCCGTATTGTCAGGGACGCCTTTGAGATCATCTACCAGAAGACCGGGAAGAATCCGATCCAGGTGCTGGTGGACGCCGTCGAGAACGCCGGTCCCCGAGAGGAGACCGTCCGGCTGAAGTACGGTGGTATCAACGTCCCGAAATCGGTCGACACCGCGCCCCAGCGTCGTGTCGACATCGCCCTGCGGTTCATCACCGACGGTGTCCTGCAGGCGAGCCATAAGAAGAAGAAGGCCGTGAGCGAGGCACTCGCAGAGGAATTGATCGCGGCTGCCAATGGTGATACCCGCTCCTATGCCGTCTCGAAGAAAGAAGAGAGAGAACGTATTGCAAAAGCTGCTCGATAATATTCCCTATTATTTTTTTGGTGTTCTATGACCAGACGAAAGAAGATGGTAGAGCGGGTGACGGCCCTGATGGATAAGCCGGATCATATCCGCAACATCGGGATTGTCGCCCACATTGATCATGGAAAGACAACCCTCTCAGATAACCTGCTCGCAGGGGCAGGCATGATCAGCGAGGAGCTCGCTGGCAGGCAGCTCTTCATGGACTCTGACGAGGAAGAGCAGGCACGTGGTATCACCATTGATGCGAGCAACGTCTCGATGGTCCACACATATGGCGGCGAAGAATACCTGATCAACATGATCGATACCCCTGGTCACGTGGACTTCGGGGGTGACGTGACCCGCGCCATGCGCGCGGTGGACGGAGCTGTTGTCGTGGTGGACGCCGTTGAAGGCACCATGCCCCAGACAGAGACGGTGCTCCGGCAGGCTCTCAAAGAGGGCGTCCGCCCGGTTCTCTTCATCAACAAGGTAGACCGGTTGATCAACGAGTTGAAGGTGGATGAGCAGGAGATGCAGATCCGCCTCGCGAGAGTGATCGACAAGGTCAACAAACTGATCAAAGGTATGAACGAGAAGATGTACAACGAGGGGTGGAAATTGGATGCCGCGAAAGGAACTGTCGCTTTCGGATCCGCGCTCTACAATTGGGCTGTCTCCGTCCCCTACATGAAGAAGAGCGGGGTCTCGTTCAAAGAGGTCTTTGAAAAGTGCAATGCCGGAGACATGAAGTGGCTCGCGAGGCACAGTCCCCTGCATGCCGTACTCCTTGATATAGTGGTCAAGCACCTGCCCAACCCGGTCGATGCCCAGAAACGGCGTATCGGGATCATCTGGCGCGGCGATCACGAGTCCCCCGAGGGCAAGGCCATGCTCGCCTGCGATCCAAATGGGCCTGTCTGTATGATGGTCACCGACATATCATTTGACCCGCACGCGGGCGAGGTCGCCACCGGGCGTGTCTTCTCAGGAACGCTCCGTCGGGGTACGGAGTGCTACATCATGGGCGCGGCCAAGCGCGCAAACCGCCTCGCACAGGTCGGTATCTTCATGGGCGCCGAGCGGATTGAGGTGGATGAACTGGCCGCTGGCAACATCGCTGCAGTCACTGGCCTGAAAGATGCCATCGTCGGTTCGACCGTCTCAACGCTCCAGGATATGGTTCCTTTCGAGTCGCTGAAGCACTACTCCGAGCCGGTCATGACCGTAGCCGTCGAGGCGAAGAGCATGAAGGATCTCCCAAAACTTGTCGAGGTCCTCCGCCAGGTGGCCAAGGAAGACCCGACGGTTCAGGTCTCGATCAACGAGGAGACAGGGGAGCACCTGATCAGCGGCATGGGCGAACTGCATCTTGAGATCATCACCGGCCGCATCAAACGCGACAAGGGTGTCGAGATCATCACCTCGCCGCCGATCGTCGTCTACCGTGAGACGATCACGGGCAGGGCCGGCCCGGTCGAAGGGAAGTCTCCAAACCGCCACAACCGGTTCTACCTCGAACTTGAGCCGCTGGAACCGGCGGTCGTGAAGCTGATCCAGGAAGGCGAGGTCTCGATGACCCAGCAGGCGGTGGAGCGGCGTGACATCCTCATCGAAGCCGGTATGGATAAAGAGGAGGCTAAGAACATCAGGGCGATCGAGGGTACCAATGTGTTCATCGATATGACCAAGGGTGTCCAGTACCTCAACGAGACGATGGAACTGGTCCTCGACGGCTGGCGCGAAGCGCTTCGCGGCGGTCCGCTTGCCGATGAACCGGTCCAGAATCTCAAGGTGCGGCTCGTTGATGTGAAACTCCACGAGGATGCCATCCACCGCGGTCCTGCCCAGGTCATTCCGGCGGTCAGGAGCGCCGTCAAAGCAGGCATGCTGATGGCCGGGGATTCTCTCCTTGAGCCTATCCAGAAGATCCAGATCACGGTTCCAAGCGAACAGATGGGCGCGGCGACCTCGCAGATTCAGGGTCGGCGCGGTCAGGTCTTTGATATGTTGAGCGAAGGCGACACGATGACAATCGTCGGCAAAGCGCCGGTCGCCGAGCTCTTTGGGTTTGCCGGGGATCTCCGGTCCGCCACTGAAGGCCGTGCTATCTGGAGCACCGAGTTCGCTGGGTTTGAGCTGGTCCCCTCAGGCATCGCGGATGAAGTGGTCAGGGGTATCCGCCGGCGCAAGGGCTTGAAAGAACAGCTTCCGCGGCCTGAGGATTACCTGTCGTAACCATTGAATCGAATAATACCCTCACTTTTTCTTGCTCCCGGAGATGGGGAGCATCACTTGTTCTGTGATATCAGCCTGCAACCCTGAGCCTCCTTGCGCGTATCTGTCTCCCGGATGGGATCCCCCGGGGCTGGCCTCTCCTCCGGTCCCCATACCCCATGGTCCGTTGCCCGGGGCGAGCCGGAAGAGGGCATTGTCGTCACCGGTGGAGCCTGAGGCGCTGCCTCATGGGGGTTTCCTGCACGCTCCCGTGGAGTCCATGGAGATCACTCAGTGCGCTACCGTCTCTTCGCTGCCATGAAAAACCCGCAGAGACCGACCGCCGCGATCGTGATCAGCCAGGGGAGCGGTGTCTGTGTCGGTGCCGGGGTTGTTTCAGTCGGAGCAGCCGCCGGCGTCCTGGTATCAGTGGGGGCCTCTGTAGGCACTGTAGTTGTGATGGTCTCGACCGGTGTCGGCGTAGCTGCTGGGGCGGGGACGAATACGATGCTATGCTCCAGGAGACCGTCTTTTTCGCTGTACGCGAAATAACGGCCGTATTTACCGCCGAGGGCCTGGTCGCTGATCTTGAAATAACCATCGTTTGGCACACCGATGACCCGTTCTATCTTTTTTGCACGGTTGTCATCCTTATAGCGCCTGAGTTCCGTGACCGGGTTGAACGTCTCGGGGTTGCGGAGATTGACAAGGTCGAGGACAAGTGCTTCAGCTCCCACCTCGATCGTCTCGCCCGGCTGTACCACCCGTGGACTCATTCCTTCTGCTGATACCGGGGCAATGAGCGCCAGGATAAGAGCTATCAGGCAAACGAGGAGATACCGCGGTGTCGTTCTCTCACGAGCCATGCTTCCACCCTTGTTTTCATGACATATATGCGTATTGAAACGTCGCTGCCAGGGACGCTCATGGCACAAACTTTCATCTGGTCGAGTCGATGATGCGACACGGTGTTGTCCCGCAGCCGGGACGGTATGACGACCTTCAACCAGGGTGTTAAGGTCCCGGTCTCGCCGGGAGCAGGCAGGATGCCCATCCTCGATTCAGGGGGTCGCACGCCTGCCATCATCGTGGAGGGTTTATGGGGCGTCTGGTCGGGAACTGAGGGCTGGAGGAGATTTGAGACGGGTGGTGATGAAGCACACCGAAGGGCTTATCCCATCGGGTGTGGATACCGGGGGGCTTGCAAGAGAAGGACAGCCTCTGCATGATGGAGCGCAAAAATCAATGATACGGATACCGCAATGCATGAGCACCCAGCACCCTGACAACGTCAACCTGCCATTCTTTGCCGAGAGTCTGGAACTCAGTGGTGAAGACGAGGTCCAGGAGGCATATTATGTCTACTCTCACCTGGGATGCACTGAACAGATGTGGGATTGTGAGGGAAAAGAGGTCGACAACTTTGTGGTCAGGAAACTGCTGAGCCGGTACGATACGTTCTTCCGGGAGAAGAGACTCGGTCGGGACGTCTTCCTGACACTTCGGGTCCCGAACCCCGAGGTCGAGACGGCCGAGGCAAAGATACTTCTGGAGACGCTTGAGAGTATCCCGCGATCGTTCGATACGGCGTGTCTCTTCTACGGGGATGAGTGCCCCCCGATATTCGAGGTCATCCTCCCGATGACGGCGTCCCATACTGCCATCGATAACATCTACCGTTACTACACCGAAATTGTCGTCGGAAAACAGGAACGAAGCCTCGGAGAGGGGGGGATGACCATCGCCGACTGGATAGGGAGATTCCGGCCAGACCACATCAATGTCATCCCGCTCTTTGAGGAGATGGACCATATGCTGGATGCGCACAACGTTGTCAGGCGCTATCTCGAAGACAAGGATATTGACCACCAGCGCGTCTTTCTCGCCCGGTCAGATCCGGCAATGAACTACGGGATCGTCAGCGCGGTCCTCCTGAACAAGATTGCACTCCAACACCTCCAGGAGGTCTCGGAGGAGACGGGGACACGGATATACCCGATCATCGGTGTGGGTTCGGCACCGTTCCGGGGCGGCCTCTCTCCCGGGACCGTCGACCGGGTTATCGCCGAGTACCCGAGCGTCTACACCTTCACCATCCAGTCCGCGTTCAAGTATGACTACCCGCTCGAGGACGTTCAGAACGCGGTCCGGAGGCTGGAGGAGCGGAGACCCGAAAGACCCCTCCCCGTTGACGAGGCAGCGGCGCTTGACCTGATCGAGAGGTATACACGGGCATACGAGCGCCGCCTCGAGCCGCTTGCACCTCTGATCAACCAGGTTGCCCGCTATGTTCCGGAGAGGCGGAAGCGGAAACTACATATCGGACTCTTTGGGTATGCCAGGAGCACCAGCGGGATCACCCTGCCGCGGGCGATCAAGTTCACCGCCGCGCTCTACTCGGTTGGATTCCCGCCAGAGATCCTCGGCCTGGATGGGCTGGATGACGCGGATATCGGTTTCGTAAGGGAGATCTACGTCAACTTTGACGAGGACCTGAAGGCCGCTGCCCGTTACTTGAATACGGAGACCGGGCTCGTCCCCCGGGATCTTGCGTCCCGGGTGGCCGACCTGGTGGATATCGAGCCTGACGAGGAGCATGCGGCGGTTACGGCCGAGATCACCCGGGCGCTCCGCAAAAATGATACCGGGCAGTTGAGCCCCCTTGTCCTGCAGGCGGCGCACTGCCGGAATTTCCTGGGGTGACCGGTCTTTATACGAAGCAACGGTTGCAGGGTGATGAGATCTCACACGAAAGCATGCGGGAGGGATGGTGGGAATCTCCGGACTTTGCGGCAACGGGCTCTTCTGCGTGGGGTTACGGTGCACGTGAATGCTCGGGTCCACTGGTGGAGCATTTCATCTGAAATCTTCCATGAAAACCTCGCTGGTCTGGAGAATTGATGGGGTTCCCGGCCATATTCGCGCCCGCATCACGGGAGGGAAGACCCCATACGGGCTAACTTTAGGATCAGAATAGGGCTAATCCCCACATTTCAATGGTGGGCTACAGCCGTCGACAGGAAGACATAATTACACATGGTGTGTATAATATTGTAGAGTGGTTAAGCAGGGTCCTTGGATAAGTGCAAGAGGATGCGTATACAACGTGAATTATCACTTTGTATGGTCAACGAAATACCGCCGAAAGGTTCTGGTCGGTGATGTTGCTGAGACTCTTACGGACCTCCATGTATCAATCGCTCAAGATAAGGGGTTCATCTTGAACACTCAGGAAGTCATGCCTGATTACGTTCACCTTTTTATCACCGCCCATCCGAAATTTGCTCCTGCCACCATTGTTAAGATCATGAAGGGGATCACTGCCAAGAAACTCTTTGAACAGTATCCGTCCTTGCGAAACGTGTTGGGGGAAGGTCATCTCTGGAACCCATCGTATTATGTTGGAACGTGCGGGGATACGCCAAAAGAGGTCATTCAGAAGTATCTCGAGACTCAGAAAGTGATGTGACCCGACCATGCAGATGAAAGCGTATCGCTATCGACTCTACCCGACAAAATCACAGATCTCTCAGATGGAGCAGACGCTGGAGATATGCCGATTGGGTCTATAACGAAACGCTCGCGATGCGAAAGGATGCCTGGGAACAGGAGCAACGCTCTATCTCCTACTATGAGCCAAAACGCCAGATTCCAATCTGGAAAAAGGAGCATCCAGAACTCTCTCCAGTTTATAGTTCGTTGTGCTACTTTTTTGAACCTTGAGTTCCTCATGCCTATATGGCTGGGCGTGAACAGACCACGATCGTCAGGCACGTTCCCCTCTCTGTCCTGAATAAACGGATCAAGCACCCCAGAGGATTGCCCCAGGTGGTCCCGCGCCTCGTGTTTATTCGGCTACGGTATAAGGGAATGAGCGTTGTCGACGCTGCGGAAGCTGTTGGGGTCTCTCATCAGACCGGTTACAACTG
>LFRN01000116.1:291-650 GCA_001512375.1 Candidatus Methanoculleus thermohydrogenotrophicum | reverse complement strand
ATCCTGCTACAGAGAGATCCGTAGCGCTATTGTGGGACGCTTCGGGGATATCAAGGAGCAAGGTGAACCACCCCGCACCTGAAGGGCGGGGTCTTCCTCGCTCAGCCCCTTTCACCCCGCAAGATAAAAATCCGGGGATCACCATCAGTGTCGGTCTCGTTGCCGAATGTCCCGGTGACTGCTCCCCCGATTGAAATCGGGGGCATCTTGGGATGTTACCCCTGAGATTGCAGTCCCAATCTCATAATATTGATCGCCGCGTTCTGGTCGCGGTCCATCATCAGCCCACAATGTGGGCAGGTATGGACTCGATCAGAGAGGGTCTTTTTGACGATCATACCACATCGGGAACACATCTG
>LFRN01000116.1:0-255 GCA_001512375.1 Candidatus Methanoculleus thermohydrogenotrophicum | reverse complement strand
CGCTTTGTTCTCCGTGATCGTGATGAACAGATTCCAGGCAACATCCGCGATGCTTTTTGCCAAACAATGGTTTTTCTGCATATTTTTGATATTCAGATCCTCGAATACAATCGTACCGTATTGGTCCACCATCCGGCGGGAAGTTTGATGAGCAAAATCGAGCCGTCGGTGAGCGATCCGTTCATGGATACGGGCAACGTTTTTTCGTGCTTTCTTCCGTTCAGGGGTGCCCTTCTCTGCTTTCGAGAGTTTTCT
>LFRN01000217.1:15056-15706 GCA_001512375.1 Candidatus Methanoculleus thermohydrogenotrophicum | reverse complement strand
AAGACTCTTTTGCCGGGTAACTCTTTTCACCCCTTCTGGAGGTATTTCGTTAAGTATTTATATAAGTTAGTAGAGTATCGCATCTGCTGGATTTGATGTCGCCGCAGCACCGTGGCCCGATGGGCAGGGCCTGTAAACCTGCTCCTCCCGGGGACCGCTCCGCTCCGGCGATCAGCGCGTCTGTGGGATACTCATGACAGAATCAGTTAACCTCTACTTCCCCTTTGCCGGGAAGGGCACCTCTCCGGCACCCTTCGCAGAGCCGGGGCTGGCTGCGGTCATCCCGGCGTATGATGAAGGGGCTGCGGTCTCCCGGGGGGGATCGTTGTGAGCACACGCAGTTCTTCTCTCAGCATGGCCGAGCCGGTCGTCGGGCACGGGGAGGACGTGGTCCACCTCATCGGCACCCTGGCGAGGTCGCGGGGGGCCATCCGGACCCTTGTTGCGATGTCTGCCTGCAACGAGGAGGCGGTAATCGCAAAGGCTGTTCTTGGTGCCCGGCGGCACGCCGACGCGGTCCTGGTCGTCGATGACGGATCAACCGACGAGACGGCCGCGATCGCGGAGGCTCTCGGGGCGATCGTCATCAGGCATGAGACCAGCCGGGGCTACGGCGGGGCGCTCCAGACGATCTTTGCGACGGCGCGGGA
>LFRN01000217.1:14624-14936 GCA_001512375.1 Candidatus Methanoculleus thermohydrogenotrophicum | reverse complement strand
GGCCAGGGAGCCCCGCTACCGCGGGAAGCGGATCGCCGTGGTGGTCCCGGCCTACAACGAGGAGGCCCTGATCGGGGAGACGCTCGCGGGGATCCCTGACTACGTCGCGAGGATCTACGCGGTGGACGACGGCTCGACCGACCGCACGGGTGAGATCATCGAGGACTACGCCCGGCTCGACCCGCGGATCGTTCCGATCCACCACAACCCGAATCGGGGGGTGGGGGCGGCGATCACCTCCGGCTACAAGGGTGCGGTCGAGGACGGGATGGACATCGTCGCGGTGATGGCCGGGGACAACCAGATGGACCC
>LFRN01000217.1:9830-14504 GCA_001512375.1 Candidatus Methanoculleus thermohydrogenotrophicum | reverse complement strand
TCCCGCTCGATGAGGTCTACCAGGGCTATGGCTACTGCAACAACCTCCTGGTCTGGTTAAACATCTACGGGATGCGGGTGCAGGACGTCGCGATCCCGGCCCGCTACGGCCGGGAGAAGTCGGGGATCAAATACTCAACCTACATCCCCCGGGTCTCAAACCTCCTCCTCGGGAACTTCTTCCTCAGGCTGAAGACGAAGTACATCCAGATGAGTTTCCACCCCCTGACGTTCTTCTACCTTGCGGGGGCGGTGCTTGCGCCGCTCGGGTTCATCGGGGGGCTCATCACCCTCTGGGAGAAGTTCGTGCTGGGGGTGCCGGTGCTGTTTATGCACGGGGGGATCTCGCTCCTGATGTTTGTCTTCGGGATGCAGTTCCTCTTCTTTGCAATGCTCTTTGATATGCAGGCGGAGAATCTTGAACGACGCGCGGTCTATTGTTTCGAGGAGTTAAATGACAACCAGAGGGTCTGCTTCACTGACAATTGATCTCGAGGACTGGTACCATATTCCCTCGGTCTGCGGGTCAACCTTCTCAGAATTCCAGGATGTGGAGGAATTTTTTGTGAGATGGGACGGCCGGTATGACTACCTCACCGATACCACCGGGAGGGTGCTGCAGATCCTCGACCACTACAGGGTCCCGGCCACGTTTTTCGTCGTGGCAGATGTCATCGATCATTATCCTGGCCTGGTCGAGTCGATCGTGGATCACGGTCATGAGATCGCCTGCCATGGTCTGCACCATTCCTGTGTGATCGATTCCCGGACAAAGGAACCGCTCATCAGTCCCGATGCGTTCAGGAGGGTGACGGCAAGGGCCAGGAGAGCCCTCGAGAGGATCTCGGGAGAGAAGGTTGTCGGCTACCGCGCTCCGAACGCACTCATCGCCGGGTGGATGATCGATATCCTGGATGACCTGGGGTTTGGGTATGATTCTTCGGTCAGCGTCAACTCCTTCTATAATAAGTCGGATTCGGCGTTGAAGGGGGTATCGTCTGCTCCTTATTACCCCGAGCAGAACGAACTGGAACCGACGGACTACCGGGGCATTGTGGAGTTCCCATGGCCCTACTATGACATCGGCCTTAAGATCCCCACGGGCGGGGGGCCGATGCTGCGGTTCCTGGGTGCTCATGTCATCATGCAGGGGCTGCGACAGAGCCTCAGGCGCGGGCACACTGTCTTTTACTTCCATTGTATCGATATTGCCGATGATGAGTTCCCGAACATCGGGAATAAAAGGCCGTTTTACTGGACGATCAAGGGAGAGGTAGTGGAGAAGAGAATACTGCGTATTATTAGAGAATTGAGGGATCGGGGTGTTGCAGTGAAGCCGCTCCGGGAGGTACTGGAGGAGTGATACCCATGCGCATGACGGTAGGAACAGATATTGTTGGCATACGTCGATTTCAGGAGTTCACCCATGACATTAACCATCCGACTCTCAGGAAGATCTTCACACAGGCTGAACTGGATTACTGCTTCTCGAAAGATGCAGTCGAACCTCATCTTGCTGCAAGGTTCGCCGGCAAAGAGGCAACGATAAAGGCCCTCTATTCACGCAACATCCAGGATGTGTGGTATACGGATATTGAAATCTCAAATAAACAGAATGGTGTTCCTGTCGTAGAACTCAAAAAAGAGATGAATAAAGACCTGAGGTTCGAGATAAGTCTTGCTCATTGCGAAGACAAGGCAATTGCATTTGTAGTAATTCTTGGAGACGATTGACATGTCTGACGATCAGAATGCTGTGATTAAAAGAATCTTTTGCGAAGTGCTGGGTGTAGATGAATCTGAAGTCGATGATTCTACGTCGTATAACTCATTCAGACCCTGGGACTCGTTAAAACATCTTCAACTCGTCTCGATGTACGAAGATGAATTTGATATCGAGTTTGAGATGGACGATATCATCGCCATGGAGAACTTTGGTCTGGTAAAGGAGATTGTGACCGGGTATATAAACGGTGGATAATATGACAAACTTTGTTGATTACTTATTTGAGAATTCCCGGCTCTCCAGCAGACCGGTCCTTATAGGCTCAGACGGGGTAATCACGTACACGTCATTGTACAACACCGTAAATGAGGTTGCTTCTGCCCTGTTTGCAGAGTATGGATCAGGAAATCCGATTCTCCTGATCTCCGAGAACAACTATTTCTTTGTTGCCAGTTATCTTGCGATCATCAAAAGCGGGAACACCGCTGTTCTCGTCGAGCCAAGGATTGGCAGGAAGGATCTGGCAGAGATAGTCAAGAATTGCCCCCTGGTTGCATACTTTGTTCAGGAAAAATTCCTTGACCTTTTTGAAGGCAGTCCGGTTGATACATACACCGAAAAATCACTCGGGTCATTAGCGAGGGGGGTTTTTGAGTTTCCCACCCCTGTCCACCCGAAGGAGGATGTAGCGGTTATCATCTTCACTTCCGGGAGCACAGGCACCAAGAAAGGCGTGATGCTCACCCATAAGAATCTTATAGCCAATACAGAGTCGATACTTGGGTATCTCCATCTGACTGAATCAGACAGGGTCTGTGTTGTACTCCCCTTCTTCTACTGTTACGGTGCATCGCTGCTCCATACGCATATTCGTGCAGGGGGGAGCATGGTGCTGAATAACAAGATCTTCCTTGGATCTGTTATTAACGATATCAATCACTACGAATGCACCGGATTTGCAGGGGTCCCGAGTACCTACCAGATCCTCGTCAACAGGACCCCTTTCCTCACCGAAGAACTCCCCAGCCTCAGATACTTCACGCAGGCGGGAGGCCAGCTGCCGAATAAATACATCAGGATGATCGTCGACGCATTCCCGCAAAAAGAGTTTTTTGTGATGTACGGTGCCACGGAGGCGACGGCAAGACTCTCTTACCTTCCTCCTCATCTTGTTAGAGAGAAGATGGGGTCGATCGGTATGGGTATTCCTGGCGTTACGCTTGAGGTTCTGGGTTCGAATGGCATGCCGATTAAACCTGGTGAGGTCGGAGAGATCACTGCCATGGGAGATAACATTATGAAGGGGTATTACAACGATCCAGAGGCTACGGCCGTGGCGATACGGGATGGCAGGTATTATACGGGAGATCTCGCCACTGTTGATGAAGATGGCTACATCTATGTCGTCGGCCGCTCGAAAAATATAATTAAATCCGGTGGTTACCGGATTTCGCCAAACGAGATTGAGGATCTCGTTCTTTCACTCAAAGAGGTATCGGGATGTGTTGTTGTCGGGGTGCCTGATGATGTGATGGGTGAAGCGGTCATTGCTGTTGTGCAACCTGCAGGTGCCGGGAGGGACGATGTCTCCACGAAGATAATGTCTCTCTGCAACACCACTCTTCCATCGTACAAAGTCCCCAGGGGTATTGAGTTTATTGATGACTTTCCCCTGAACTCCTCGAATAAGGTTGACCGAAACCGGCTGAAAGCGATGATTATGGAGAGGGGGCCACAGGGATGATGCTGACCCCAACAGATGGTCTCAACGACCTTTTGCAACAGCCTGCCTATGCTCTCCCCGATGATGAGAAAAAGCAGGTCCTGCTGCTGATTATACGGGATCAACTGGAGGGAGCAATAAAGAATAATCATCATCTGGCCAGCCTCTTCTCTAAATTACACCTCTCTCCTGAGGGGATTGGACGCCTGGAAGATGTTCCTCCCCTACCTGTCCAGATGTTCAAGTATTTTGACCTGAGAACATGTCCTGAAGACCAGATTGCGAAGGTCCTGCGGTCGAGCGGGACAACGACCGGGATTACAAGCAGAGTTCCGCTCAGCAAAAATACGACCATGAACCAGGTTAAAGCACTTAAGGCCATCCTCAAGGAGTATCTTGGTGAAAAACGAAGGATATTCCTCGTCATTGACCATGAGGGCATCAACGATCCCATACTGGAGTTCTCTGCACGAACTGCGGGGGTCCGTGGCCTGAGCATCTACGCAAAAAAGGTCTTCTACCTGATGCGCGAAGAAGACGGTAAACTGGTACTTAATTTGCCGGTTATTGAAGAGTTGCTCTCCCGGTATCAGGATGAGGCGGTCTATGTCTTTGGCTTTACCTATATCATCTGGTCGACGTTCTACAACCAGATCAAAGAGAAGGGTATCCGGTTTAACTTCAGGGATGTGAAAATCTTCCATAGCGGTGGCTGGAAGAAGTTGAAGACCGGGCAGGTATCAAAGGAGTATTTCTCCGACGAGATTGCCCGAATATTCGGCACCACGCGAGAGAACGTTCTCGATTTCTACGGTATGGCCGAGCAGACCGGCATCATCTTTGTGGACTGCGAGTACGGGCATAAACACGTCCCGAACTTTGCCCAGGTGATCATCCGCGACCCCTACACCCTCGAGCCCTGCGGCAATAACGAGGTGGGGATGATCGAGGTCATGAGCGTGCTCTCTGACAGTTACTACTGTCAGGCCGTCCTGACCGAAGACATGGGCTACCGCGTCGGTGTTGATGACTGTCCCTGTGGTAGAAAGGGGGTCTACTTCAGGTTCCAGTCGAGAATTGAGAAGGTTGAGGTCCGGGGCTGCGGGGATACGTTCAGGGAGTAGTTCTATGATCAGGTGTCATCTGTTAAACGGGGAATTTGGTGACCGGGAATTCAATGATTTCACAACGATTGCCGATGTCATCGACCATAACAGGCGGTATCT
>LFRN01000217.1:0-9757 GCA_001512375.1 Candidatus Methanoculleus thermohydrogenotrophicum | reverse complement strand
GGGGATTGCAGGTACCTCGATACGTTTGTCCCTGTCAATAACCACTTTGAGATGTCTGCTCAGCCACGGGGGATCGTCTGCCAGTGGGTCGCTGCAAACATTCCCACTCTGGCGTTCTTCTCGCTTGCACAGGCGATTCTCTCAAAGAATGGGAGTATCGCAAAGGTTCCTGAGGAGAATCGTGCGCTCATCACTGCAATCCTGAAGGAACTGAGTGACACAGCGATATCCTGCAACGGTACAACCTACCGTGGTGAGGATATTGTCGGGGCCATCTCTCTTGTCTCGTTTGAGGGGAGAGACACCGAGGTCAGCAGGATGTTCTCCCTCACTGCTGACTGTAGAGTGGTCTATGGTGGATCGGCAGCGATACGTTCGATTCTTGCGCTTCCTCAAAAGGAGCATTGTGAGACCATCGTCTTTGGCCCGAAGTACTCGTTTGGTGTTTTTGACAGAGAGTACATCGAGAGCGAACGTTTCGAGAAGGCGCTGGAAGACTCGGTCAAAGACATTGTAATCTTTAACCAGATGGCCTGTTCTTCCCCGCAGGTGCTCTTCTTTGAGAAGAGCAGGTACTCGCTTGAGGAGATCGGGTTGAAGATGAAAGGCTATTTTGAGCACCTCCCGCCGGCCCTTCGACACCAGGATACGGATCCGGCGATCCTGGCCAGTATCATCAACGCAAGATCCAGGTATCTGCTCTCGGATCACCAGAACATCATTACGCCTGCGGACCTGAGCTGGACAATCCTGATGGATTCAAACCTCAGACTGGAGGATCCGATTCATGGAAAATGTATCTTCATCAAGGAGATCGGGTCGACTGACGAGGTCTTCGATTTGATCACCCGAAAGATCCAGGCGATCACGTTGTGCATTCACGACGAAGAGAGGCGGCGGGCATTCGCCCGGGAGGCGACATACCGGGGGGTTGACCGCATTGTCATCCCTGGCGCGATCCATGACTATGATCAGCCATGGGATGGTATCCTCCCCCTGAATCGCCTTGTCAGGTGGGTAATTCTCAAAAACGAGTCATGAGGTGTAGAGAAGATGTTACAGGGTAAAGTTATGCTCGTCACCGGAGCAAGCAGAGGTATCGGCAGAGCAACGGCGCTTCTCGCCGCGGAGAACCACGCACAGGTGATTGTGAACTACAACAACAGTGAGGCTGCTGCCGATGAAGTGCTTGATCTCATCGCAGCAAAAGGGTCTAACGCCATCAAGGTTAAGGCCGATGTATCCAGGGAAGACGAAGTAAAGAGGATGTTTAAGGAGATTAAATCAGAATTTGGTCGTCTGGATATCCTTGTCAACAATGCAGGGATTATGCGCAACAATCTCCTGATGATGACCAGGATTGATGAATTACACGGCATGTACGAGATCAACTGCAAAGGCACGTTCCTGTGTTCACAGATGGCCGCGAAGATGATGATGAAACAGAATTCTGGCAGAATAATAAATCTCTCATCGATCGTTGGAACCCATGGGAGCCACGGGCAAACGGCGTATTCTGCGAGCAAGTCGTTTATCGTGGGTTTTACCAGGTCGGCCGCAAAAGAACTCGGTCGGTATAACATCGCTGTGAATGCGATTGCTCCGGGCTTGATAGCCACTGATCTGACGAAAGATCTGGCGGAAGAGGTCAGGACAGAGTTGATCAGCAATGTGGCACTCGGGCGTATTGGCACCCCGGAGGATGTTGCAAAAGTGGTCCTGTTCCTTGCTTCACCGCTGGGGGATTATGTCAGCGGGCAGGTCATTGGCGTTGATGGTTGTCAGATAATGTGAATCCTCCTGGTGAGCGGGTATACCATGATTTCAAACAGGGACAGAACAGCAATTCACGAGATCTCTCAGATCGAAAATCAGAGCCAGATACGCTACGGGATACGGTTCTTAAAGAACTGGATTCTTGAGCGGATTGCTGCCAGTTTCCCTATTCCGTCTGTCAGGGTTAAGTTGCACCGTATGAGGGGCATAAACATAGGAAAAGAGGTCTACATCGGGTATGATGTCATCTTTGACAGAATTCATCCGGAATACATCACCATCGAAGATTATGCTGAGATCGGCGACCGTTGTATCATCAGCGCACATCAACGTGGTACAAAAACCCTGATGGATAAATATCCCCGTACCGTCAAACCGGTCAGGATTGGACGGGGGGCCTGGATGGCTCCAGGCTGCATTGTCATTCAGGGTGTGGACATCGGGGAGAACAGTGTCATCGGCACGGGGTCTGTGGTGCTCTGGGACATTCCTGCCGGGACGGTGGTGATGGGGAATCCAGCAAGACCTATGAAGAAACTGGGGGCGGGTAAGTGAGGATTGAACCTTTGAGGCGCTCTAAGAGAGCCTGGAGTGTCCAGCCGGTGACGAGAGGTGGGGGATGCTGAGCGGTAGAGATTTTACCCTGAAAAAGTATGAAGACCTCTGTGAGGCGGTCAGTAACTCAAGGTACAGAAATGTGACCATCGCGGAGTATCTTGAGGATACGAATGCGGCTGATTCTATCATTCTTATCCGCCACGATGTTGATGAAAACATCAGGTTTGCCCTGGATATGGCTGAGGTTGAATCTGACTATGGCATCAGGGCGACCTACTACTTCCGGACAGGGAAGAACGTCTATGTGCCTGATATCATCGACACAATAGCGTCCTATCACCACGAGATCGGGTATCACTACGAGACCCTGGATACGGCAAAGGGAGACATGGATCTTGCGATCCACTTATTTTCAGAGGAACTGGCCATGTTTCGCGAGAAGTACGATGTAAAAACGGTCTGTATGCACGGTAACCCCCTTTCAAGATACGATAACCGGGCTATCTGGGAGAGGTGCAGGCCTGATGATTTTGGCCTTCTTGGTGAACCATACCTCTCCCTGGATTATGATCGGTTCGCGTACTTCTCAGACAGCGGAAGGACCTGGGATATAAACAGAAACAAGGTCAAAGACACCATCGAGAGATCTCGTTCCTCTGAGGGTGTTCGTAGTTCAGATGACCTGATAAACCTCATCAACCAGGGCAGTCTTCGTGATATCTGTATCCTCACCCATCCAGAACGATGGCCCGGGACTGGCCTGGACTACTGCTACAGGTACTGTGTTGATTTAGTGTATAACCTTGGAAAATGGGTTCTGGTGAGAACCCGGAGGCACAATCACGGAACCGGAGGTTCTGCATGAGGGATCTGCTGTCTTCTGAAGCGGCCGTCCCGGCGGCAAAGACTGTCAGGAGGTCTCGCCGGGCGGGACGTGATGCCAGGTGCACCTGGAGCGGAGAGTTATGGAAGAATATTCTGAGGATGGTGTAACAATGGGTGGCGAGAATCTCACCTGCGATGTTGCTGAGTGCCAGGCCACGCTCGGGTCTGGCCCGGTAACAATGGGTAGCGAGCGCGATATCACTGATACCGAATGGGATGATTTTGTGTTTTCTCATCCCATGGGGAATATATTCCAGACCCCGGCGTTATACAGGGTGTATGCGGAAACAAAGAATTATTTTCCGATAAGTGTTGCCCTGACCGATCCCGGGTCACAGGAGATAGGCGGGGTGATGTCTGGCGTCGTGATCCGCGTGATGGATGGTTTTCCGGGGAATTTCTCCGCACGCTCTATCGTACAGGGCGGTCCTCTCATCGCCCCCTCTTCAGGGGGCGATGTTGTGAGCAAACTGGTGGAGAAGTATGATTCTCATGCGAGCAGGTCTTCCCTGTATACTGAGATCAGGAACATGTATGATGTGCAGGGTATGCTGAACCCTGTGAACAACTACTCCTACGTCGATCATCTAAACTTCATAATTGATCTCAATCGGTCCAGGGATGACCTCTGGGGCCAGATCCACAAGTCACGACGGAAGAACATCAATCGGGCAGAGAGGGCCGGGGTGGTTGTAGAGGAGATCGTAAGTCAGGATAAAATTCCAGTATTCTACGAATTGCTCCGCGAGACGTACAACAGTGTGCGGGTCCCCCTCGCAGACATCTCTTTGTTTGAGTCTTCGTTTCGGCACCTTGTTCCAGAAGGGCTGGCGAAGTTCTTCCTGGCACGTCATGAGGATGACTACATCGGTGCGAGAGCCGTTCTCCTCTACAAAGATAGAATCTATGACTGGTATGCGGGGGCGGCTGTTGATGCCCTCTCGTTTTATCCAAACGAGTACCTTGTGTGGCACATCCTTGAGTGGGGCGTCGAGAACAACTACCTGGTTTTTGATTTTGGTGGTGCAGGAAAGCCGGATAAGCCCTATGGTCCGCGCGAGTTCAAGAGGCGCTTTGGTGGCGAACTGGTGAATTATGGCAGGTATGTTCGCCAGTACTCAAAAAGAAAAATCAAGGTCGCAGAGATCGGGTTTAAGGCGTATCAGAAGTTATTCTTCTAGTTTTCTCAGGAGGGTGTGGTGTGGAGAAAAGTATCTGGTCAACTGTGAGGGTGTTTATGTTGATCTCTATCATCCCCGCAGCCGGGGTGAGGGCATGAGGATCGTTGTCGATGTTAATCATCCTGCTCATGTCCATTATTTCAAGAATTTTATCCGGGAGATGGAGGAGCGGGGGCATGAGGTGCTGGTAACTGCAAGTGAGAAGGATATCTCATTCGAGTTGCTTGAAAAGTACCACATCGGGTTTAAAAATGTGGGCAGTTATGGGACCTCGCTTGTCAGAAAATTGATCAATATACCGATCATCGACGTACGATACTATAACCTGACGAAAGGTTTCCAGCCAGATATTTTTATAGGGGCTGGATCGATCCGTGCTGCTCACGTCTCTTATCTTCTCCGAAAGCCGTGCATCAACTTTGAAGACACGGAACACAGCACCGAGCAGATCCGCCTCTACCTGCCCTTTGTAGAGGGCGTCCCCACACCGTCGTGTTTTACTCAGGATCTTGGTAAGAAGCAGATCCGGTTCAGTGGTTACATGGAACTCGCCTACCTCCACCCGAACCGCTTCACCCCCGATCCCGCCGTCCTCGACGACCTCGGTCTTGCCGAGGGTGACCCCTTCACCATCGTCCGTTTCGTCTCCTGGCAGGCGAGCCACGACCTCGGGCAGCACGGCATCCACGACAGGGTCGGGCTCGTGAAGGCCCTGGAGCACTACGGCCGGGTCCTGATCACCTCGGAGGGGGCGTTGCCAGCGGAACTGCAGGACTACCGCCTCCGTGTCTCCCCGGAGAAGTTGCATGATCTGCTGTATTATGCGACGCTGTACGTGGGGGAGGGGGGAACGATGGCGTCAGAGGCGGCTATCCTCGGGACGCCATCGATCTATGTCTCTTCCCTCGCGGGTACGATGGGCAATTTCATCGAACTTGAGGAGACCTATGACCTCCTCTACAGTTTCACCGACGGTAGCGCAGCGCTCGGTAAGGCGATTGAGATACTTCAGGATCCTGCAAGCAAGGAAAAATGGAGGAGCAAGCGGGAGCGGTTGTTGGCGGATAAGATCGACGTGACCGCATTCATGGTCTGGTTCATCGAGAACTATCCCCGGAGTTTTACCGTGCAGTCCAGGCATGGGAATACCATCAAGCGCAGTCTATCGTGAGGATTGAATATGGAATCGCTCGAGGTTGCTAATGATCTGGTTGTTTGCGTAACCGGAGATATCGATTACTTTCGGGTTGAGACCATTGAGCGGTTGGAACCCTACCTCTCTCTTCTCGATAGATATGGCGTAAAAGCAACATTTTTTGTAACAGCCAGAGCGGCAGAGGAGTATCCAGAACGGGCGGAGTACATCTTAAAGAGAGACCATCTGGTCGAAGGACATGGTGATGTTCACAAAGGATTTTATGAGTCAGAATCGGTCCAGATTGATCGCCTGAATGCCATGAAGCGTGTGTTTTCGAAGGTTTTTGACCTGGAGATTGAGGGATTCCGGGCACCGTGGTATAAGCATAACCCTGCCACCTACCTGGCGGTGGATAGGGCCGGGTTGAGGTATGACTGTAGTAAGAAGAGGTTTGAGATTGCCTTCAAGGGCGTACCGTTTGTTCAGAAACGGTATATGGATATGGCAACGTACCGCTACGCAAAGCCCCTGCTGGAACTTGCTGGTTCTCTTTATAATCTCTACAGTAAGTCCCCGCGGTTACCCTGCTACATAACCTCGAATGTTCTGGAATTTCCAACGCTGGGTATCAGTGATTATTCTCTGATCGGGGATCCGCGGGGTCCCAGATACCGCCCCGACGAATCTATAAAAATGGGGGAGATCTGGGTCGAATGTCTGGCTTCACTAAAACAAAGAGGTGGTGGGGTTCTGACACTTCAGGCTCACCCGTGCAGGGTCTCGCCTGAATATCTGGCGTCCCTGGATTACTTCATTCAGCATGCCTTGCGTTTAGGGGCGGTGTTTTCTACGCCAGGTGATCTTGCAAGGACTGTTTCTCGGTGATAAAATGTCAGAACAGAACTTCTGTATCGGTGGGAAAGGGGGTTACGAGTCAGCCCGCCTCAAGGAGGAGTACGGCACCCTCTCTGTGGTCGCCGGACACAGCTATGACGCCTATTTCGTCTCCCTCGCCTGCGACGAAGGCCGGGGTGTTTCTCCCGGCCGGGAGTGTCGAGGGGGCTTTCTCCGGGGCGGAGTGTGCGGTCTTCCCGATCTCTTCCGGGGGATCTCTCTGGAGATGGTGAAGGGGGCCTCGCCGTGGATCGGGGGAGAGGGGATTTGTGGGGGTCAGGAAAAACTGGTCGTGGCACCTCTTATGAGTATTGCCCGCAGGAGAGTTTGCACCAGATAGAAGGAATCTGCAGGTGCAACACAGAATAAACATCGTGGAGTGATAGATATGAACTCTCAAACTCACATTCGAACCCGACCTCTACTGAGGTCAAACACCTTTGCAAGGAACATTGCGCTGCCGATGAACGACTTCATTGCAGGCACAGATATCTCCAGGCAGCTGACGCTACTTGAAAAGAGCCAGTGGTGGCAGCCTGAAGAACTTCAGGATTACCAGAATAAAAGGTTGAGGAGCTTAATTCATCATGCGTATACCAATGTGCCGTATTACCACGATCTCTTCCGATCTCTGGGTCTGTCTCCGTCAGACATCGCAACCAGGGACGATCTGGTGAAATTACCTGTCCTGACCAAAGAAGATGTCCGGAAAAACCCGGGAAAATTTGTCGCGCGGAATATTCCTCAGAAGTCCCTGATCCATCAGACAACAAGCGGATCTTCAGGGAAGGTCTTTGAATACTTTATCGACAGGGATACTCTGAGTATATCCCGGGCTACCACGTTGAGGGGGTGGGAGTTTGCCGGGTATCGTGTCGGGGATAAGATCGCCACTCTTGCGGGTTCCTCGCTGCTCCCGGAGAATGTTCCACTGTATACTAAGATCCGGTTCAAATTTAGCCATAACCTGCCGTTATCTTCCTATAATCTGAATAGCGAGCGATTGAATGGGTATCTACAGCAGATAATAGAGTTTAATCCCAGATATATCCGGGGTTATCCGTCATCAATTGCTATACTTGCAGAGCACGCCATTGAGCATGGCATCGATGCGATCAACCCGGAGGGGGTCATGACAACCGCAGAGACGTTATCAAAAACCCAGAGAGAAACGATATCTGCGGCCTTCCAGTGTGATGTTTTTGATCAGTTTGGATGTTTTGATGGTGGAGCAAACGCCTGTGAATGTGACCAGCACTCAGGGTATCACATCAGTGTGGAACGTTCGGTACATGAGTTTCTGGATGATAGTGGATCTCCTGTTGCTCCTGGAGAGAATGGTCACATTATCCTCACTGACCTGTGGAACTATGCCATGCCGTTTATCAGATATGATGCGGGGGATATGGGTGTGCCAGCAGACCGGATATGCCCCTGTGGGAGGGGGCTTCCACTATTAGAGAGGATCACCGGGAGAACTGCGGAACAGGTCGTCCTGCCCGATGGAAAGCGTTTGCCGGGGTTATTGTTGACAGACGTTTTTGAAGATGGAGACGTTGTAACGGCTATTCAGGACTACCAGATTGTTCAGGAAAAGGTCGACGAATTCGTGGTAAACATTGTCCAATCTGATCGCTATTCGCCGGATATCAATAACGAGATTCAGAAGTTCTTTTGGGGACACCTGGGAAGAGATGTGGAGATCCGGTTTAATTTTGTGGATGAGATTCCACGTACTGATTCAAATAAGCGGAGGATTGTCATATGCAAAGTGAAGAATTGAGATGGCAATGACGGCGGAATCAGGTGTTCCGAATATGCCGGGCTTGCGTATTGATACCGGGAGGTGGTCGTTTGTGGTGATGGTCTTTGCGGTCGAAGAGGGCGAAGGGCAGATTCTTGCAACCGGCTTGTATATTTATGCCGTGCCGTCCACCAGATGTGCTGCGGGCGACGAAGGCTTTTTGCTGGGTGAGCCCTGTGGCAGAGGTTACCCTTTGTTGAAGAAGATCCCGGGTCGGCAGATGCTTATCACTCCAGAGGGGAAGCATATACACAGGGAATCTGGCACACATATTTTTTGGGAAATATCACGTGTTGCGGAATTTCAGGCTACTCAGGAGAAGATCGACCACCTTATCTTCAACACCATCTCCAAAGAGGGTTTTGATGAGGAGCAATTAGATCGCATCGCCAAGAGGAGCCCGGGTTGGGATATTGAGTTTAAGTATGTCGATCTGACCCGGGCAGGGAAACATAAATCCATTATAAACGGGGTTTCACATGCCTGAAAAAAACTTGCTTGTCATCAGCAACAGTTTCCCAAACGAAGACAATACCTTTGTCAGTGGTGTTTTTGTCAAGGAACAGATTAAATACCTGAGACATCATTTTGACAATATCTACGTAGTGTCACCTGTAGCCTATGGTATGGAGCGTTTACGCAAAACCAGACATTTTGATTATCAATTTGATAATGTTCAGGTGTTTTTCCCAAAATATATCAATAATCCTCTTTTCTGGCATTATGGCAGATCGCTGTGGGTGGACCTCGAAGCAAGAGCCATCATGTCCCTGATCAAAAAAGAAGATCTTCAGTTTGACCTGATTCATGCCCATTTTACCTGGCCATCGGGAGCTGTTGCGGTAAAACTGAAGCAAAATTATTCCGTTCCTGCCGTCATCACTGAACACACCTCAGATACGTTTATGGAAGCAGTCGAGACAGAAGATAGGGTCTTTATAAATGCCTGGAGCAAGGCGGATAAAATAATTCGCGTTAAGAAGAGTGATACATCAGCGTTCGGCCGCGTGAATATTCCACTTCAAAATGTAATCCCGATCCCGAATGGTTACGATAGTAAAAAGTTCCATCCTGTAGATACTCAGAAATGCAGGGCGGTATTGAACTTACCTCCAGATAAGAAATTAATTCTAAATGTTGGAAATTTATATGATGAGGTAAAAGGGCATGAATTCCTCATAGAAGCGATTTCAAAGATTGTAGTTAAGCGGGAAGATCTACTCTGTGTCATCGTCGGTTCCGGGAAACTCCGGAGCTCCCTTGAGCGCCAGATCCACTCGCTCGGGCTGGAGGACCACGTCGTGCTCGCCGGCGGAAAGCCGCACGATGAGATCCCCCTCTGGATGAACGCCTGCGACCTCTTTGTCCTGCCAAGTCTCTCGGAGAGTTTTGGTGTCGTTCAGGTCGAGGCTATGGCGTGTGGAAAACCTGTTGTTGCGACACGGAATGGTGGGAGTGAGGAGGTCATTACCTCGGATGACTACGGCCTGCTGGTTGAGCCCGGTGACCCCGATGATCTGG
>LFRN01000239.1:9679-10134 GCA_001512375.1 Candidatus Methanoculleus thermohydrogenotrophicum | reverse complement strand
TTCATCCCCACCCTGAAGGGTGGGGTCTTCCCGCTCCGCCCCCTTCACCCCCGCAAGATAAATGTTGAAAACTGTTGTTGCTTCCCCTGATCGCCTATCCAGGACCTATGACCCCATATTGCAAGATTCGCTAAAGAAGCAAGCAATATGTTTTTCTCTGGTGTTTTGAGGTGCTGTACTGCCGTTTACACCACCATCCTAGACGAGTTATGCAACACAGCGCGCTTATGATCCGGCGGCTCATAGATGGGTATGAAAAGCAAAGATGGCCGATCGTGGTTCAAATCCTTATTCGGAGGGGTCTGGAGGATGTTCTATCATACCCACAGGACGTTTTTCATACCAGCAATAATTAACGGATTTTTTGCTTGTCTGATAGCCCGGAACCCGCCAATGCCGGGGCCCACAATGAGAGAAGATCTACGAACCGGCTACGTAATTGCAAGTCTGGTTGG
>LFRN01000239.1:0-9513 GCA_001512375.1 Candidatus Methanoculleus thermohydrogenotrophicum | reverse complement strand
GGTTCGACGACACCTGCCTTGAGCATATCCCCGGAGACGGCGTTGAAGACGTCAAGTCCTATATATTTCCCGCTATGGTCATTCTTCTCGTGGGATGCGCGGAGGGCGACGAGCATGTCGATCGGATCGAGGCCTGCGTTCTCGGCAAGCGTCCTCGGGATAATCTCAAGGGCGTCTGCGAACGCCTCGATGGCAAGCTGGGCGCGCCCGCCGACGGTTGCGGCATATTCACGGAGCCGAAGCGAGAGTTCGATCTCGGGTGCCCCGCCGCCGGCGACGAACTTTTTGTCCTCGAGGGCGACGCTGACGACCCTGAGACCGTCCTCGATGGCACGGGCGAGTTCGTCGACGACGTGTTCGGTGCCACCACGGATGATGATCGAGACCGCCTTCGGGTTCTCGCATTCGGTGACGAAGGTCATCTCTTCACCAGAGACCTTTCTCTCCTCGACTTTCCCGGCCTTGCCGAGTTCCTCGGGGGTGATGGCATCGATGGAGCTGACGATCGATGCACCAGTGGCGCGGGCGAGTTTCTCCATGTCGCTCTTCTTGACACGCCGCACGGCAAAGATGCCGGCCTTGGCGAGATAGTGCTGCGCGATGTCGTCGATGCCCTTCTGGCAGAAGAGGACGTTTGCACCGCTTGCAACGATCTTGTCGACGATGCCCTTGATCATCCGCTCCTCTTCGTCGAGGAACATCTGGAGCTGGTCAGGACTTGTTATGCTGATCTCTGCGTCGACCTCGGTTTTCTTGAACTCGACAGCAGCGTTCAGGAGCAGAATCTTTGCGTCCTTGACAACGCGGGGCATGCCGGGGTGCACGCGCTCTTTATCGATGATCATACCCTCAACGATCTCGGAGTCCTCGATGGAACCACCGACCTTCTTCTCGACCTTCACAAAATCGGTGTCGACGGTGCCATCGGCGTCTGCAACCATTGTGACCGCCCTGACAACGAGATCGGTGAGTTTATCCTTTGCGGCCTCGGCACCCTTGCCGGTCATGGCAGTATCGGCGATCTTTTTGAGCATCGCCATGTCATTGGGTTCGATGTCGACGGCGATCTCGTTGAGGATCTCCTGTGCCTTGTCAGCTGCCATGCGGTAGCCGTGGGCGATAACTGTAGGATGCACATCCTGGTCAAGGAGGTCCTCAGCACGCTTCAGGAGCTCGCCTGCGATAACCACTGCGGTTGTGGTGCCGTCACCGACTTCGTCATCCTGAGTCTTGGCGATCTCGACCATCATCTTTGCGGCGGGGTGTTCGATATCCATCTCCTTTAAGATGGTCGCACCATCGTTCGTGATAACGACGTCACCGATGGTATCGACAAGCATCTTGTCCATGCCCCTGGGGCCGAGTGTTGTCCGTACAGCACTTGCGACGGCCTTTGCGGCAGCGATGTTGGCTGACTGTGCGTCACGGCCGCGGGTACGCTGGCTACCCTCTTTCAGAATAAGGATTGGTTGTCCTCCTAGACTAGACATTGGTATCACCGTTGTTAAGCGATAGAAATGTAGGTTTGTAGTTCTATATAAACCTTTTTACTCATTCATCATATCTATGAGTTCTGAGCCATCTTCGAGGGTATGAAGATGCTCTTCACCGATAAGGAGGGTTTTGCCGATTTTTTTCTTTTTTTTGTAATCCGTGGCGATGCACATCGCAAACGTCTTTGTGATCTGGGAGATGTTGCCGATGAGGGAAGCGCGCTTTACGACCCTCTGGGAGGTACCGTACGCCGTCAGGATAGTATGCCGGTCGAAGAGTGCCAACGCCTGGAACGGGGCCTGCCGCATTGCATGCACCTCCATGCCTATACGCTCGAGATCGATGGGAATATCCCCTGTTGGGGTTTCTGCAGGCGCCTGCGGTCCGGAAGATTGGTAGCCGACAAGCTCGATCGTCTCAATGAGCGGGGCATTGAAGAGTTCCTCGAGTCGGATGGCAACATCAAGCGTAGTGCCCATCCCGCTCTCATACTTGCTGATGGTCCGGCGGGAGACCCCGAGTTCCGATGCCAGATCTCCAAGTGACATCTGGGAGCGCGTCCGCACCTCACGGAGGAGATCGCCCCTTATCTTTACGTAGAGACCGCCGGGCGATGCATAGACCAGCGGTGAGACCTCTTCCACAAAGTAGTCGTAGAGTGTCTCCGGGCTGATGGCAAAAAGCCCGTAGCGTATGTAAACGACTCCGCGCTCAAGCTCCGCATCACGCGCCCTCTCTCCGACGATGAGGGGAGTAGCATCAAGGTGCCGGGCGATCAGGTCGAGATCCCACGCGATATCGGCATTCACGCTGTCGATGTGGGAGACAACTTTGATGATGACGAGGATGTCGTCTTTCTTCGCGATGAGGTCAAAACTCCGTGGACGGATGTTACACCGTTCCGAGACGTCGAAGTCCGCGAGGAGTATAATACTGACGACCATCTGAGGGAGACGATCCTGTGACATAAGCCGTAGGAATCGATATAGTCGGAGAATATATAAATCATGGGGTTATGTGGATCGGGATCGATGATACGGATTCCCCTGTCGGGATGTGCACCACCTATATCGGGGCGATCTTGGTACGGCGGCTGCAGAGCGAAGGGATCCAGGTCGTTGACGCCAGGCTGGTCAGGTTGAATCCAAATGTCATTCACAAAACTCGAGGGAACGCGGCGATCTGTGTGGAGGCTAAAGGGGATATAGATACGGCGTTTGCACTTACCTGCGCGTGCGTGGAAGAACTCGCAGAGTTTGGAGCCGCCGAAACTAACCCGGGTGTGGCGGTATCAGGTGTCCAGCCGCCACCTGACTTTTACTATGCGGCGCTCCGGGACTTCTGTAATCTGGGTGAGGCCGTGGAGGTGCTCAAATCGGTCGGGGCCCGCTATCGGGGTTACAAGAACCAGAGGGGGCTTATTGGTGCAACAGCAGCGATTGCAAGCGATTTTCCCGACCGGACATACGAGTTGCTTGCTTACCGGAAACGGGAGATGTGGGGCTTCCACCGGCAGGTAGACCGTGAGAGCCTCTTTTTCGCTGAGAGGATGACATACCCGCACACCTGGGACACAGTGGACTGGGAGAACGATGTCGTGGTCTCTGTGCCCCATACCCCTGACCCGGTTCTCTTTGGCATCAGGGGCGAGAGCCCGACATGGGTCACGGACGCGCGGTCTTATGTCCGCTCCGAGGAGTCGGCCTGCGAACAGGTCTACACCACCAACCAGGGGACGGATGCCCACCTGGTGCCGGGGACGGTGGGGATGCTCCGGGAGGGGCGATCATACCTGGTGCGGGGCACGGTCGCCGCCACCCCGGTCACCGGGCCGGGTGGTCATGTCTCGTTTCCGCTCACGGACGAAGGCGTTGAGGTCCGCTGTATGGCCTACGAGCCGACCAAGGGGTTCCGGGATGTCGTGAGAGCCCTCATCCCGGGCGATCTGGTGGTCGCGGCCGGGAGCTACAAGGGAGAGAGTCTCAACCTCGAGAAGCTCGGGATTTCCCGCCTCGCCGATGCGGTCCGCGTCCGCCCGCCGATCTGTCCGACCTGCAGGAAGCGGATGACGAGTGCCGGGACCGCGAAAGGCTACAAGTGCAGGGCCTGCGGCGCCCGGAGCCGGGACCCTGAGATTGAGAGACTGAAACGCCCGATCAGGCCCGGGTGGTATGAGGTGCCCCCGAGTGCTCGCCGGCACCTTGCACGACCATTGGTGCGCGGCGTCCCCGCGTGGCAGCAGGCGCTTTATGGTTGATCCGGTGGGGGTCCGGCCACCCGAAACCAGCCTCCTGCGGGCGAACCTCCTTTGGGACTAATATTGTGTCCTTCTTCCCGGGTTTAATCATACTGCCACGCAGGAGAATGGCACATAGAATCTGTGGTTCCGGTTAATCAAATAAAATTTACAAAAAAAGTTTTATAACACTTGAGCGTTAACGGATTCTTGATGATCCCGTGCTGGTGCTGACCACCAGTGACGAAGACGTACGTGTCCTGTCCGCTCGTGATGGTGTTGACTCCGATGAACGGGATTCTGAGACTGGCCGTACAGATCCACTAGTCGGGTATGCACGGAAAGAAGAATTGAGACATGCGGAGATCCCTCCAGATGGTCTCCTGTCTTCCGACCCGAAAGCCCGGTTTTACGAAAGATGGTCCGGTCTTAGGTCCGGACTCACCGACACGGCGGGACGAGTGGGATCATCCCGTGTCGGATAGCTAGTCATCCCCTGTCTGGCGGCGGGATCCGATTCATCGGGTTTCCGCGAAAGAATACTTTTTTCCCCGTTTCTCTGGTTTTGTCTCGGGAGAATAACCTGGATCTGTGGGGTTGGTAAGGTCTACGGCAGCCAGGAGATCAGAAGTTCAGGTCCTGTAAGCGCGGAGCCACGCCTCTACCAGGAGTAGTCGTGGGCGGCCATCCGGAAAGACAAGGTGTTATTGTGCATGAACACCAACGTTACCAGGGAACCGGTGTAACACTACCATGACCTTCAAGTATGGGGATGCGGTACAACAGGCACGGGTGCGCCCCGGAATGACGGTCGGCGAACTCGTGGACGAATTCGGAAAAGCTGGAGCCTACAACGGGGGATCCCTGTGGCAGGCGGTCAATATCTATGAGCGGATGCTCCGCGATGAGGAGGCACTGAAGTTCTTCGGCCTCTCGGGTGCCATGGTGCCCGGTGGCATGGGTGGCATCGTCGCCGACCTCATCCAGCGGGGGCACATCGATGTGTTGGTATCAACCGGGGCAAACCTCACCCACGACATCATCGAGGCGATTGGCTGCCACCACTACCACGGGACCCCTGAGGTTTCGGACGCCGAACTCTGTGAGGAGGGGATCAACCGGATCTACAACATCTTCCTCCCAAATGAAGCGTTCATCAGGTTTGAAGAGTTCATGCAGGACGTCTACTCATCGTTCCCTGAGGACTCGACGGTCTCGATCGCCGAACTCCTTAACCAGATAGGGAACAGGCTGGGTTCCGGGATCCTGGCTGCGGCGGTCGAGGCCGGGGTGCCGGTCTACTGCCCCGCCATCCAGGACTCGATGATTGGGCTGCAGTACTGGCTCTTCTCTCAGACGCACAACGTTGTGGTCGACGCATTTGGCGATATGCACGAACTCATTGACCTATGCTTTGAGGCAGAGCGGGCCGGGGCCATGTTCGTGGGCGGCGGCGTCCCGAAGAATTACATCCTGCAGAGCAAACTGATGACCGAGAGCGGGTTTGACTACGCGGTACAGCTCACCGGTGACCGGCCTGACCTCGGTGGGCTCTCGGGCGCGACACTCGACGAAGCCCGCTCATGGGGCAAACTCACCCGGGAGGCTCGGGCGGTGACTGTCTATGGCGATGCGACCATCAACCTGCCACTGCTCGTGGCCGCAACCCTCGAGAGACTGGAAGGATGACCAAACTTATCCTCGCCCTGGATCTGCTTGACCGGGAGCTGGCGATGAGAGTCGCAGCGTCCTGCGCACCCTTCATCGATGCGATCAAGGTTGGCTACCCCCTCGTTCTCTCAGCCGGCCTTACTGTCGTCGATGACCTTGCCGGGCTCGGGCTCCCGCTCATCGCCGATTTCAAGGTTGCGGACATCCCGAACACCAACCGTCTTATCTCGGAGGCGGTTTTCTCGGCCGGGTTTGACGCCATCATCGCTCACGGGTTCGTGGGGGCCGATGCGGCACGGGCCTGCGTTGAGGTGGCGCACAACCATGGCGGCGCCGCCTACATCGTCGCTGAGATGAGCCATCCCGGGGCGACCGAGTTCTTCCATGGGGATGTGGCCGAGAGGCTGGCGACGCTCGCTGTCTCCTGCCGGGCTGATGGCATCATCGCCCCCGCCACCCGTCCGGACCGCATTAGCAGGCTCCGCGAGATCGTCGGGAAGTTGACGATCTACTCCCCCGGCGTGGGAGCACAGGGTGGTGACCTCGATACGGTGGCCCGAATGGTCGACGGGGTCATCGTGGGCAGGAGCATCTACGAGGCAGAAGACCCTGGCGCCGAAGCTGAGCGCCTCTCCCGCATCTGCCGATGATGAATTCTCCGTTCTGATCCCCCGGGGATATGATGAACCCTATGAGTGGTCTGAGGCGGATGCAGGCCTTCCTGCATCTGAAGCCTTAAATAATCTCCTGCAGACAGATGATACACCATGAAGTGGAGCCCTGAACAACTCAAACTGACAGAGAAGTACTCCAGCCTTGAGGATATTCCTGTGGATGAACGGCGGTACAAGTGTCACACATGCCACTTCGTCGTGGACGAGACTCCCTGTCCTCACTGCGGCGAGACCTCGCTCGAAGTCATGTGCCCGCTTGACCACTGTGATTGCCACCATTCTATCGTCGAGGGTATCGAGTACTGCCCGCTCTGCGGTCATGCCGTCTGTCCTGAATGCGGGAGCCACGATGTCATGCAGATCAGCAGGGTCACTGGCTACCTGCAGGACGTTGCGGGATGGAACGCGGGCAAGCAGCAGGAACTGAAAGATAGAACCCGCTACTCCGTCGTATGAGATATTTTGTTAGGGGCAACACTCTTTTCCTTCGCGGAAGGTTCCGGGCGGCCAGCACCGGTGTCGACGGCGGTATCGCCGACGTCACGACCATCCTGAACAGCACAGTGCCGCGCGACTTTGATGAAGACCCGCAGCGCTACCTCGATCTTCTGGTCGCCCGGCACGGTCTTTCTCGAGAATATTTTGGGTTCCTGACTGCTGTTCTGATGCGCCATCTCTGCGTGCTCCAGTACGACTTCATCACGGTCTTCATCACGGCGGGGGTGACCAACCCGACCTGCTCAGATCCCGGAACCCCCCATACCATCAATATCATCGTCTACAATCGGGAGGGTATGTCTGATGCGGCTCTTCTTGAGACGATTATCACGGCAACCGGGGCGAAGGCTCAGGCGCTCCATGATCTCGGCTACGATTTCCCCGGCACCACCACCGATGCGGTCGCCGTCGCCTGTGAGCGTGATACCTTCTGCGCGCATACCTATGCTGGGACACTGACCGGGGTCGGTCGGCGGGTCTATGCGGCTGTCCTGCGCGGCGTCCCGGAAGCGCTTGCGCGACAGCAGGCGAAGGTCCGGCGGAGCGATCCGTCGTTCTTCATCTACAGTCGCTACGGTGGGAAACACTGGGTGGAGTGGCAGAAAGAGGGCTGTCCTTACTACCCCTGCCACTTTCCGGGCCAGCGGTGCGACTACTGTTACTGTCCCTACTACCCCTGCACCGATGAGGAACTCGGTGAGTGGGTCGAGAGTTCAAGCGGCGGCAGGATCTGGGCCTGCACCCGGTGTACGCTCCTGCACATCCCGGAGGTTGCAGACTACGTGAAAAGAAATCCCGAGGCCGCTCTCGCCGAGCTCAAGCGCCTCCGGGATAAAATTTAATCTTTTTGTCGCGCTTCAGGCCTCGGCGATGCCAAGAGCAGAGAGCATCTCTTCGAGAGGGATGCCGTGCACCTGGGCGGCTTCCCGGATCGTCTCGTTATTTGCGATGGCACAGCCAAGACAACCCATTCCGAACCGGAAGAGTACCTGTGCCGACTCGGGTTTCTCGCGAAGGAGGTCCGCGATTGTACTGTCCGCATTCAATACCATGTACATGACGTTGTTCCTGCCCCTATATATACGTTAAAGGAGCGGGCGCGTATGCCCTGCGATCTGGTCGCGGACTGCAAAACGGCGCATCCGTCCCCCTATGCCGTGTACTGGCAACCCCGCGGCGGCCTATTCTCCATCACCGAGCCGGAGTAACACTCCCCGGTAACCTTGCGGCAGCGCATGCCTCTTTTCGCCGGATCGACCGCACACCCGCGCGCTTCCGGGCAGGTCACCTTGAGTTTCACTTTCACACCGCACGCCCGGTCTTATAAATACTATGGTAGTGCAAAGTACAGATTGGAGATGTAAGTTATGGACCTATCCGAGGTAACAGAGAGAATCTCCCGGAAACTTGAAGCGAAAGGCGCACAACCGGATCGGCAGAAGATCGAATCACGCCTCCGCCGCCTTGTCGAGGAGTTCGGCGTCAACATGGTCGAGGCCGAGCGTACGGTAACGAACGATCTCGCCCGCGAGTACAATCTCACCGGTGTTGGGGTTTCATCCACAGAACTCCGCCCGATAGCCGAGATCGTTCCTGGCGAGTGGGTGACGATCGAGGGAAAGATTGTTGCGCTGACCCCGTCCCTCTCGCCCTCGATCGCGCAGAGCGGGATCATCGCTGACTCAAGCGGTGCTATACGCTTCGTGACCTGGACCCGGGCGAACGCCCCTGCGATGGAGTACGGTCACTGGTACAGGATCGAGTCCGCGGTCGTCGATGATTACAGGGGTTCTCCGAACCTGAATATCCATTCAGGTACCACCATATCCCGGCTTGAGAAGGATATACCACTCCTCCCTTCGATCACACCGATTACGGAGTTGAAGCCCGGGGTGGGGAGTGTGCGGGCCAAGGTCATCCAGGACTGGGACGTCTTCCACGAGCGGATGCTCCAGACCGGGCTGCTTGGTGATGAGACTGGCACCATCAAGTTTGTTATCTGGAAGGACGAAGACAAGGAGAAACTGGAACTTGATACCGTCTACAACATCTTCTACGCTACCGTCGATGAATACAACGGCAGGCTCTCCCTCACACTGAACACCGCGATGTACATCGCGGACGAGGGTGATATCGAGGTCGGGCGGAACGAGACCGAGATCCGGGGTGCTCTCGTCCATGTTGCGCCCGGGTCGGGCCTCATCAAGCGCTGTCCTGTTGAGGGATGCAACCGGACCCTCTCCCGGCAGAATTACTGCCCGGTGCACGAGATTCAGCCTAACTTCCGGTACGATCTCCGCCTGAAGGCAGTCCTGGATGACGGGGAGCGTGCCCGGAACATCCTGATGCAGCGTGACCTCGTCGAAGAGCTGGTCGGGATCACCCTGGACGAAGCCATCAGAATCGCTGAGTCAAATCCACTCGGAATGGACGAGATCTTCTACCGTGTCAGAGACGCGGTGCTCGGGCGCTACTACATCTGCAGTGGCGGTGAGTTCGCCGGCAGGTTGCTTGTCGACTCCTGCACTCCAGTTACGTTCAAGCCCGAGGAACTGGCTGCACTGCTGAACCGCGCCGGGGGTGAGGTAGCATGAGGCCGCAGGGTACATTCGAGCGTGAACCAGCGCGCAGGGTCTTTGCATCCGAGTTTCGCGAGGCGCGGTACCAGTTCAAGGAGGGCGACGACGAGAAGAGCCCGACCTATGTCCTCCTCCCGAGTGGTATCCGGAGTAACCGCCTCTTCATTGTGGGAACCCTCACCGAGAAGCAGAGGCATGGCGACCAGAATCTCTTCTACCGTGGACGGGTGGTCGACCCAACTGGCACCTTCTTTATCATGGCAGGGTCATACCAGCCAGAGGCGATGCAGCAGCTTGCCCGGATCGAGCCGCCTGCTTTCGTCGCCGTAGTCGGCAAGCCGAACCTCTACACCACCCAAGA
>LFRN01000043.1:17584-27132 GCA_001512375.1 Candidatus Methanoculleus thermohydrogenotrophicum | reverse complement strand
GCATCAGAGGGCAGCATCACATCCGGCACCTCAAAGAAAATCGATCCATCGATCGATTCTTTCCTATCGAGCGTCTTCTGCCTGTAGACCTCCCCGAACGAGGTTGAGGCGTTTGCAGGAATCTGGAGAGGCATGAACGCCCCACCCTCCCCATAGAGCGTGAATGCTGAGAGCGGAGGCGTCTCGATGGTGTAATTGACCCCATCAAAGTTGCCGCGATGGGTTACGCGCATGTGGACGACCAGATGGGTCTTTCCTTCCGGTGCCGTTACACCGATGGTCTCCCCATCGGCCTTGTACCAGAAGGTCGACCGGGTCGCTGCAGACCTCGGGGAGATCGATAACTCGTTGCTTCCTGCCAGGTCCATGCAGATGAAAGGGGTCCCCACCGTGAGGAGATCCTCTGGTACTGTGAATCCGCTGGAGGGGGTTACCTGACCACCTTCGGGCTGTTCCTGAGCGGTGGAGAGAGGTAACCGCACCTCCCCTGAGGCGATCTCTTCCCTGCCTGGGAGGTGAAGGAGGCGGTACTGGAGGAGATCCCCTGCAGCCACTGTGAGAGGATCAGGGGAGGTATCGGGCCTCCAGACCAGGCACTCCTTCTTCAGACCTGAGATCTCACGGATCAGGCAGCCATCAGCGTAAACCATGAGCCACTCCCCGGAGGAGATGACCCCGTCACCGTTCCCGACCTCCTCGAAGTAGGCGGTGATCCCTGCGTTCAGCCCTGGATCATCCGGCGGAGTGCTGGAAGGCGCGAGGGTTATCCACCGCCCCCCTGAGGTCAGCTCCACCTCCAGGGAGGAGAGAGGAACTCCTCCATTGCCCGTGTACGCAACGAGCAATCCGTTCCGGGCAGCAAAGCCCTCCGGATAATCCGGGAGGTCATTGGCAGGGTTAAGATCCTCGATCCTCTCGATCACAGGACTCACGCTGAAACCATCAGGATCCAGATCTGCCGGATCAGGACCACCGACGGCAATGAACCCGAGTGCATGAACTGCTATCAGGCCGGTGGCGATCAGGAGGAGCACCACCCCGACCCCGGCATAGGCGCGGTTTGCCGGCATAGCCCGAAGCCCCATCCAGAGCACACCGGCCCCCAGCACACACAACAGAACCGAGACCAGCAGGACCACAAGGGAGACCGCTTCATCAGGAATGGAGGTCTCCACCCCCCCGGGCTGAGAACCTGATACCGGCTTTACCGGGACGTCGTCTTCTTTCTGCGCCCTCTCGAAGCGTTGAATCGTAGTTTCATTCTCTCCAAAGAGAAGCGCCCATTCGTCCTCGGTGAAGGTCATGCTGACCAGGATCGGGGGGCTGAATACTGCTCCCTCCGGCTCAAAGAGGAATACCTTGTCTTTCGCAGCAATCACGGCACCGGGCGGGAGCTCCGGGATAGCATCGGGAGAAGCCAGACTGGCAGAGAGTCTGGTAATCGGCCGACCATTCACCATCGCTACCGTCCCCACAGGAATGGTGAATTCGGCAGCATCTCCACAGGTAAGAACGATCGTCTCGCTTACCGCCCCGGTCAGCGGGTCGATCTTATCTACGACATCCTCGGTCGTCTTCAGAGAACCGATGATCGTACTATTACTCTCCCCGGTCTCCGTGTCGGCAGGGGTCGAGTTAGCAGATGCTTTTGGCACCGTGATGGGAGCAAAAACGCTGAACTTTCTCGTCCAGCCAGAGATGGTCCGGGTTGTCTCATCGACCACCTGGTCTTCAAGCGGCACCCAGCTATTTGACTGCGCAGGCCCCGCGGTCGCATTCTTCACCTGGATATACCCCTCTTTCCGTTCGGTATGTTCTGCGGTCGCGTTCTTCACGGTGAGCGTGACCGTATAGTTACCAGGAGTTCGGTAGACGTAATGGGGGTTTTGCGTGGTGTTCTCGACCGTCCCGCCATCCCCGAAGTCCCACTCCCAGATGAGGGGGGCCCCTTCGGAGAGGTCCTGGAACCGTACCGAAAGCGGAGCTGATCCCACCAGGGGTTCACCCCTGAAGTCTGCCTTCAGTGTCTGGTTCGCAGTCTGGTTGGTGAGGGGCTGCTCTCTGGCCTCCTTCCCCCCCATCTCCACCACCAGGAACTGCTGGGATGCCGCCATCAGCGGTGTTAGTCCAACAGGGGTGCTCTGGATCGCCACTTCATTCCCGGTGGTTTTGAGATGGTTCCAGATGTCACGGGTGTCTACGGCGATCTGCGGTCCCCCGGCCGAACCAAAGTCCCAGACATTCGAGGCGACCAGGTTACCGTTCACGTAGAGGTTCCCCTCATAGGTATCCCCCCAGGGCACGAACGTGGTCAGCTCCGCCCGGGAGACCTCGTCGATATCGATCGTGGCGCCGGTGAATGGCACATACGCGATCGTCCTCTCCGGGGTGGTGCCGTAATTGACCTCATCAGCCCCCAGGATGTCGAACCCCTCGTTCATGAAGATCAGGGTTTGGACCGCGGATGGATCCTCATAGACCACCGCAAGGGTGAAACCACCCATCGAGAGTTTCGCGTTCTCATTCTTGCGACTGAACTTCGCGCTATTCTGTTTGTTTTTCTGGAACTCGGAGGTCACATCGTAGGTGAGGAGACCATAGACGTGATCCTCATAGGCGCCGAAGTTGGAGACGTCGTGGTGCCACTGCTGAAGTCTGATGGGGACCCCGTTGAAGGTGAGCGAGGCATGCTGCACTTCATCGCTGTTATCCCAGGTGTAGGGCACATAGAGCCGGGCCTCAACCACCGTGGCGTTCGAGGGGATGGGGAGGTCATCTGCCGTCCAGGTGACGGTAAACTCTGTCCACCCCTGGGCGAAACTCCCTGAGCGGTAGCGGCTGTCCCCGAAGGAATGGATGAGACCACCGTGGATATCATGGACCCTGTAGGTGGTGATATCGCCCCCGCCGCTCCAGCGTTTGCCGTTGTAGCCGTTGTGTTTCACGGGCTTTGCGACCCCTGATTTTTCGTTGTTGGACCTCTCAGTATCCTGTATCTGCTCATCAGGGTCGATCACCGCCCTGTAGGTCACGGTGCCACCTGCTGCCGCCCTGAGGGTCGGGTCTACCATGACGAGGGTGGTCTGGTTACCACCGGCAAGCCCCTCAACCGTGGTTGTAGCGACAGGTTTCTTACCCTCATCCACGTCGCTTGCATAGAGGGCGACGGAGAACTCTCCAGCGGTATCAGTCCCCAGGTTCTTCAGGCCGGGGATTATAACCGTGTTTGGCTGATTGGTGAATATCGTGCTGGCAGGGCGAGGGACCACCATACCGTCTATGGTCAGGTCGATATCTTTATAGCCGCCACCTCCTCCTCCCCCGCCCCCGCCGCCACCACCGCCGCTGCTCTTGCTGGCGGTGATAGGGGCAAAGACGCCGAACGTATCTGTCCATCCGGTGATCGTCCGCGTCGTCTCATTCTTTGTCTGGTTCGCCAGAGGCACCCATGTACCGTTATCGAACCGCTGGATTGTGGTATCGTATCCCTTGCTAAAGAGACGGTTCCATTCATCCCCGGTGAAGGTGATGCTGACCCCAACCGCGGGGTCGAATGTTGCCCCCTCAGGTCCAGGGACGAACACCTTATCTTCTGCGGCAATCGTCGCTTTCGCAGGTGGAGCCGGGATGGTCTCAATCGGGGCCAGGCTTACGGAGAGATCTGTAATCGACCGGTTGCCCACCATCGCGACGGTGCCTTCAGGCACGGTGAGACTGATGCAGCCCTCATAGATGAGGGTAAGAGTCTCGTTCACTGCCCCGGTCGTCTGGTTGATCTTCCCTGAGATATCCTCTGTCTTCTTCGGCGGATCGACGATGATATACCCTGTCTGGTTCAGAGAATCAGAACCAAATGCGTTTGTTACGGTAAGCGAGACATCGTAGCGGTTTCGCCCGGTTCCCCGGTGGACAAACGTGTGAGTCGGGTTCTGTTCATCAGCTACATTCCCATCTCCGAACGTCCAGTTCCACGACGCTGGATTGTTTTCTGAGAGATCGGTGAAGTTGACTGTGAGTGGTGCGATGCCGGACGTTCTATCTGCGGTGAAATTTGCGATCGGTGGTGGACCGGTAACGTTGATGTAATCTATCCTGACGATGGTATCGAAGGCATCTGCTCTGGACGCGTTCAGGGTGACGTTGTAGATTCCGGGGACGTCATAGGTGTGTTCCGGGTTCTGTTCGGTCGAATTTCCACCGTCACCGAAGTCCCAGAGCCATGAAGTGGGGCCGCCGGTCGACCTATCCGTGAACCGGACCGTGAGCGGGACCTCGCCCGCGGTGGTGTTCGCTTCAAAGTCTGCAGAGAGCGGGCCGGCAGGGTCGGTGACGGTGATGGAATCGGCCTTTGTGAGGGTGTCTGTGCCCACTTTGTTGCTGACCGTGAGGCTGACTGTGTAGGTGCCTGGAATTTCGTAGGTGTATTCCGGGTTCTGCTCCGTCGAACTTCCGCCATCCCCGAAGTCCCAGAACCATGAAGTCGGATCCCCGGTTGATTCGTCCGTGAACTGGACCGTGAGCGGAGCGTCACCGCCGGTGACGGTTACGCTGAAGTTCGCGACCGGTGGCGGGAGGGATTTCTTCACGACAAGGAGGGCAAGCGGAATCTTGTAGAATGCAGCAGTTCCCTCACCTGTGAAATCACGGGCATAGGCGAGCGTGACTTCGTCTGCACCGTCGACCTTCCCGGTCACATCCCAGGAGATAACACCGGAATACGGGCCCTGGACATCAGGGGTGCGGTCGAGCGCGTTGATAAACGTCCCCGCAACCGGAGGTTTCCCTCCAGTGTACACGAAGTTGTTGTCATCGGTGGGGAACCCGTAGCAACCGTTTTGACTCGCCATGTAGTTGACGGTCAGGCGGGCAGAGTCGAACTCAGAGAGACCGCTGACATCAAATGTGGTGGTCCCGACTGCGGCCTTGCCAAAATTGTCCTCCACATAGTACGAGCAGACGTCATGCCCCTGGTTCACCCAGTAGGTGGTCTCTGTGGTCGAGGACGGGTCATCATAGGCAACGACCAGGCTGATGACCTTGATCCGGCCGTCAAACGTACCGTCCGTATTGACGTTGACCTTGACCGTCTGGTCCTTGATCAGGTCGGTTACGTCATACCACATGAAGTAGTCGCTCGTGACCCGGTTCTCATGATCATTGTAGAGCTTGTAGGGGTCGCTTGGACCACCGCCGAGAGCGGTGTTGTCGTTCCCGAGGAGCTCGAAGGAATCTGGATCCAGAACGTAATTAAACCCGGAATGCCCGGGCTCCGGCCATACGTGCTCGTACTCGCCGTCACCATCCCCATCAAAACGGTTGGTGATCGTGAACGTTTTGTCTTCCTGCATGTGTCCGCAGTATGCCGAGATATAGAGCCGGGCCCACGTGATCCGACCTTCTTCCTCGACCGCGGCTGCAGGCAGCGTGAATGTCCTGGTCACGTCCTGTTTCCCCCAGTTCGGTGCCGGGGCAAGGTCAAACCAGAGGTCGCCGGTCACGGTGCCGGTCTGCACTGTCTCAAGCGGGATGCCGCCCACCCAGTCATCTGCAGAAACCGCCCCCACCATACACAACAACAGAAGAACGAGCAATGACACTCGTGTCTTTTTTTTGAGATACACCTCAGCACTCATTCCGCTATCATCCAACTCCAGATGTGTTGCCTAACGTCTCTCCTGTGTTCTTCTCGATACCTTCAGGAACCCGGAGTACATCCGGATCTCATTCCCTCCAGGGGATTTACGCTACAGATACCCCCGGGCAGGCAGACACAATAACACCATTTAAGGTGTTATTGCGATTTAGTATTATTTAACCATGTTTTGTAACATCTAGTAAAAATAAACTCCGGTTTGATATTCAAGACGCTGCTCCGGAATCTCATCTGATGCTCTCCATCGCGTTGACCCGGTCCCCATTCTGGGCTCCCCTGGTGGTCAGGTCTCTTGCGCCTCTGCCATTGACCCCTCCTCGCGGGGTCCACGGCAGAGGTTCGGGAAAACCCGGCATCCAGCAGACTATTTTTCCGTCGGTCATCTTTGCGGGGTTCGCGGCGGCATGAGCGCGGGGTAGTTCACGAGGGGTGCATGAAAGATACGCTCGACCGGGTCTGGCGCAAAAATCAAACCCGGCAGGCTGACGCGACAATGCCTGCACCACAGCATAAGGTATATAACCCGGGAGCAGGTACAACCCTGCCCATAACCGGTATACCCCGCGTGCCTCCGCGGGGAGGAGCCCCATATACGCTAACTTTAGCTACAAGGATCCGAGAGGATAATGCCCTATTCGGTGAAATGTGGCTGATATGATGGAATATTAGCCATACGATTCCAGTGGTGTGCGGCAATAGTCCTCCTCCTCTGAAAACGATAGTGATCATGGAAATCTCATGGGAAAAGGACAGCCTTAGGGCATAGATGAGAACTCGCCGATTGCCTGGTACTTGCCGGTATCACCGAGAATGCATTACACCCATCGGGTAAGTTAACGCCTATGGGGAGGAGCCCCCCCCATGGATATCGTCCTCCGTCCAGAGAGATACTTTCAGGAACGCCTCTCCGGGGATGTAGCGTTGTGGATCCCCGCAGCCATCGTCATCGCCACTGCCGTAGCTCAGGTGGTGTTTATCAACCTCGTTGTCTCCTCCACCGCGCGACTCGTCCTCGATAAGGGGTTCCCGGACCCGGCTCTCTCGACGGTCTCCGCCTTCCTCCTCATCACCGGATGCGTCTCCTGGGTGCTCCTCGCCACCTACTTCTGGATCTTCACCCCGCGACCTGCCGGGACCCCCGGGCAGGGATTCTTCAGAAAGACCCTGGCCGTCGCAGGATACGGAAGGATCCCGGCGGTTGCAGGCTACTGCATCCTTATCATCCTCTTCGCCGCTCTCTGGCCGATGGTGGGGATCGCTCCCGTCCCCGGGGAGAAATACCACGAGTACCTGGATGCCGAGGCCGCGATGAGGGCGCACCTGGACCTGGAGAACCCATCTGAGGTGCAGAGGGCCCACGAGTTGCTGCCGCACGTGATAGCGCTCCAGCGTGAGGCAGAGAAAGAAGCGGTCGCCGGCTACAACCAGGTACTCGACGAGATGAAGCAGAACCAGGTCATGGTTGTGTTCTTTGCCGCCGCAAAAGGGCTGCTGGTGCTCTGTGCGCTCTGGGGCGGGGTGATCATGGGGTCTGGCCTGAAGCGGGCCGCAGGGGTCTCCATGAGGACCGCAGCGGTCCTGGTGGCGGTTCCTGTGGGCCTTGAGGTCCTGCTCATCATGACCGGGCTGGTGGCATAACCACCCCGGAATTTGCGGGGGAGGCGGTGGCTGTAATGAGCGGGAAGAGGAGCCTCATCATCCCCGCACGTGGCAAAAGGAGATAGACCAATATACCGCCGTGTTCCTCCCGTCATCCCCGCACGTGGCAAAAGATGACCCCGGGACCTCGTATTGCGAGGACCCGGGCGTAGCGCCTGCATTGTTGTTGCATGGTCCAGGTGACTCCGACCTGCTTTGGCAGAGCAGGTCCGGGTCTGCCAATCAGGCCCACAGCAGGATTCAGAACATCCTCGATTCTCTTAACATCGGGTAGCCTGATACTAAAAACTTCGAAGAATAAATTCTACAAATAACAAGATATTTATTACTCAGTGTTGAACTCCTCCATAGTGACACCCAAGAGAGCGTTACTCCTCTGCATCCTGGTCGTTGTGCTCGCAGCCCCCGCAGCGGCCGGGAGCATCGAGAGAACCATTACGCCCCAGGAAGGCGGTCTTGACATAACCCTCACGGTGAACGACATCCCTGTCGGAGGCATCGTCGAGACGCTTCCTGAGGGCTGCACATGGATGGGAACCGACCACCCTGAGGACCGCACTCGGGTCTCGGGCGAGAAGGTCGCCTTCGCCATCATCGGCGAAGAGACGATCACCTACCAGGTCCAGGGACCGCAGGACGCCGCCGAAGCCTTCGCCGGCACCTGGGAAGACCTGCTGACCGGAGATTCGGGCGTCGTGGGACTGGACGAACCCGGAAACCCGGAGCAGGCTGACGCGACAACGCCCCCGTCGACACCCGGCTTTGGGTGTGCAGCCGCACTGGCGGCGCTCGCCGTGCTCTGCTCCCGGAGGTGCGGGCGGTGACCAGGCGTCTCCTCCTGCTTGCCTGCTCTCTCTGCCTCCTCGCAGGGATGGTAGCGGCGGTCCCGTGCGATGGCGACGGCGACGGCACCCTGACGGCACCCGAGCTCGCGACAGCGATCCTCGACTCGCTGGACGCCCGGTACATGGGCGGAACCGTTGCCGCTCCATCGCTCACCGATCTCCAGGACGCCGCCTTCGTCTATGAACACTGGGACGGCCGGGCGCTCACGATCACCGACACATCCGGGCGGACGACGACGCTCACCCGTCCGCTCAATCGGATCGCGCTCTTCAACAGCGATGCCATCAGGATGATGCGGTCGATCGGGCTTGAACCCGACCGGGTCGTGGGCGTGGCGAAGTACGTCCTCGAAGACCCGGTCTTCTACCCCGAGTACCAGGAGAAGGCAAACCTGGGCTCAGTCTGGTCCCCCGACTACGAGCAGACGGCAAGCGTCCGCCCTGACGCGGTCTTCCTCTATGCCTCCGTCTCAGAGACCTCCTGCGCCGATATCGAAAAGACCCTCCGCGCCATCGATCCTGCCATCCACTTCTTCAGGATCGACAGTTTCCGGCCGGCGGTCTACGCCGACGAGGTGCGGACGCTTGGCCTCCTCCTCGGAAAAGAAGAGGAGGCCAGAGAGTTCCTCGCGTTCCACGAGGACGTCACCGGCACCGTGGCAGATGTGGTCGACACCATCCCGGACGAGGACCGGGTCCCGGTCTACCTGGAGACCTGGAACGCCTACAAGAGCGCCGGGATGGGATCCGGCTACGATGAGAAGGTCTGGCTTGCCGGCGGCAGGAACATCTTCGGCGAGAACCCGGTCGAGTACCCGGTGGTCGATCCTGAGGCGGTCATCAGCAGGAACCCTGCGGTCATCATCAAGATCGTGGGTGCCGGGGAGACGACGTTCGGCGGCTACGATGACGATGACCTCGCCTCCTTCGAGTCGGTCCTCCGCTCGATCGAGAACCGCCCGGTCTGGGACAGGATCAAAGCGGTCAGAGACGGTCGGGTGCATCTCATTCACAGCAAGATCATCGGCGGACCCGATTACTTCATCGGCACCGCTTACCTTGCGAAGTGGTTCTACCCTGACCTCTTCGCCGACCTCGACCCGCGTGCCATCCACCAGCGCTACCTGGACGAGTTCCAGCGGCTTGACTACGACCTTGACGACCACGGAACATTCGTCTACCCGGCATGATGACCGACACTGGCAGGCAGGAATACGCGCATCTCACCGGGAAGAGGGCGTTCTTCATCACGGGCCTCATCCTGATCCTCATAGCGCTTGCCGGGGTCGCGGTCACCCTCGGGTCAGCCGACCTCTCGGTCGCCGACTCTTACCGCGCGGTCCTTGCCGGGCTCTTCCCCGACGCGGTCGACCTGCCTGACCGGATGATCG
>LFRN01000043.1:10503-17531 GCA_001512375.1 Candidatus Methanoculleus thermohydrogenotrophicum | reverse complement strand
GTCCTCCGAAACCCGCTCGCAAGCCCCTTCACCCTCGGTATAGCCTCAGCCGCCTCGTGCGGCGCCTCCGTCGCCATCATCCTCGGGACCGGTGTCATCTCAGGCAGCCTCCTCATCATCGGGAACGCCTTCCTCTTTGCCATGCTCGCTTCAGCCGCCATCTACGGCATGGCCCGCCTGCGGGGCATGGAGAGCGAGACGCTGATCCTCGCCGGGATCGCGCTCATGTACCTCTTCTCGGCGGTCACATCACTCCTCCAGTACCTCGGGACGGCAGACAAGGTGCAGGAGGTCGTCTTCTGGATGTTCGGGTCGCTGGACAAATCCTCGTGGCCGAAACTCGGGATCGTGAGCGTCGTCGTTGTTGCCGTCGTCCCGATCCTCCTCTGGCGCGCATGGGACCTCAACGCCCTCGCCGAGGGTGACGAGGTCGCGGCCAGCCTCGGCGTCCCGGTGGAGCGGTCCATGGCCGGGTTCATGCTCGCCGCCTCGCTCATCACAGCCGTGATCATCTGTTTCACCGGCACCATCGGGTTCATCGGCCTGGTTGCGCCCCACATCACCAGGATGGTGATCGGGACCGACCACCGCACCCTCCTCCCCGCATCAGGGCTCGTGGGGGCGGTCCTCCTCCTCGGCGCCGACTGCCTTGCCCGCACCGCAATCCCCGGGACGATCATCCCGGTCGGGATCATGACCGCGTTCCTCGGCATCCCGTTCTTCCTCTACCTCTTCATGAAGAGGAGGGATGGCTGATGCCCCTGCTCTGCGCCCGGGGGGTCTCGTTTGCCTACCGCAACCGCCGGGTGCTTGAGGACGTCTCGTTCACCCTTGATGCGGGCGAGGTCCTCGGGCTCGTCGGGCCGAACGGTTCCGGGAAGACGACGCTGATCCGGTGCCTTGACCGGATCCTCGAGCCCGAGGGTTCCATCCGCCTCGACGGGCGGGATATGCGCTCGATGAGCCGGCCCGAGATCGCGCGGATGGTCGCCTACGTCCCGCAGAACCGGGGGGTTCCCGGTTCCTCGACGGTCTTTGAGACCGTCCTGATGGGCAGGCGGCCGCACCTGCGCTGGAGCGTCTCTGAAGAAGATAAGCAGGCGGTCTCAGACGCGCTCTCCCTCCTCGGGATCGGCGAGTTCGCGGCGCGCAGGACCGACCGTCTCTCGGGAGGGGAGCGGCAGCGGGTGCTCATCGCGCGAGCGCTCGCGCAGGACGCCCGGATCCTCCTCCTCGACGAGCCGACGAGCGCGCTTGATATGCGCAACCAGATCGAGGTGATGGCCCTCCTCGCCCGGCTTGCCGAGGATCAGCAGCTTGCGGTGGTGACAGCGATCCATGACCTGAACCTTGCCGCCCGCTACTGCCACCGCCTCCTGATCCTGAAAGAGGGGCGGGTGATCGGGAGTGGAACGCCCTCCTCCCTCCTGACCTCCGGGATGGTGTGTGCGGTCTACGGCGTCGAAGCGGCGGTAAAAGACGAGATGGGGGTGCCCTACGTGGTCCCCATCAGGCCGTCAGAGAATGAGAATCTGGTGAAGACTCCATGAAGATAACCATAGTTGCCTGGGGCAGCGAGCTGCTCCAGTTTTCTGGTGCGGCGCGGGAGGCGGGGATAGCCCTCTCCGCGTGGCAGGTACATGAACTGCGAGATGATTCAGAGAAGCGGAGACGGTGTATTGAGGCGTGCCTGGGATCAGACATTGTCCTGGTCCACCCTTCAAACGACCCCCTCTGGGACGATATCCTGGGCGGTCTTCCTGAGGACCTCCCGGTTATAGCGTTCGGCTACACCGACGCCTGGTGGTCGGCCTCGACCGTCCCGCTCGCGGTCGTCTCCACCGTGAGCGCCTACTTCCTCTACGGCGGACCCGAGAACATCAGGAACCTGATCCGCTATGTCCAGGCCGAGGTCGCCGGGATGGACGTCGCCTACGACCCCCCGCAGGAGACCAGGTGGGAGGGGATCTACCACCCTGACGCGGGGTGCGTCTTCGATGACACCGACGCCTACCTCGCCTGGTACCCCTCCCGGCACCCCACCCGTGTCGGGCTTCTCCTCTCCAGGACACACTGGGTAAACGGGGACCTGGCCGTCGAGGCCGCCCTGATCCGGGAACTTGAGAGGTACTATGACGTCCTCCCGGTCTTCTGCTTTGGTCTCCCTGACGAGGAGATCGGGGCCAGGTCTGACCGGGAGGTGGTCGAGACCTTCTTTACCGTCCCGATCTCCGCGCTCATCGACGCACGAACGTTCACACCGCCCCGTGACGCTGATGCCTTCACAAGAACGCTTGAAGGGCTCAACGTGCCGGTCTTCCATCCCCTGATCCTCTACCACAGGACTGAGGCAGAGTGGAGGAACGATATCAACGGGATGAGCGGGAGCGACGTCTCCTGGTATGTCGCGATGCCCGAGTTCCTGGGCGGGATCGAGATGGTGCCGATCGGTGCGGCCGAGAACCCTGACCTGGCAGGCACCGAGGGCGAGCGGCACGCTCCGCTTGATGAGCGGGTGAAGACGTTCGTGGGTCGGGTCAGGCGATGGATCGACCTTGCGCAAAAACCCGTCGGAGCGAGGCGGGTCGCCTTCATTCTCCACAACAAGCCCTGTGCATCGGTTGAGGCGACGGTCGGGGCCGGGGCGCACCTTGATACGCTGGAGAGCGTCGCCCGGATCCTCGAGGCGATGCACGACCAGGGGTATGCGGTCGAGTGCCCGGGGAGCGGGAGAGTCCTGATCGAGACCATCATGAACAAAAAAGCGGTCAGCGACTTCCGCTGGACGTCGGTCGAGGAGATCGTCCGGAGGGGAGGCGCCCTTGCCCTGGTGGAGCCTGAGGACTATGCTGTCTGGTTCGAGACCCTGCCTCCCGGGGTCAGGACCAGCATCTGCGAGGCCTGGGGACAGCCGCCCGGCGAAGAGATCGACGGGGTTCCGCCGGCGATGGTCTATGAGGAGAAGATCGTCGTCACCGGGGTGCGGTTTGGAAACGCCATCGTCTGCGTCCAGCCGAAGCGCGGGTGCGCCGGGCCGCGGTGCGACGGCGAGGTCTGCCGGATCCTCCATGACCCGGGCGTCCCGCCGACCCACCAGTACCTGGCAACCTACCGCTACATTGAGGAGACGTTTGGTGCAGACGTCGTCATCCATGTCGGGACGCACGGGAACCTCGAGTTCCTCCCCGGAAAGTCGGTCGCCCTCTCTGATTCCTGTTACCCCGGGATCGCCATCGGGACCGTCCCCCACCTCTACATCTACAACGCCGACAACCCTCCCGAGGGGACGATCGCCAAACGGCGGAGTTATGCGACCCTGGTTGACCACATGCAGGCGGTGATGACCACAAGCGACCTCTACGCAGGATTAAAGGACCTCGAGGAGCAGATCGCTGATTACAATCGGGCAAAGGGCGTCGACCCGGCGCGGGCGCACGCGCTTGAGCACACCATCGCCGACCTCCTTGAGGAGACCGGCATCGCAGGCGAGATCGGGTTTCCGGGCATGCACGAAGCGGGGACGCCGTTTGAGGAGGTGGTCGCCGCCGCTCATACCGCCGTCTCCAGGATCGCCGATACCAGGATCCCTGACGGGATGCATATCTTCGGGGAGGTGCCGGAGGGTGAACGCCGGGCAGAGTTCATCCACGCCATCATGCGCTACGAGGGCGAGGTGCGGGGTGCGGTGCTTGAGATGATGGGGTATGACGCCTCGACCGCAGACGATGCCCCGCTCCGGGACGCGGAAGCCGCAGCAAAGGATCTCATCGCCGCGATCCTCGCAGGGGAGCCCCTGGACCGCGCGGCTGAGCGGATCCTCGCCGGCAGCCTCCGCCGCCTCGACTTGGATGCGCTCGAAGAGATCAGGGCCGGAGTACTCGACCTTGCGGCGCGGATCGACGCTTCAGACGAGATCGGGAGCCTGCTCTCAGGTTGTGCCGGGGGCTACATCCCGCCAGGTCCCTCCGGGCTGATCACCCGGGGCAAGCCTGAGGTGCTCCCCACCGGGCGGAACTTCTACTCGCTTGACCCTTTCCGCATCCCCACCCGCGCCGCGTGGCGGATCGGGATGCGGCTTGCTGAGAGCATCGTCCAGAAATATATCGACGAGATCGGGGAGATCCCGGAGAACATCGGGATGTACTGGATGGCATCAGACGTCATGTGGGCCGACGGCGAGCAGCTTGCGCAGGTCTTCTTCCTCATCGGGGTCGAGCCGGTCTGGATCGATGGCAAGGTCAGGTCGTTCCGCGTGATCCCGCTCGAAGAACTCGGTCGACCGAGGATCGATGTCACCATCAAGCTGAGCGGGATCCTGAGGGACTGTTTCTACACCTGCATCGAACTCCTGGACGACGCTATCTCTGCGGTCGCCGGGCTGGACGAGCCGCCTGAACTGAACTTCATCCGGAAACACGCTCTCCAGGGAGGCGGGACTGCCAGGATCTTTGGGAGCAAGCCGGGCACCTACGGCAACGGTGTCAGCCTGGCGGTCTACGCCTCGGCCTGGAAAGAGGAGGCCGACCTTGCCGAGGTCTTCCTCAGGTGGAACCGTTACGCCTACGGGCGGGATACCTTCGGTGAGGAGTCCAGGGAGACCTTCTCTGCGCAGCTTGCAACCGTCGATCTCACCTTCAACAAGACCGTGACCGACGAGTACGACCTCCTCGGGTGCTGCTGCTACTTCGGGGCGCATGGCGGGTTGACCGGGGCGGCCAGAGCGCTCTCCAACCGGGATGTGCCCGCCTACTACGGCGATACCCGCGACCGCGACCGTGTGGAGGTCAGGACGCTTGCCGAGGAGATCCGGCGGGTCGTCAGGGGGAAGGTTCTCAACCCGAAATGGATCGAGGGGATGAAGCGGCACGGCTACAAGGGTGCCGGGGATATCTCGCGACAGGTGGGGACCGTCTACGGATGGGAGGCGACGACCGGGGAGGTGGACGACCGGATCTTTGACGACATCACCCGCACGTTTGTCCTGGACGCTGAGATGCGGCAGTTCTTCGAGGACGAGAACCCCTGGGCGCTCGAGGAGATCGGGAGGAGGTTGCTTGAGGCGCATGAACGCGGTCTCTGGGATGCCGACCCCGAGGTCCTCGAGGGGCTGCGGGCGGCCTACCTGGAGATGGAGGGATGGATCGAGGACCGGATGGGCGATGCCGGCGGCGACGTCCAGGGCGGGGCGGTCCGTGTGGTGACCCTGCAGGACCTGGAGGCGCTGCGGGAGAGGGAGTGATGTACGGAGCAGGCCGTTTTCATCCGTGCAAAGCCTTTTGCTCAGGCTTCACGAGGGGTCCCTGGCGGTCACCCGGTCTGATGGCGGAGTGAGCCATCTTCTTTTCCTGAAGTTTAGTAGCATTCAGTATTACTAGTAGAAAGAAATATAACACTAAGGATCGTATCCCTCCCTGGTGGGCGGTGGCGGGCTGCCGGTGCCCGGGTCCTGGAAAGGACCATGGCCACCTCATCAGGTTGCCGGTGTTCACCCCCCGCCTGCCAAACCACCCTGCCGGTGGCGGGGTGAACGGTGATTTGAGATGAAGAGAAGCATCGCCTACAACGATGGCAGGATTGTGCTGGACACCGACCACGACATCTGTCTCTACTCCGCAGCGCGGGGAAGCCCTGGCGGGGCGTATGCGCGTGGAAAAGATCTCTACCTGCACGAAGAGGACGGGGTACCTGACATCTACTACATCCACTCCTGGTCGATGGAGCCTGGCGAGGGAGAACTGCTCCAGCCGGTCTCCATCGTCGCAGCTGAGGAGTTCCTGGAGATACGGGGGCTCATGCTCGCCGCATATCCCGAGAAGAAAGGGAGCCTGGCGTTGCGGTCGTACGGCTACGGTATCGCGGAAGAGTTTTGATCCTCTGTTCTGGACGAGGGCACTCCACCCTCGTCCGACCGGAATTTACCACCAAATAGAAATTATTTAACACCTATTCAACCTCATTCTATGGTATGTCATATCAGGCACAGAGGAACGTCCTCCCGTTCACCGCCATCGTCGGCCAGGAGACGATGAAACGCGCACTCATCCTCAACGCCATCAACCCCGGGATCGGCGGAGTGCTCATCCGCGGCGAGAAGGGGACAGCCAAGTCCACTGCTGTCAGGGCGCTTGCCGATGTACTTCCCGGGATCGATGTCATCCGGGGTTGTCCGTATAGTTGCGATCCGGCCGGCGATGGCGGCCTGTGTACGGCCTGTGCTGAGAAGAAGGCCGCCGGTGAGAACCTGGAGGTGGATCGGCGCCGGGTCCGTGTCGTCGACCTCCCGCTCGGAGCGACCGAAGACCGGGTGGTGGGGACCATCGACGTGGAACGGGCGATCCGTGAGGGAGCGGTGAGCATCGACCCGGGCATCCTCGCGGCGGTCAACCGTGGTATCCTCTACATCGACGAGGTCAACCTGCTGGACGACCACGTCGCCGATATCCTCCTTGATGCCGCCGCCATGGGCGTCAACGTGGTGGAACGGGAAGGCATCTCCTTCTCCCATCCATCCCGGTTCATCCTTGTCGGCACCATGAACCCGGAGGAGGGAGAACTGCGACCGCAACTGCTGGACCGGTTCGGGCTGCAGGTGACCGTGGAGGGGATCATGGACCCTGCCGAGCGTGTAGCGGTCATCAGGGCCGCCGAGGCGTTTGAGTGCGATCCCGGGGGGTTCAGGCAGACATACGCCGCGGCGCAGGAAGAACTGCGTGCAAGGATCGTCGATGCCCGGACACTGCTGCCTGCGGTCAGGGTCGATGACGCTCTCCTGAACATGGTGGTGGCGGCATGCATCAGGCTCGGTGTCAGGACCCACCGCGCCGATATCGCCGTCGTCCGCACGGCAAAGACGATCGCCGCTCTCGAGAGGCGGACCGAGGTCACCCGCGACGACGTCAGGGAAGCCATGGAACTTGCGCTCCCGCACCGGATGCGCCGGAAACCGTTTGAAGAGCCAGAGATCGACTCAGAACAGATCGAAGAGGCGCTGGATGACGCAGAGAACAGGCACGACCACCCTCCCCGGG
>LFRN01000043.1:6361-10464 GCA_001512375.1 Candidatus Methanoculleus thermohydrogenotrophicum | reverse complement strand
TCAGGCGGGAGCACCGCACACGAGACCGTCTTCTCGGTCGGAGACCCGATCGATCTGCGAAAGGTGAGCATCCCCGAGCAGCGGGACGCGAAGGAACGAAAGAGGGTTTCAGGCAGGCGGCTTGAGACCCTCTCGGCCGGGAAACGGGGGAGGTATGTCTCAGCCAGGTACCCGACCGGGACCCGGGATCTCGCGCTCGATGCCACGCTCAGGGCCGCCGCTCCGCATCAGGCGACGCGCGACCAGAACGGGCTGGCGGTCGCCGTCCGGGAGGAGGATATCCGCGAGCGGGTCAGGGTGGGGAAGGTCTCAGTCGCCTGCGTCTTCGTGGTCGATGCCAGCGGTTCGATGGGAGCAACCCGGCGGATGGAGTCTGCCAAGGGCGCGGTCCTCTCGATGCTGCTGGACTCTTACCGGCAGCGTGACCGTGTCGGGCTTGTGGCGTTTCGGGGGAACGATGCCGAGGTCCTCCTCCCGCTCTGCTCGAGCGTCGACCTCGCGCAGAAACGGCTGGAGGACCTCCCCACCGGCGGAAAGACACCGCTTGCTGCCGGGCTGGTAAAAGGCATGGAGGTTCTCCAGCGAGAACAGCGGAAGAACGGCGAGGTGATCCCGATGATGGTCGTCATCTCCGACGGCCGGGCAAACGTCCCCCTTGCAGGCGACGTGCGCCGCGAGATCCTCGAGATCGCAGAGGATATCCGGTCGCAGGGCATCAGGGCGGTGGTCATCGATACCGAGGAGACCGGCGACTCGTTCCTCGAGTTCAGGCTTGGCTACTGCAGGACCCTTGCCGAACATGCCGCCGGGAGCTACTACCCGATCGCTGACCTCTCTGCCGGGCTCATCCGCGAGATCGCAACGGCCGAGCGGGATGCGATGCTCCATCCCACCTGAACGGCCGCCGGGAACCTGTTCACGAGCAGAGCGGTCGGAGTTTCTCGATCAGGCGGTCAACCTGCCTGACCGCTGTCCCGATATACGCGTCTGGATCGAGGAGGCGGTCAAGGTCGTCGCGGGTGACGAACCTGGTGACCTCAGGCCGCTGGCTGAGCACCTGGCTGAGGTCCTGGTCGTGAGCAAGGGCCTGCATGCTTGCGGTCCGCATCACCTCGTGCGCCTCCTGCCGGTTCATGCCCCGCTTCGTCAGTTCGATCATCACCGACTCGGCCAGGTTCACACCCCGAAGCAGCATCAGGTTCTTCCTGATGTTTTCCCTGTTCAACTCCAGCCCCGCCACCACGTCGGTCAGCACCTTCAGGATATGGTCGGCAAGCACCGAAGCCTCCGGGAAGATCACCCGTTCGGCTGAGGAGTTTGTCAGGTCGCGCTCGTCCCAGAGGACGTTGTTCTGCAGCGCCGGTTCGACCGCTGACCGCACGATCCTGGCAAGACCGCAGACCTGCTCGCTCTTGATGGGGTTTCTCTTGTGCGGCATCGTGCTTGAACCCACCTGTTTCTTCCCGAACGCCTCTGCAACCTCCCCGATCTCAGATCGCTGCATCAGCCGGATCTCAAGCGCGATCTTGTCAAGCGTCGTCGCAACGTTTGCGAGGAACATGAAGTACTCTGCGTAGCGGTCCCGCGCTATGATCTGGTTTGAGACATCCACAGACCCGATCCCGAGGATCTCCATCATCGTCTCCTGGATCTCGATGCCGGCATCCCCGAGCGCCGCCTGGGTCCCCACCGCCCCGGTGAGGTGCCCGACGACGACCCGGGGGCGCATCTGGCGGAGCCGCTCGATGTGCCGGGCGACCTCGCTTGCCCAGATCGCAAACCTGAGACCATAGGTCGTAGGGACACCGATCTGGCCGTGGGTGCGGCCGGCACAGACGAGGTTTTTCGTCTCGGCGCTCCGGGAGAGGAGCACTGAGAGGAGGCGCACCAGTTTCTCCTCGATGAGCGCGAGGCTGTCGCGGATCTGCAGGGCCGTTGCCGTATCCAGGATATCGTTTGAGGTCGCCCCGTAGTGGATCCAGCGGCCGGCGTCGCCGCAGACCTCGGTGAGCGCCCTGACGATCGCCATCATATCATGGTTGATCTCGGCCTCGATCTCCTTCGCCCGTTCGAGGCTGGCGTCTGGTGCAGAAGCCGCGATCGTCTCGGCATCCTCACGGGGGATTATCCCGTGCGCCGCCTCAGCCCGGGCAAGGGCCACTTCAGCCTTGACGATCGCCCGGAACCGGTTCTCCTCGCTCCAGACAGCACGCATCTCTGGAGTGCCGTAGCGGTAGTCGATGGGATGGATTGCCATAGTGGGTTACCTGTTGGCGCTCCTGCGTAAAAAATAGGTCGTGGCCGTCCGTCACCCGGACAGGCTTCACGCGAGGTGACCCGCGGGATAGCCCGCTCAGATGTGCTGGAGAAAGAGGGTATCCGGCCGGGGTTCCCCTGCACAAACACCCTGAACGCTCGCGCCCCGAAAAACCCCTCACCGTCTGATCATCCTTTCTGCCGTGCACACTCCCTGACGAGCCATTCAGCAAGCCCCTTCACCGCCACCCGCGCCGGGCTCGTGGCCGGGATCCCGATGATCGGCGTTCCCGCGAGGTCCGCGTCCCCGATCGCCGGGTCTTCCGGGATCCGGGCGACGAGGGGCAGATCGCCACCGGGAGCGGCATCCCCCCGGTCCCGGTTGATGACAAGGGAGATCCGGTCCCGTGAGAGTCCGAGCGACTCCGCAAGGTCACGGATGCGGCTGGCGGTCCGCATCCCCCGGGCGCCAGGGTCGCTCGTGATCAGGAGGATATCCGGATTCCTGACGGTCCCCCGGGCGATATGCTCCATCCCGGCCTCGGAATCCACGACGACAAACCGGTAGTCGCGCTCAAGCGTCTCGATGCACTCAGCGAGGAGAGCATTCGGGAAGCAGTAGCACCCCTGCCCCTCGGGACGCCCCATCGCGAGGAGATCGTAGCCCTCCGCCTCAGCAAGTGCCCGCTGGAACCGGTACCTGACATACCCGGTCCGGTCCATTCCCGGGGGAATAGACCTGGTGAAAGCCTCCTCGCGCACGCTCCCGATCGTCTCAGTGACCGCGATCCCCAGAGCCTCGTGGAGGTTCGTGTTCGGGTCTGCGTCCACGGCGAGGACCGGCCGCTCACCTGCCGCAACCAGCGCGTCTATTAAGAGCGCCGCTATCGTCGTCTTCCCGGTCCCGCCCTTCCCTGATATGACGACGGTACAGGGCCGGATCATGGATCCTCCTCGCCCCGGAGGCGGCGCGAGAGCGACGCGGTCGCAGCCATGATCTCTGCGGCCTCCTGCTCGTCAGGGTTCCGGATCCCGCAGGTCGGCGTGATCAGGGACTGGCGGTCAAAGAGATCAGGATCGATCGTCTCTGTCGCCCGGGCACGGATCTCCCGGAACCGCTCAAAGAACGATCCAGGAGTCTCGGCCGCAAAGACAGCGTAGTCGGAGGGGACGATTCCCCACGCCACCACGCCCCCGGCCTCCATGTAGCGGGCGACGTCGTCGATGTAGAGCAGGAACTCCCGGGCATAGGTCCAGGCATCGATCGAGACCACGGCAGGCGCAAGCCCCAGGACAAACCCCCAGTCGGTGTTGGCGCAGCAGTGGATCCCGAGCCCCCCCTCGAGGAGACCGGCGACATCCTCAAAGGCCGATGCCGCGACCCCGGGATCCACCGGGACGACCGCTGAGCCGAGCGACGCAAGATAAGGCTCGGTTAACACCACCAGGGTCGCGCGTGCGCCCATCCGCTCCCGCATCATCTCCTCGCACCACCGGGCCCGCAGACCCAGAAGTTTCCCGAGCAGGTCGGCGTACTCGGGATCATAGAGGATGGGGCGACGCGTCTCATCCACCACCTGCATCCCGAAGGTCACCGGGCCGGTCACCTGACACTTGACGAGGAGGGCGCCCGAGAGGTCGCGGTCCATCATGGCATGGAACCCCGAGCCATAAGCCTCGCCGATCCCGTAGGGTTTCGCGTTCCCCTCAAGGTAATCGAGCAGGACCTGCGCCATCGCCTCCGAGGGATCGACGCTCCGGTCGACCGTGAGCCTCCCCTCCCGGATCACCCCGCCCGGGAGATGCTCGGAATCGGCAAAGACGACCGTCTCAAGGAGACTCCGGTT
>LFRN01000043.1:0-6231 GCA_001512375.1 Candidatus Methanoculleus thermohydrogenotrophicum | reverse complement strand
AGGGCGATGTTCGCACCGGCGATCGCCCCGTTTCCGATGTTCACTATCCGATCCTGAGGCACCTCGGGTATCAGCCCGATGATGGTAGCGTTCTTTTTATTGAGGTAGTTCCCGAACGCCCCCGAGAAGTATACCCTTTCGATATCGCGGGGCGTAAGCCCGGCTGCATCGAGAAGCGTCATGCAGGCCGCGTGGATCGCCGCCTTGCTCATGATCAGGTTCCTGATGTCGTTCTCGGTGATGACGATGTCTTTCCCTATCGCTGTCTCCTCCTTCCAGGCCACCACGAACTCCGGGTAGTACCGACCCCTCCGGATCCGGGGATGGTCCAGCTGCAGGTTGATCTGTCCTGTCCGGTCGATGACGCAGGCGCGGATCAGTTCCGCGACCAGGTCGATGAGGCCTGAACCACATATCCCCCGCGGCCTGACACCGCCGATCGTCGTGTAGGACGGCGTGAGGGTATCAGCATCGATCTCGACCCGCTCGATCGCGCCAGGGTTTGCCCGCATACCAAAGAGCACCTCCCCGCCCTCGAGAGCCGGCCCGGCCGCACCCGCGCAGGAGAGCAGCCAGTCGCGGTTGCCGAGCACCGCCTCGAAGTTTGTCCCGATGTCCACCAGGAGCGAGACCTCCTCGCGGTCCGTCATCCCCGCCGCCAGGATATCGGCGATGATGTCACCGCCGATGAAGTTCGAGACCGCCGGGAAGGTGTAGATCCCGGCGTTTCGGTGGGTCGCGATCCCGATCCGCCCTGCAGCCGTCGAGAGCATCCGCCGCACGACCGGGACGTAGGGCTCGGCGATCGTATAGGAGGGGTCGATCCCGAGGAGGAGGTGGGTCATCACCGTGTTTCCGGCGATCACCACCTCAAAGATCTCCTCAAGGTCGATCCCCGCGGCATCAGAGGCAGATTTCAGGGCTTCGTTGATACTCTCTGCCGCAAGTTGCTGCAGCTGGGGAAGACCGCTCCTCCGGGCGAAGTTCACCCGGGAGAGGATATCCTCGCCGCACGAGATCTGGCGGTTGTAGTTGGACGCCGTAGCAAGGATCTGGCCGTCAACGAGGCTCCTGATATAGACCACGATCGTGGTGGTCCCGAGGTCGACGGCTGCCCCGTAGAGCCTGTCTGTGGTGTCGCCTTCGTCCACGTTGAGCAGGCGGTACCCCCCTGGCACCAGGGCGACCGTGCCGGTCACGTGCCACCCGCTCCGGCGGAGCACCTGCGGGAGGTAGCGGAGGACCTCGAGAGGCGCGTAGACCCTGTTCGGGGGCGGGCCCCCACAGTTCTCGATCCCCTCGAGCAGGCGGGCGAGGTCAGGGGTGGTGTCGTCCAGGGACGGGGGCGCGAGATAGGTCTCGTACTTCCAGACAGAGGGGTCGAATGGAACCTCCTCCGTGCCCGGGATCTCTACAAGGATCTTCTGTTTCTGTATGAGCGACCCTGCCGGAACCTCCACCCTGAGGTCGCCGCCGACGGTTGTCCGGCAGGCAAGGCATGCACCGCGGGCGATCTCGTCGTCTGAGAGGAACCTGCGGTATCTCTCAAGGTCAAACGACGCCGTGCCGTCTTTGACGAAGACAATGCACTTGCCGCATTTTCCCTGCCCCCCGCAGACCACGTTCATGGGGAGACCGGCCGCGAGCGCTGCTTCGAGGATGGTCGTCCCCTCCGGGACGACTGCCTTCTGGTAGCCCGGGAGGAACGTCACGGTCGGCATCAGGCCACCCACTCCTTCTCCAGGTACTCAGCGAGTTCAGCCGCATCCCGGGGTCCGACCATCACCTTCCAGCCGGTTGCATCCTCGATCTTCCCGGAGAGGGGAGCGGCGTAGCCGGGGATGATGAGCACCCGATGGTCCACCAACTCCTCGACGCCGAAGTTCCGGAGCGAGTCGGCGACGAGGGTCGCTGTCAGTTTCCCTCCGGCGACGGCCGTGAGGACCGAGAGTCCTTCGGTGTCCACCACAAAGAGGTAGCAGGGGATCCGTGACGCCTCGAGATATCCGAGCAGCGTGAAGTAGGTGAGCGAGAAGTTCACCGAGAGGAGGACCGGAGCGTCGCGCCCGGGGTCGTTGATCGGGTAGACGCCGGGTGTCACCTGGATGGGTTTCTGCGGGTCTGTGTAGATGTTCTGCCGCAGGGTGAGCGCCGCCGTCACGGTTGCAGGCGAGAGCGGGGGAGCGACGATGATCCCGGCATATTTCAGGATCCCGGCAGCGAGGGCTGCATCAATCTCTCTAAACCGGGTCGCGTCAAGGTAGATGGGATAGCCGAGCGCGGGTTCGGTCCGCGCGATGGCAGCCTCCCGGATCCCGGTTGCTACGGCGATATAGTTCTGGATCGACCCGGGAACGGGATCGAGCATGAGGTCCTGGGCCCCGGCGTCCGCGCAACTCCTGGCGAGGGCAGCGAGCGCTCCAGGTCCGGCGGCCCGCACCGCGAGCGGGCAGCCGTAGCGTTTCGCGAGCGCGGCGAGATCCTGCCAGTTCTCCCCGGTTGCAGCATGGACCAGCGGCCGGTAGTGCCCGGCGACCGCAAGGGCTGCCTCGTGGGATGCAGGGTCGTCTGCGATCAGCACCAGAGGGAGAGCGCTTCCCCCCCCGGCCAGCGCCACGGTCTCGGCGAACCGGTCGGGGGAACCGCTCTCGTTTCTGACCGCAACCCCGTTCAGGACAAGGTCCATCCCCACCCGGTGGACGACCGTGTCGCGGACCGTCTCCACGATGGAGCGCACCTGCTCCTCCGGCCAGGTGTCTGAGACCTGCACCAGGATCCCGGGCGGGTGGTAGAAGGTCTTCTCGTGCCGGAAGAGGACAAACTCCTCTCCAACAGCAACCGCCCGCTCGCCCACACCGACCTGCACGAGCCGGATCGGCGGCCGGGTCGCACCGCCGAGGAGAGCCTTTGTCGCGGGATCGAGGTCAGGACAGGCCTCGACCTCTGCCTTCCCGGCGGCGAGCTTCATCGCGAAGGCGAGGCAGGTAGGGTACCCGCACTTCTTGCAGTTCGTCTTCGGGAGGAGTTTGTAGATATCAAGCGCCTTCATCGCCATAGCTCACGCCTCCAGGGCCTCCTTGAGTTTCTTCACGGTCAGGGGGTGGTGGACGCAGACGATCGATGCGCCGGCCACGAAGGCGGAGTAGGCGGTGTAGAACTCCCAGGCGACCGCCATCGCATCCCGATCCTCCTCCGCGGCCTCCCGCACCTCCCGGACTGAGAGGGTATCGGCAGGAGCGCTGATCATCGGCATCGCGAGGTCCGCATCCCCGGCGAAGGCTGCAAGGAGGATCCGCTCCATCACCGAGTATGAGTACTCAAACCCGTAACCAAGCGCCCCCGTGTAGGGGTCGATCACGATCCGGTCCCGCGGCACACCGGTCTCGCGGAGGAGGATGTTCAACTGCTTGGCCAGGTTGATATCGATGGGCGACTGGGCGATCACCGCATGGCCGTAGGCCAGCGCGCTTGCGGCGACACTCCGGTAGCGGTCGGCTTCCGCGGTCCCGAGGAGGAGGCGTTCACCCTCTCCCGCCTCCCCGCACCGCCGGAAGACCTCACTGTCAAGGTCAGGTTCGCTGCTCCCCTCCACGATCAGGGGTCGGGTCGTCGCCGCAAGCACCCGCTCCATCGTCCTGGTGATCTCCCCGAATGCACTAAATCCGCGCTGTTTCGTGCTCGTGAAGTTCAGTCGCACGAGGTCAGCGCCGTAGGTGCGCTCCGCTGCCCGTGCCCACTCGTCCGGGTTGTCTGCGAGGTCGCCCACATAGTCGCGGACCACGGGCGGCAGGAGCCAGGGGTCGTCGCAGACCTCAAGCGCCACGAGGGGGCGGTCTGGCCTGTTCCCTGTGAACGGGAGGTCCCGCCAACCCCCGATCACGTAGGAGACCTCCCGGGTCCCCCCTTCCGCCCGGGTGGCGCCGAGCCTGACTTCCTGAATCGGTGATCGCGGTTCTTCACTATTGCTGGTCACATCATCTCCCTCCTTCATTCATCTCCCTCCTTCATATCAGCGGCTTCATCCCGAGTACGGGGTGGCCGACACGTTCAAGGTACTCAATCAGATCCTCGATCGTCGGTGCCGAGACCTCGTCTGCTATCCTGTCAAAGAGGTCGGGCATCCCCTGCCTGGCGAGTTGCGCCCGCAGCCGGTCCCCGAGCTCTTCTTTCAGGGAGGACGGCATCCAGACCACCCGGACAATACCGCCCTCGGCCTGGATGAACCGGTCGCTCAAGATGTAGCTTTTAGAGATCCCGATGAATCCCGGCGTCTGCGCGCCGCCCCCGATCGTTCCGGCGAGCGTTGAAAAGGTCATCCCGAGCGGCGTCTCTCCAGAGAAGTCCCGGCTGACGATCAGGACGCCGTTCACCTCCGGGACGATGGCCGCGATGCACTCAAAACACCCGCAGGCGGTCATGGGGTTCTCGAGCAGGCTGTAGAGGGATATCCGGTCAACCTCGCCGTGGGACGCCTTCTTCACGAACCGGTTCACCTCTACAAACTCCCCGAGGATCGCATCAACCACCTCTCCCTTCGCGACCGGCTGGTTCGCCCCTGCAGGAGAGATCTCGTGGGCAATCCTGGCGTCGAGCCAGGTGATCGCCCCGCAGAGCGCCGGCCGCTCTGGTGTGATGATGCAGACATGGCTCGGGGCGAACGTCTGGCAGAGGGTGCAGGAGTAGAAGGTCTCCACGTCATCGTCCTTCATCCCCGCGATCCGCTCGTCCCGCCGGGCATAGATCTCGCGTGCCTCAGGAAGCATCTCCTGGACCTTCTGCCCGTCGGTGACCAGCGTCACCTGGATCGCGTCGATGAGCTCCGGGAACTCCATCTTGAACTTGTGGGCGAGCAGCGTCCCGATATCGCGGATCTTGACGCCTTTTGCCACTGCATCCTTCGAGAGCCTGACCCAGATGATGTCCCGCTGTGCAACATGCCAGGAACCCTCACCGTAGTTGATGAAGGTGTGGATCCGGCGTTCAAGCACCGGTTCGTAATCGACCTTCATCTTCGCGCCGGCGACGTCCACCAGGATCGCGAGCGGGAGGGCGCCGCCCTCAGGGACAGCGTCCACATCGGGCCCGACAACGGTGACCGCGCCGTCCTCGATCTCATCCCGGGGCCGCATCCGGAGGAGCTCAAAGGCAGGGGTCCGGCCGCCGCCGAACTCCACGTACATCTCCTCCTTTCTGATGCTCTTCCCCTCGAATGCAGGGGAGCAGGCCATGGGGATCGGGATCGCCGTGACCGCGACCTTGATGCCCAGCAGATCCATTCCGGTCTGGACTGCGTCAGCAGGGTTGACCGGGATCCATTCTCCCCCCTCGTAGCTGTCGCCGACCGCGAGGATCGGTACCCCGAGCGCCCGCAGGCTGTCGACGAATGCAATCTCCTCATCCGTGAGGCCGGGGAATGCAACCACAAACGCCTTTGCCCGCCTGGCGGCGTAATCGAGCAGAGACTGGACGTCCCCCGGCCTGACACCCCCAAACATCATGGCAATCCTGGCGATGATGTCGGCAAAGTGGATGCCATGAGCGCTCTGCGGTCCGAGCGGCACCAGGCGGTAATCCAGTCCCAGGCGGACGCCGGCGTCGAAAAGCGCTTCCACGACTCCGCCAGCGAGAAACGTCAGCATGTACTTCTCCTGCATCTCCCGGCAGATGGCTGCTGCAGCATCGGGGTTCTCCGGCGTCCCGACAATGAGACCAAGGCCAACGACGCTCCCGTCGACCAGGGTGTAGCCGAGCCTCCGGAGGACTGTATCAGGGATGAAACCGGTGTAGGGGCTTGCAACACCGCCCTCGGCGGCCATCAGGCATTCACAGGCAACAAGGGGGTTACCGCCAGACTGCCTGTATGCCTCCCGTGCCTCTTCCGCGTCCTGCACGGCAAGCCCGGTGAGACCATAGGTCACAGGGAGGGCGTATGCCGTGTCTGTGTAGCCGAGCCGTCCGGCGAGCGTTTGCATTCGCGCGTCCAGGGCGGCGCGCCCACGTTCTATTGCCGCGTTAACAGAATCCATATTGGCACCTTCAGTAGAGGATTATTCACCGTACAGAGTGCGAACAACCCCTCGCGAAACCGTGGGGTTTCCCGCTTCACCGACCCTTGCCTCAGGTGAGGTCTTATGTGATCTCCACAGGCGTTGATTATTCTGTTCGGGCTGTTTCTGCCCTACAGGGCACTCGTGTGAAGTCCGATTGCTTGGTTATCGCAACACAGAGGTA
>LFRN01000221.1 GCA_001512375.1 Candidatus Methanoculleus thermohydrogenotrophicum | reverse complement strand
GTGCTGGTCAAAGCGTAACGCCGCCAAAAACAATATCCAGCTCGTGTATCTCCCGCCATACTCCCCGGATCTCAATCCCATCGAGCAGATGTGGCGGGCGATCAAGCGAGAAGTCGCAGCGACCTTCATCATGAATTATGAGCACCTCACAACCGTAATTGCAAGGGCGTTTGAGATACTGACAGCAAAAAGAAGTTACTGGGAGAAGTGGGTGATTAAATTCTTGAGCCCGAAGTACGCTTCAAAGATGTCGAGCGACTAACTATAACTAGCCCGCAGTGTGGACAGGAGTGGGCCCGGTCAGAAAGCGTCTTTTTGACGATCATGCCACATCTAGAACATTGCTGAGACGTGATTCACCGGGATTCACCAGGATCACGCGAGAACCAGCCTCTTCCGCTTTGAACTGATTCCAGGAGACATCTGCAATGCTTTTTCTGCATATTTTTGATGTTCAGGTCCTCAAACACGATCGTGCATGCCGAACCGATCCACCAACATCCGGGAGGTCTGGTGAGCAAAAATGGTAAAATTATTTAAGTCCAACCCGATTCTAACCTATTATGGTTAACAATTTACCACACGATATAAACCTATCATATTTAATTATCTGAAACCCAATACCTGGTTGAGAACTATGAGAAGACGAACCCTTTTTGTAGCTGCGGCCTTTATGGTCGCCTTCATGCTGATCTGCGGCTGTATCGGGACGGCACCATCTGATACACCTGCCGCTGCAGAGAAACAGCAGCTGCGTATCGCCACGACGACCAGTCTCTATGACACAAAACTCCTTGACCGCCTCAGCGCGATGTTTGAAGAGGAGTATGACGCAGAGGTGTTGATCATCTCTGCCGGAACCGGCAAAGCGATCGAGTACGGGCAGCGGGGGGACGTCGACGTCCTGATGGTGCATGACCGTGCGCGTGAAGATGCTTTCCTCGCTGATGGCTACGGGATCAACCGGCGTGTCTTTGCCTACAACTACTTCATCGTCGTAGGACCGGAGTCCGACCCGGCAGGCATCAAGGGCATGGAGCCCGAAGAGGCGTTCACCGTCATCCGGGAGAAGGGGATGGCCGGTGATGCAGACGTCGTCTTTGTCTCGCGCGGCGATGCGTCAGGCACGCATTCCAAGGAGCAGGCTATCTGGAAGGCTGCCGGCTTCAACTACTCGAGTGACATACAGGGGTCCGGCGACTGGTACCAGGAGGCCGGGACGGGCATGGGTGCAACCCTGATGATGGCCAACGAGAAACAGGCCTACACGCTCTCTGACATCGGTACTTACCTCGCCTACAAAGGCGACCTTACCCTCGTGCCACTCGTGGATGAGGGTGACGTCCTGCTAAACGTCTACTCCGTCATGCAGATCAACCCTGAGAAGTACCCTGACATCAACAGCGCCATAGCCAAAGACTGGATCAACTTCATGATCTCTGACGATGTGCAGGATGTGATCGCTTCCTTCGGCGTCGACGAGTACGGCCAGCCGCTCTTCTACGCCGCCCGTGACGGTTGGGAGAAGATCGGTGTTCCTCAGGCCGAAGTGAAGGATCCAGTTCTGTGATCAGGTTCTTTCAACCGCACACACCCTCTTTTCACGCCTGGCGGAACCACAACTAAGAGAGGAGCAGAGCATGTACGAGATCATCGAGGGATTCCTGGAGGCAATCAGGCTCATCGTCATGCTTGACCCTGACGTAATGGCCATCTCCGCAAGAAGCATCATCATCTCATTCACCGCAACCATCTTTGCCACCCTGATCGCCGTCCCGCTCGGCGCCGCGATAAACCTCGGCACGTTCCCCGGAAAGAAGAGTCTCATCAACCTGATCCAGACCCTCTACGCGCTCCCCACAGTCATCGTTGGGCTCCTCATATTCCTGCTGTTATCCCGTGCCGGGCCGTTCGGATTCCTGCGGCTGCTCTTCACGCCGACGGCGATGATCATCGCACAGACGGTACTTATTCTGCCGATCATGACCGGCCTGACGATCTCTGCGCTCTCGGGGGTTGACCCGGTCATCAAGGACACCCTCCGCTCGCTTGGGGCGACACGTCTCCAGTTTCTCGTAAACGTCATGAAGGAAGCGCGATTTGCGATCCTTGCAACCGTCGCGGTCGGGTTCGGCCGGGCGATATCAGAAGTCGGAGCGGCGATCCTGGTCGGCGGCAACATCATGGCGTCGTCCTTCAGGAGTTCGACCCGGGTGCTGACAACGGCGATATCTCTTGAGACATCGATGGGGAATATCCCCAAATCCATCGCGCTCGGTATCATTCTTCTCGTGATCGCTCTTGGCGTCAATCTCGTCATAACCACGATACAGCACCGGTGATTCCATGATAGAACTTATCAACGTCTCAAAGAGGTTCGGCGATACCGAGGTGCTCCAGGGTATCACGGCGCGGGTTGAGCGGGGAGAGATCTTTGCGGTCATCGGGCCGAGCGGGGCCGGGAAATCGACCTTGCTGCGGCTCATCAACCTCCTTGATTCCCCGGACGGAGGGGAGATCCAGATCAACGGTATTGACATCCACAAAAAGAAGGATCAGCATCTCCGGATTCGCCGGATGATGGGGATGGTCTTCCAGAAACCCGCCGCTTTCAACTCAACTGTTTATGAGAACATCGCGGTTGGTCTCAGGTTCCGGGGGGTGGACGAGGAAGTGATCCGCGAAAAGGTCAGGGACGTCCTCGACATGGTCGGTCTTTCCGGCTACGAGGAGCGGAGAGCGCGGACGCTCTCGGGCGGGGAGATGCAGCGGGTGGCTCTCGCGCGGGTGATGGTGATCGAGCCGGAGATCCTGCTGATGGACGAACCGACTGCGAACCTCGACCCGGTCTCAGTCGAGAAGATCGAAGAACTGGTGCTCAGGATCAACCGCGACCTCGGTACGACGATCGTGATCTCTACCCATGATATGTATCAGGGGCAGCGGCTCGCCCACCGGATCGGTGTGCTGATGGACGGTGTGTTTGCACAGGTGGGGACGCCCCGGGAGATCTTCACCGTGCCCGCGAGCCGGGAGGTTGCGCGTTTCGTCGGCATCGAGAATATCATCGATGGGGTCGTTGTGGCCGGCGGGAACGGCAGATCTGCCGTCGACGTCGGTGGCACCCTGATCCAGGTTGTATCGCCGTTTGCGCGGGGAGAGGATGTCTGCCTCTGCATCAGGTCAGAGGATCTGCAGATCGCGCCGGTGGATGGGAGGGTGAGCGCGTCCGACGGGAACAGCTTCCCCGGGACCGTGATGTCTATCACGCCGCGCGGTCCGTTCAGCAGGGTGACGGTCGACTGCGGGTTCGCGCTCTCGTCCATCCTCTCATGGAAGGTGGTGGATGGCCTGGATATCAGGGAAGGCAGCCGGGTAATCGTTTCGTTTGCGCCGGAGGCGGTCCACGTTGTCAGGGCGACACGGGGCTGAGCGCGGTTCATTCCGACGCTGAAGTCTGCGTCTGGGTTTTTGGGATCGCACGCGAAGGGTGGTTGAACCTGCTACAGCAATTCCGAATCATCGGACTCTGGTGACCGTCCTCACCTGCAATGATGTAAGTCCCGGACCTGGATTTTCCCGGGGCAGTGGACCGTGGTGGGAATCACGCCTGGAGGAGGCAGGCCCCCTCCTCGCAGACGGCGGTACCGCAAAAAACCCTCCACCCCGCCCGCGTTTCGCGCCCCCGCCCAACTCACTCTTCCGCCGCAAGGTCTTCCCGCACCCTGGCAAGGTAGCGGTCGAGCCGCCGCCTGAACTCCTGGCGGTCAAGCGCCCTGGTTTCATGACCGGAGAGTTGCATGATCCGGTCAGCCTGGGCGATGAGGATATCTAGCGACGAGGCAGCAAAGAGGATCGCCGTCTCCCCGAAGACCTCGCGCCGGGTGGCAAGCAGAGTGGAGAGCGGCGTCACCCCATCGTCCTGGAGGCAGCCCGGCACCAGGAGGTTGGTCGCGGCGCGATCTTCGTCGAGGATGAGGAGCGGCGCAGCGGTCCGAAGAGCGGTCTGGATCTCATGCGCCATCACAAGCGACCCGCTCCCCTGGCCAAAGGCCGCCCCGGGCTCTCCTCCGACGCCGGGCGGGAGACGGGAGAAGAAGAGGCTGACATCCGCCCCTGCAAGACCCCGTTCGCCAGCCTCGGCCCGGGTAACCCCGTTGACACTGACCAGGAACTCCCGCCCATCCCCTGCGGCGTGGTCGTCCTGCCCGGCGACGACCGCGTGGAGGAGGGTGCTCTTTCCTTCGGCGTTCGAGCCCGCGATCGCGAAGACCTCCCCGCGCCTGACCCCGAGCCCGGTCACGACCCTGCCGCTCCCGGCGAGTTCGACCTCGATTGGATCGAGTTCCTGCGGGCACCGGAAGGGTATGTGCACCCCCTCCTTCGGCCCGGCGATGCGGTGGTGGCACCGGAGCCGGGTAAACCGACGGGCCGGCCGCGTGCCGTCGGCGATGAACGCGACAAGCCCCATGCCGGGAAGGGCGCGCCGGAGCGCCTTCTGGTCGATGGAGAGATCCCGGGCCGCGGTGAGGTCGCGGTCAGGCACCCGGCGCACGACGCGGTCCAGTGCATCGAGTAGTGCCAGGAAGCGCTCTTCGATATTGCGGATACATGCCGGTGTGGGCGCACCCGGGTACGGGAGAGCGCCCCTGACAACGAGGTGGACACCATCACCGTCGACCCGGTTCCCGTGGTCCGGCCGCCAGAGGTCGGTGCCGATGGCGCTCCTCGATGCGGTCAGGGTGACCGGCTCGATGTTCGGCAGGCAGTGACGGGGATGCGCAGTCCCGGCCCCTGCAATCGGGCCGAGATCCCGCTCGCCGTGAACCGCCGTCTTGATCGCCTCGATGACGACGCCAGCCATCCCATCGCCGCCGGGACCAGGCTCCGGCACCGGCACCGTGAGCAGGACCGGGATGCTGAACCGGAGCGCCGTTCCGTCGAGCGACCTGACAAGGTAGGTGTTGGCGAGGTTCCTGACCACCGGGTAATCGATGCGTGCCCGGTCATCCCCGAGGCCCGGGAGGATCCGGTGAATCACGTCCTGCCAGGAGTCGGCTCTTCTGCTCATAGTTTCTCGTAGGGTACTGGTATCCCGGGCCACAAGGCACTTTCCCGTGGCTCTCTTCCCTGGTCTTATATACCCGCAAAGCCCATCATTTCTAGCATGGAACTGACTGTCCTCGCCAGCGGGAGCAAAGGAAACTGCACCTGCCTCCGGGGGGAGCGCGGTTCGCTGCTCATCGACGTGGGCCTCTCCGCCCGGGAGACTCTTCGCCGCCTCGCAAACATCGGTGAGGATGCAACGCTCATTGAAGCGATCCTTGTCACTCACGAACATATCGACCACATAAAAGGAGTTGACGTCCTGGCAAGGCAACTTGGGGTGCCCATCTACGCGACCGCCGGGACGCTTGAAGGGTTCTACAAGAAAGTCGGCCCGACATCGGCCGAGGTCAGGCGGTGCAGGTACGGCGAATCGTTCTCTGTGGGCGACTTCCAGGTCGAGCCCTTCGCCGCCTCCCACGACGCCCGGGAACCCTGCGGATTCTGCGTCACCGAAAGCGGCCTCCGCATCGGGTGCTGCACCGATACCGGCACCATCACAGCAACCATCTTTGACCGGCTCGCGTCCTGCGATGCCGTCCTCCTGGAGAGCAACCACTGCCCCTGGATGCTCGAGGACGGCCCATACCCGGCATTTTTGAAGAGGCGGATCCGCTCAACTCGCGGACATCTCTCAAACCCTGACGCTGCCCGCTGCCTGCAGGGCCTCGCTGGCCACATCCATGTAGCGATGCTTGCCCACCTCAGCGAGACCAACAACACAGAGGAGAGAGCGCTCTTCTCCGCACTCGAGGGGCTCGGGTTCTACTCAGACCAGGTTGCAGTCACTGTGGCGCAGCAGGACCCCGGCCCGGTGCACCCGGAGTCCTGCGGCTTCCGGCTCTGACCTGCATCTCATCATGCCACCACGCGGAGACCCTGGCTTGAGACCGGGAGACAGAAGAGTTGATTCTTCTCGCCGGGAAACGCTGTATGGGAGTTATGGATATGCAGTTTCTGGAGTTCGCCCGCATATGCGAGCATCTGGAGGGAATCAGTGGGCGCCTGGATCTGATCGAGCAGGTCAGCACCGTCCTGCCCGGGCTTGACGACGAAGAACTCCCCATCTTTGTCCGCTTCATCATGGGCCGGATCTTTCCCGACTGGAGCCCAAAAAAACTCGGTGTGGGCCCAAACCTCCTCTACGACGCCGTTGCCTACGTCGTCGGTACAAAGCGGAGTGTGGTCCGTGAGGCGATCAACGCGATCGGTGACGCCGGTCTGGCTATCGAGGACCTCCTTGCAAACAAGGAGCAGACATCGTTCTTCGTCCAGGAGATGGATCTCCTGGAGGTCTACCAGGACTTCGAACGGGTGGCGGCCGCGGAAGGGGCGCGGTCCCAGCGGGAGAAACTCCTCCTGGTGCGGAAACTCTTTGCCAACGCCCGGCCCCTGGAGGGGCGGTATCTTGCCCGGCTCATGCTCGGGGAGCTCCGGATTGGCATGGGCGAGGGGAACGTTCGCGACGCCATCGCCCGTGCGTTTGATATCGACGTCCGCCTGATCGAGCATGCCCAGGGGGCGATGAACGATCTCGGGGAGGTGGCCCTCCTCGCCCGGCGGGACCCGGTCGCCCTCTCGCAGGTGACGATCGAACCCTTCCGGCCGGTGAAGATGATGCTCGCGCAGGCAGGCACCATCGCCGCGCAGATCGAGGACCATGGCGAGGTGGCGGTCGAGTACAAATACGACGGGAGCAGGTTCCAGTTCCACAAGGTAGGCGATCTCTGCCGGATCTACTCGCGGAGGCTTGAGGAGGTCACCGGGAGCCTCCCTGATATCGTCATGCACCTCGGAAAAGCCACCGACCACGACGTGATCCTAGATGGTGAGGTGGTTGCTGTCCAGGACGGAAGGCCGATGCCGTTCCAGTACGTGATCAGGCGATTCCGACGGAAGCACCAGGTGAACGCGATGATGGAGAAGATCGAGGTCGTGCCACGGGTCTTCGACATCCTCTACCTGGATGGCGAGACCCTGATGGACCGCCCGCTCATCGAGCGGCGCAGGATCCTCGAGGAAGTGCTTGATGACGCACACATCGCCCCGCAGTTCCTGGTCAGGGATGCTGCCAGTGCGGAGGCGATCTATACCGAGGCCCTGGACCTCGGGCACGAGGGTGTGATGGTGAAGGTACCCTCCTCCCCCTACACCCCTGGTGTCAGGGGCCGGCTCTGGGTGAAGGTGAAACCCGGGGTGGAGACGCTCGATCTTGCAGTCATCGGGGCAGAATGGGGCGAAGGCCGGCGGGCAAAGATGTTCGGCTCGTTCCTGCTTGCGGTCCAGGACCAGGGCCGGCTTCTTCCCGTGGGCAAGGTGGCGACCGGGATCACGGATGAGGTGCTTGCCGACCTCTACGCCCTCCTCAAGGATAGCGTGATCGCCAGGTCCGGAAAAGAGGTCACGCTTGAGCCTAAGGTGGTCTTTGAGGTAGGCTATTCTGAGATCCAGGCAAGCCCCAACTACGAAAGCGGTTATGCGCTCAGGTTCCCGAGGTTTGTCGGCGTGCGTGAGGATAAGGGTGTAGACGAGGTCGAGACCCTGGACGCCCTGGTCGAGCGTTACCGGCAGCAGAATATCAGGCAGGGGTCCGGTTCTCCCGCCCCCTAAAAGTCAAAGAGCGTCTTCTGCGTCGCGAGTTCCCGGATGAGCTGGCTGTGGGGGAGCCAGTGAGAGAACCCGAGGAGGCGGGAGGCGGTATCGATCCCGGCTTGCAGGGTTGCGCATGGAATCCCTGGTCCTTTCATGGCGTTCCGTGTCGCCTCCCGTACCACCCAGGTGCCAAGCGGTGCCCAGTACTCGCCGGTGATGCTCCGGAGCACCAGCACCCGGGCAGAGCGCTGTATGCTCTCCAGGTACTCGGTGACCGCCAGGCGGGCCGAGTAGTAAGCCCCCGCGAGCGGTGAGTAGCCGGATTTGGTGAGCCCCTCTCCATCCCGCGCGATCGTCTCGTCTTCACCGGCCCAGAGCGACTGTTTTCCCCAGACCTCGATCATCTCAAACTTCCAGTCCCCGGGGGCAAGGAGGCAGACGATGTGGTTCCCGTAGAGCGAGGCCGCGAATACCTGGATCCCGTCCAGGGGCGGGTAGCGTGCGATCTTCTTCTTGAGCCGGTTTGAGACCGAGTCATCGACCGCGGTGATCGCCCACCTGGTCGGGACGACATGTCGCTTCCGCTCGAGGCCGAGGAGGCCGGCGGTGAGGAGCTGGGTGATCTGGTAGACGTCGGTGCCTGAGGCATGAAGGATCTCGCAGGCGTCAGTGGCTGAGAGATCGGTGTCAGACGTGGCCCGGTCCACCACCCGATCCACCCGCGCATTATCGAGAACCTCCATCTTCAGAATGGCGCCAGTAAGCCCGATGGGCGCGATCGTCCCGTCAAACTTGAGATCGAAGGAGACGGGTTTTGTAAACCGGACCTCCACATCAAGTGGCTTGCTCGAGAGCGCGATCTCCTGGATGTTGTCAGCAAGCCGCCCGGGCCCGGCGGTGCCGCGGATCGTCCGGGCGCGTATCCCCACGATATCCTCGATCCCGAGCCCCCGGAGAACCCAGTCGGGCGGGTTGTCAGCATCGTTGATCATCAGCGGCCCCCCTGCTACCTTCGGATAGCCGTAGCTCCCGACGAAGACTGATGGGGCTGACCCCTGGTAGTGGTCACTCGGCCTGACCGGAACCTGTGCGTAGAACCGGCTCATGATCGGACAGCGTGGAAGCCCACAGAGCCCTTTTCCCTTACACTCGGCGCATTGCATACCTCAACCATCCCGTCGGTCGACGACGACCCGCACCCTCCCCTCGAGGGAGCGGAGGGTCTCCTCGACCCACTCCTCCCAGCTGGTCGTCTCAAGGTCCCGAGTGGCTGCAACCTCGCGCCCGACGTCGTCGTCCCGCCCATGGGTGACCCTGACCACCACCGACCCGGGCGCGAACCCGGGCTCAACGATGCCATCTCCGTCCCCGTCAACCACCCCGAAGACCGGGATGCCTGCGTGGGAACAGATGTGGCCGCAGACAGCGGTGGTGTCATCCCCGATGGCGAGGACGCCACAGACCTCTTCATCCTCGATCTCCTGGTAGAGGGTGTGGCCGCAGTGGTCGATGACCGCAATCCGGCCGGCACGAGAGGCGCGTACCATTCCCGGCCGGGGCGGGGCTGACCGTATCATCCCGCTCTTGCACCAGGCTGCTTTGAGGTCAGGAATCCCGGTCCTGAGGAGTTTCTCAAACCCATGAGGTTTCGGGTCAAGCCCGGAGATTGCCCGGAGGCTCCCCCCCCTGGTGGAAAGGACGACCGTCTTGTCTGTTGCGGTCCCGATCACGATCCCGTTGACGAAGACCGCCTCTCCCGGGATGCACCCGCGGATCTCCCGGGTCTCGCCGTCATGCGGATCGCCGGTGCTCTCTGCAGGGGTCAGGGTAAACGCGGTCTTCTCTGCGATCTCCTGCGCGAGGGCATCATCAGCGCAATTCCAGGAGTAGACGGTGCGGCTCGAGGCCTCCACGTGGATAAGCCCCCGCCCCTCCTCCAGGCGGCTGGCGATGATCTCCCCAAATATCCGGCCCGACTCCGGTGTCTTCCCCCGGTTGACCAGAAAGACCCGGCCGGGGAGGGCGTTGAGCACCACGCTCGGCCGCTCGTCGGTGCAGGTCACCGGGAGTCCTGACTCTCTGGCTGCGGTCCGGGCCATCACCCCTGCGACCAGTACCTCTCGGGGGGAGAGGAGGTCGATCAACCATCCGACATCACCGGCATCGAAGATCTCGGGGCCGTGCACCACCATGACGGCATCTGCTGTCAGGGGATTCATACCACAATTTTGGGCTTCTGCGACTATCAGGTTACCGTCCAGATGACCTCTGGATCGGAAGATAGGGCGTCAGGGCGGTGGCGAGTTTTGCTATATTCATGGACTGCAGGACAACCCGACCCGGACCGGTCAGCGTGGTCAGAAAGAGCCCTTCGCCTCCGAAGAAGACGGTCTTCACGCCGCCGGCAAGCGCGATGTCGTAGTTGACGGTGCTCTCGAACCCGACCACGAGGCCGGTCTCCACCTTGACCACCTCCCCGGGCGCAAGCGTCATCTCCATGATATCGCCGCAGCAGTGGAGGAACGCCATCCCCCTGCCTGAGAGCCGCTGCAGGATGAACCCCTCCCCGCCGAATGCCCCCGATCGGAGTTTCTTCGTGAACGCGAGATCGAGGTCGATGCCCTCCTCTGAGCAGAGAAACGCATCCTTCTGGGCGATGAACTCAGTGTTAGCGAGGTCCAGCGTGAAGATCTTCCCGGGGACGTTCCCGGCGAAGGAGACAAACCCCTCCCCTCCCTTCGGGGTGAACTTGGTCATGAAGAGGCTCTCGCCGGTCGCTATCCGTTTGAGTCCCTTGAAGAGCCCGCCCTTCATGTTGGTGGCCATCTGCATATTTCCGCTCATGTTGACCATGGCGCCGGCCTCGGCGCAGACGATCTCACCAGGGGCGAGGCGGAGGGTTACCATCTGGAGGTTGTCTCCGGTGATCTCATAGTGCATGCAGAGAATTTCTCTTATTCTGGGGATATAGGTTTTTTCGTGAGGTTACGTCAGAATCGGGAAAGAGATCCTGTCAATCCCCTTTCGGGCATGGTTTTTCCTATCAGATGCTGTCAGGGCTGCCAGGTATTGCCTTGTGCGGGGAGGAAGAGATCCGCTCCCCGGCCCCCTTCCTCCAACTGCGATACCTGCCACGTTCCACGGCATGAGGCTTCGGTCCTCGCGTACGAGGGTTCTTCTCTGCTCCAGGTTTGATCATGAACCCGCATCGCTCGCTCCGGTTGACCGCTCAATCCCGGTCTCCCTCGCGCCTGGTACGACCGACCATAGCTTATAAGTAGGGTCCAGGGCTACACCCAGAAGCATGACCAGCAGAGAGAGAATATCAGGGAGAGGTGCATGGCGATCAGGGGTTATGAGGATGGCGAGCGATGTGGCCGGGAGGTTCGCGTTCTCCCCGCCGCGCCATCCCCGGAGGTGGCGTTCTGGCACGATGCAGTTGGTGGATGCCGCTCTCACCCCCGGGACGGTACCTAACGTCGCGGTCTCCCTGGCCGTGGTAACGCTCCTGATCCCCCGGATCCCGAACCGGGTCGTCGCGGCGGCTGCCGGGTTTGCCGCGGGCTCAATCCTCGGGAGGTGACCCCGGGGACACCTTACGGTCCCCGGCGCCTCTTTTTGCGCCCCGCCCTGGACGGCCTGCCTCTTCGTGCCGGGATAAGGCATTCCCACGCGTTCCCGATGAGGTCCTCCCTCCCGGCCGCGATGAGCCCCTCGCGGACGAACCCGTAGTTCTTCGGATCGCGGTAGTGCATGAGCGCCCGCTGGATCCTCTTCTCCCGTCCCTTCGGGACGTAGACCACCTCAAGGGTGAAGGGGTCAAGCCCGGTGTGGTAGATGGTCGTTGAGATGCTCATCGGCGTCGGTGTGAAGTCCTGGACCTGCTCGGTGTAGAGGTCGGTGTCGCGGACGTACTCGGCGAGTTCGATCATATCCTCGATCCGGCACCCCGGGTGGCCTGACATAAAGTAGGGGATGAGGTACTGTCGCTTCGGTTTCCCTTCCTGGAGGGCCTCGAACCGCTCCCTGAAGGCATCGAAGACCTCGCGGTGCGGTTTTCCCATGCAGGCGCAGACCCGCGCTGAGACGTGCTCGGGGGCGACCTTGAGATGCCCGGAGACGTGGTCGTCGCAGACGCGGGCGAGATACTCCTCATCCTCCGGGGGGATGAGGTCATACCTGATCCCTGATGCAATGAAGACGTGCTTCACCCCCGGGATCTCTCGGAGACGCTTGAGCAGGCGGAGTTGCTTATCGTGGCTCCGGTCGAGCGCAGGGCAGTCGATACAGCGGCGGTCGGGGCAGGTGCCCACGTCGTCCCAGCGGTTGCAGTGGATCCCGTACATGTTCGCCGTCGGCCCGCCAACGTCCTGGATGATACCGGTAAACTCAGGCATTGCCGCCATCCGCTCCACCTCCCTGACGATTGAATCGATACTCCGGCTCTGGATGATCCTTCCCTGGTGGTGAGTGAGGGCGCAGAACGAGCAGGAACCGAAACACCCCCGGTGGCTGACGACCGAGAACCTGACCGGTTCGAGGGCCGGGACCGGTTCGGTGTAGGAGGGGTGGGCCGCCCTTGCGTAGGGGAGTTCGTAGACCCGGTCGAGGTCATCGCTTGCAAGCGGCATCGCCGGGGGGTTCTGGACGATCACGGTCTTTGGATGCGGCTGCACCACGGGACGGCCCCGGATGGGGTCCTGCTCGTGGTAGTGTTCTGCAAACGCCCTGGCATAGGCGTAGCGATCTCGCTTCACCTCCGCATAGCCGGGGAGGACCACGTAGTCGGCGTGGTCCATCGCCCGCCAGGTCTTCAGGCTGACCTTGCAGGCGGTGCCGTGGATATCGGTGAGCAAACTGGCCTCCTCCCCGGCAGCAAGGCGGCGCGCGATCGTGACCACCTGGCGCTCGCCCATGCCGAAGACAAGGAGGTCGGCGGGTGCGTCGGCGAGGATGGACTGCCTGACCGAGTCTGACCAGTAGTCGTAGTGGGCGAAGCGTCGGAGGCTCGCTTCGATCCCGCCGATGACGATCGGTGTCCCGGGGAAGAGAGCGTGGATCCTGTCTGTGTAGACGAGGGTCGCCCGGTCAGGTCTGAGGAGCCGTCCTCCGGGCGAGTAGACGTCTGAACTCCGGCGTTTGAGGTTCGGTGTGAACGCGTTCACCAGTGAGTCGACGTTCCCGGCCGAGACCGAGAAGAAGAGTCGGGGCGTGCCCAGGCGCTGGAAGTCGGCGTCGCGGCGCCAGTCAGGCTGGGCGATGACGCCGATCGAGAACCCGGCGTCCCAGAGCACTCTCCCGAGCAGTGCGGTCCCGAAGAAGGGGTGGTCGACGTAAGCGTCACCGGTGACCAGGATGATATCGAACCGGTCGATCCCGAGGCGATCTGCCTCCGCAACCGTCATGGGGAGGAACTCCGGCTGGGCCCTGTCAGCGGTCATGGGAGCACCCGGTCAAAGACCAGCAGGTCGGCGCTGACCAGCTCATCCAGGATCTCTTTTGCAGGGTCATCTGCCCTCTCCCGGAGGGACCAGGCGGGTGACCAGATCGCGCTTCCCGCCGTTGTAGGGGTGTGGCTGGTCCCCTCCTCTCCCGGGTAGATGGCGGCAGACCCGAAGAGGCCCCACCCACCGAGGATCTCTTCGTGCCCCGGGGTTGGCAGGATGACCGGCTCCATCGGCCCGATCAAAGTCCTTCCGAATCGTGCGGCAACGAGAAGATGGATCATGCCACTCTGGATGTTCATCTTTTTCAGACAGGAGACCCCCTGCGCAAGCTTGCGGATGAATGCCGTCTGCCCATCCCGGCATACCATTCTGTTCTCCAGGCGATTCCGTACAATCCTCCATCTTTGCGGTTTGAGTCACCCATCCACCGCTGATGCGGTTGGTGTCTAAGACAGATAGACGCACGGCAGGTATTACCCCCTCCCGGTCGAACCGGGGTTACATTTCCCTTCGGAGATGCGAGATGGGCTTAGTGCTCCGAGGAGCACGTCGGGTTCGGCGTGCCCGGAAGAGGGACAGGCCAGGGAAACACCCATCCGTTCTTGTAGCCCAAAACGCTGCTGCAATTGATCGCCTCCGGGTCTACTGTTTGATCTCGCTTAGCCGTTCGCAAGCCCCAACCCTCAGGGCGGGGTAGTTGACTGCCGCAACAAAGCGCCCGATCTCCCTGACAAAGTCCTCGCGAACATCAATCCTGACTGTGACTGCTGCTCCACCCGACTTCCGTGGGGGCATTCTGTCGGGTTTCTTCGTAAAGACCCTGCCAACCTGTCCTTCCAAGTACTGCATGGATTCACTCTCCTGATAGGTGATGTCTCCTGGTATCAGTGGAGCGTCTCATCTAATTATCACATCGTCTTACGCGAAGAGCGCGTTGCGCGCGAAATCTGTGGAATTACTGTCTCACCCATGCAATCGGACCGTGATGGAAGTCGTGTTTTGGGGGTGGAGCCCCCTTCCCGCCCGCACATTCGGCGCTCCTCCCCACTCTCCGGGGCGGGACCGGCGCGCGATGATACCCGGAGAAAACTCTGCCCGGACGAGCCCCCGGACTCACGAGTATTAATGTTCTGATTATTGAGAGTCACCAGTGGTAAACTTCGTGACAACGCGGCCTTCGCGCGAAGCGACGTTTTCGTGTGAATACCCCATGGTGCTGAAGTAGAGGCTGCGCGCATGAAAACCGCCGGCTCCCCGGGCTCCCCCGGGCACTGGACCGCGTTTGGGCAGACACGCCGGAGAAAGGGCCCGCCCCCGGGATGCGGGCACGAACAAGGCCGGGAACCTCCTCAATTCTCCAGACCGGCGAGGTTTCACATGAAAATCCAATCGAAATTGGAAACGGAGTCCAGATTGTTGCGTTCCCAACCGCGGTATCCCAGCGGCTATTGCGTCCCGGTGATTTTCATCGGTTGAGCCTGTGGCCGAACGCGGCCTCATAGGCGTTTTTATGAGAAATAATCCGGCGGTACTTGATCTGATGACCGCCCGCTATGAGGGGGCAGGGATCTGTTCTTTTTGCGTATGGGTGCGCCGGGCACTCATCCCAAGAGCCCGCCCGGTGGCAGGGTTGATATACACCTGATTCGCAAACAAAGGTAAACCTCTCCCTGACCGGGAGATCTTGTCGGTGCGTGGTTCTGGTGGCCTGGATCAGAGAGCTTGAGTACCTACGAGGGTTTGCCGCCCTTGCCGTGATCGCGGTCCATGTCTCCATGAACTTCACCCAGATCCCGGCGGTGAACCTGCCCGGCCTCCTGAACGTCTTCATCTATATCACCGCCCACTTTGCCGTGCCGGTCTTCATCTTCATATCTGGCTGGGTTCTCGCGCTCCGGTATTCGGGTGCGTATTCAATTCCGGCCTACTACCGGCGCCGGGCCCGGACAATCCTTCCCCCATACCTCTTCTTTACCGGTCTTTACCTCCTCATACCAGTGGAGGGGGCGATACGCGTCGCCAGTCTGCCCGACCCGGGCGCGGTGGTGGGAGCTCTCCTCATGGGAACCGCCGCCTACCACCTCTGGTTCTTTGTGGTGATCATCCAGTTATACCTCCTCTACCCCCTGATTGTCAGGGGCTATGACGTCTTCGACCGGATCGGGGCGGCGCCCTTTCTCCTCCTTGCCCTCCTCTTCTGCCAGGTTCTCTGGAACATGGGCGCCCATGCTCTCGGAGCGTTTGCAGGCGCTGACTGGTACGCGATCCTGGCCCGCGCGTTCCCATCGCATCTCTTCTACTTCGTGCTCGGGATCCACGTCTCCCGGAACACTGGATGGTTTCGGGCGGCGGTCAGGTCGCTCTCCCCGGCATGGGTGATTGTCGCGGCCGCTCTGGGAGCCCTGCTCGTCGGAGGCGTGTGGGTCGTGCCCATGCTCCTCCACGGCAGCTTCTCCGGAGCAACGCTCGCCGTCTTCTGCGTCTACCGGATCATTGAGCCGCTCTACTACATCCCGGTCATCGTCCTGCTCTTCATGGCTGCCACGTGGCTCGAAAAGACCGGGGGCATCCTTGCGGACTCTTTCCGGTCATTCGGGGAGCATTCATTTGGGATCTACCTCATCCACCCCGCTGTCATCGCCGTTCTTGCTGCAACCTGGGCCTCCTGGACCGGGCTTTCGTGGACAGACTGGATGACCTACCCGGTGCTCTTCGTAGCGACGACGGCGGTGGGTTATGGAGTGGTGCGGGGAGTGTCTGTGATCCCGGCTACGGGGTGGCTGGTAGGAGAGTCGCGGTCGCGGCGAGGACGACCCGACGATCTGCAACACCCACCCCGGGAATGAGGATCTGGCGTTTTCACCGGCAGATATGATGTGAGTATCAGGTAGAGCCAGGGCCGGGTAGTCGCGATTCGTCTCCCCACCGTGGTACATGGGACGGTCGTTGCCACAAAACAGGCGCTTCAAAAGCGAAATGATGCCCTCATCTGGTTACCAGAGAAGGAGGAAGGTGAGGTGACTGCTCCCCTGATTGAAATCAGGGGCATCCTGGGTATTACCCGTGAGATTGCAGCCCCAATCTCATAATGTTGAACGCCCGCGTTCTGATCCCGATCCATCGCGAGCCCACACTGCGGGCAGGAGTGGACCCGGTCAGAGAGCGTCTTAGCGACGATCATACCACATCGGGAACACTGCTGAGACGTATTCCTG
>LFRN01000084.1:816-1100 GCA_001512375.1 Candidatus Methanoculleus thermohydrogenotrophicum | reverse complement strand
CGGCTCTCCAATGGTAAACCACCCCGGAGCGTGGCGTTCATCCAGTGTGTCGGTTCCCGGGATATCTCCATCGGCCGTCCCTACTGTTCGGGTGTCTGCTGCATGTACGCGATGAAGAACGCCATGCTCGCCCGGGAGAAGGATCCCGGGATCGCGGTCACCATCTTCTACAACGACATCAGGTCATACGGCAAGGGCTATGAGGAGTACTACGAGCGGGCGAAGAGCATGGGTGTCAGGTTCGTCCGCGGGTTTCCGGGCGAGGTGCTCGAGGAGAACGATCA
>LFRN01000084.1:0-590 GCA_001512375.1 Candidatus Methanoculleus thermohydrogenotrophicum | reverse complement strand
GAGTGAGACCGGGAGCATCGTCTACATCGACCAGACCCTCCTCCCCGGCCGGTACGAGGTGACGCGGTGCACCACTGTCGAGGACCTTGCCCGGGCGATCCGGAGGCTTGAGATCCGGGGGGCGCCCGCGCTCGGCATCGCGGGCGCGATGGGCGTGGCGCTCGCAGCCACGCGGAGCACTGAGCGGGATCTCGACCGGTTCCAGGAGGAGATCTGTCAGGCCGCCGACCTGCTCAGGGGCACCCGCCCGACCGCGGTCAACCTCGGCTGGGGGATCGACCGCGTGGCAAGAGCGGTGGCGACGGCCGGATCGGTCGAAGAGGCAAAGCGACGCGCGGTCGCTGAAGCAGACGCCGTTGCCCGGGAAGACGAACTGACCTGCCGGACGCTCGGCACGTTCGGCGCCGATCTCGTTCCTGCCGACTGCACGGTGCTTACCCACTGCAATGCAGGAGCGCTCGCCTGCCGGTGCTGGGGAACAGCCCTCGGTGTGATCAGGTCGGCGGTTGCGGCCGGGAAGAACGTGTGGGTGGTCGCCTGCGAGACCAGACCCCTGAACCAGGGATCCCGGCTCACCTGCTGGGAACTTG
>LFRN01000254.1:7315-12474 GCA_001512375.1 Candidatus Methanoculleus thermohydrogenotrophicum | reverse complement strand
TCCGCGAGGTAAGGATGGAATTGAACGGCTATAATATGCTGGTGACCGGGTGGCCTCCTGACTGGAGGCACAGCAGGAATACCGGTGAGTGGCCACCGAAAGGAATTGTGCAACACAGCAGCTTGAGGGCAACAAATAAATATCTTTCTCGCACTCCTGTTCCTATTCAGGAGGTCATCAGAATGGCAGCGTTGAGAGTCGCACCCTATGTCTGTGTTTACTCGGATGAGAATGACGAGAATCTCCACATCGAGATCGAACTGCCGGGCGTCGATAAGAAGGATATCACCTTTAAGATGCAGGAGACCAGCTTCTCCATCGATGCAACTCGCGGTGATATCCGATACGTCGGTACGTACGCGATCGGCAGTCCCGTCGATCCAGACCGGGCGAAGGCGACCTTCAGGAACGGCCTGTTGACCGTCGACGTCCCCTATATAGCACCGGTTGCAGAAGAGGTAAAAGAGATCCCTATCACGGAGTGATGGGGATCCCCCTATTTTAGAGCCATCCTTCGTGTGACTGCGCTCTTCAGTCTGCGTCATGACCCCGCACCCCCAGGCAGCTGATGACGTTTCTGCCCGAAGATCTTGAAGAGGTCTTGTGTGACCACGCACAGCAGAAGGAACTTGAGGTGCCCGTGAACCCCGCTGATATCGGCGCTCGCCTGTCGTGGATTCGCTCAAGGGCAAGGTGCCGGTCCAGGATCTGTTGCCCCGGAGGATGCAGAGGGGGCCGTGACCGATCTCCGCCCCATGCAGCGGACCGCTACTCACTCGCACCGTCAAACTGCCGCAGCCAGACCTCGGCACAGGCGATCCGCCAGAATTCGGTGGAATACGCGCTCTTCCCATCGAGAAACCGCTGGTAGTTCTGGAGCACCCGCTCCGCATCCCAGTAGGGCCGCCGGGCAAACCCGGGCGATGAGAAGAGGTCGATGATATGAGGCGCAAGCTCGTTCTTCATCCAGACCTCCTCGGGCGTGACAAAACCCATCTTGTCCATCCTGCACCGGATGGCGTCGGGGACCAGCCCCCGGATCGCCTGCCGCAACACGTACTTCGTGACCCCGCCCCTGATCTTCTGGTCGAGCGGGAGCGCCGCGAGAAACTCCACCACCCGGTAATCGAGGAACGGGACCCTGGCCTCGATCGAGAAGGCCATTGAGTTGCGGTCTTCCCAGTGCAGCAGGAGGGGGAGGTTCGAGGCCGTGATCTCGCGCGCGAGCACCTCGTCAAGCGATCCAGAGTACCGGAGGACCGCGGGCGCGTCCACCCGGAGAAGCCCCCTCCGTTCCGACCTGACAAGAGACTGGCGGGCCGCCCACAAAAAGAACGACCGGTGATGCCGTGCGCCCCCGAAGACCTCCCGGAGCGCCGCAAGGATGTGACCCCGCCGGAGAAGCCCCCTGACATACGGCATCAGGTAGGCGATATATCCGCCGAGCTGCTCGTCGGCCCCCTGGCCGTCGAGAACCACCTTCACCTCGTCGCTCGCAAGCCGCATCACACAGTACTGGGCGTATATCGAGAGCGAGGCAAACGGCTCATCCTGCATGTAAAGGAGCCGCCCGATATCCTCCCAGAGCGTCTCGGTGCCGGGAGTTACCCGGCGGTTCACAACGCCGGTCGCCTCAACCATCGTATCGATATGCCTGCTCTCGTCGAACGCGGGATCGTCAAAACAGACCGAGAAGGTCTTCTGCTGCTCGCCGACGCTCCCCGGGCGCTCCGTCCGCAGGAGTTCATCGATCAGGGCGGTGATCGTCGAAGAATCGATACCCCCCGAAAGGCAGGTCCCGACCGGGACGTCGCTTCGAAGCCTGAGCCTGACCGCATCGGTCAGGAGATCCCTGAGCCCGCGGGCGGCGGCATCGTCATCACCCCCCCGCGGAGCAGCGTTCATCGTAAGGTTCCAGTAACGCTCTGGTTCCCCGGCACCCTCTTCCGAGACGACGAGTGTGTGAGCAGGCTGGAGCTGAAAGACCTCGTCGTACATCGTCTCCCCTGTATGGTCGGCGACTCCCCACGCAAGAAATGTCGCAAGCATCTGGTCGTTCGGCCGCGTGCCAACCGCAGGATGCGCGAGCAGCGCCTTGATCTCTGAAGCGAAGAGGAACGACCCTCCGGTCAGGGTATAATAAAACGGTTTGACGCCCAGGCGGTCCCGGGCGCAGAAGAGTTCGCGACGGCGCTCGTCCCAGATGGCAAACGCCCACATCCCATTGAACCGGTGCAGGCAGGCTCTGCCCCACTCCTCGTAGGCATGCAGGATCACCTCCGTATCAGTCGCAGTGACAAACCGGTGACCGAGAGCCTGGAGTTCTTCCCGAAGTTCCGGGTGGTTATAGACCTCGCCGTTGAAGACGATCCAGAGCGATCCGTCCTCGTTTGCCATCGGCTGCAGCCCCTCGTCAGAGAGGTCGACGATCGCAAGACGGCGGTGAGCAAGCCCGATCGGCCCGGAAAAACAGGTACCCTCACCATCAGGCCCGCGATGGGCGAGCCGCTTCGCCATTGCGCAGACGAGGTCCGCATCCGCCTCCCCCCCGTTCAGGACAAACTGCCCGGCGATGCCGCACATACCAGGGTTCGATCATTCATCAGAACAGGTCTTATCCAGGCCTGTGCTGTTGATGTCGCAGGAGGGGCAGGGAGCCGAACCGTTCACCACGCGGTAAGCATCGGCGAGGACCGCCGCGTTCGCGAGCAACCCCGCGATCAGGATCACCTCCAGGATCTCGGCCCGGGTTGCGCCCTTTGCCATCGCCGCCTGCATGTGGTATTCGACGCAGTGGCTACACTTAAGCGCAGCACCTACCGCGACGCTGATCAACTCGATCATCTTCGGCTCAAGCTGGCTGGTCTCCACCACGGCACCTTTGTAGAGAAGGTGCGAGATGAGGATCTCGGGCCGTTCCGACATCCGTTCAAATATCAGGGGGACCCTGCCGTACTCGTTCTCAATCTCCCGGAGGAGTTCCTCTGCAATCGTTTCTGATCCCTTTTCCGCAATCCTTGCGGATATCTTCTCGAAATCCATCGCTACACCAGTATCTTGGTCTCAGAGAAGGGCTTAATCCGTATCAATATGTAATCGCGCATTCGTGACGGCAGAACATCGGCGACATCCTCGAGCATGACACCATCGGCAACCTCAAGCGATCGCAGGTCGTCGGCATAGAGGTCGTAGGGGAGTTTCACCCGCAGCCCCTCCATCTGGACAGTCACCGGCGTCGGGTGCGTCAACATGGTGACCTCGTATATCTCCTCTTCGAGGATCGTCATGAGCCGGGGTGGGAAGATGGAGAGCGGATCCCGGGCAAGGTCGTCCCGCCGGGTGTCCAGGGTACGGGAGACCTCCTCTACCAGTTCATCGAGTTTCGCGAGTTCCTCGGGGCGCTTAAACCGGTGCATGATCCGGCCGATCCCCCCGACATAACCCTCGACCGGCGGGTCGATGATCGAAACCAGCGTCTCCCGATCAGGCGCCCCGGTCACCACGATCGGCACCTGGATCCCTCGCCTGAGCGCCGGAAACTTCTCCCTGATACACTCCTCGAAGTTCCCGAGGATGTAGACCGCCAGGTCATGCTCGTTGATGACGTCCCGCTCCTCGTCGTTGAGGTTTGCGATCCGTTTTCCAAAACCCCGGGCAAGCCCGACCATGTTGGTCTTCGCGCCGGCCCGCCTGAGATACTCGGCGATGTCACAGGCGGTGTGGGGCAGGTGATGGATCTCCAGGCTCGGGCTGACCACCGCGATCTCGGTTCCGACGAGGGGTGCCTCGACCACCTCACCGGCAAGCGGTTTTGCAATCTCCCGTATCAGATCGATATCGTCCCGTGGCACGAACGACTGGAGCACGACTTCCTGGGCCATGACGTGTTTCTGCACGACATACCCTCCGAGGTCGTCGATCAGGTCCATGACCTCATCGTGGCGGTAGACTCCGCCCCTGTAGGTCACCGGAACCAGCGTCGTCATAACGTCACCCCCATCTTCTCAAAGAGCGGCTTCACAGCCGTCTCCACGATATCGTGCGGCAGGGTATCCTCGCTTGCCACATAGTAAAACTTCTCGTCCTTGATATACTGGCGGCGGACCTTGAACCCCTCGGGGGCGATGTACTGGAGCGCATAAATGACATCCTTGTGAAGCGTCTCGCTCGGATCGGCGACCGCCATATGCTCAAGGTCCTCCTCCCCTGCCACCCCGGCCGGGAGGACGATGGTGAAGCGGTCTGGCTGGTCGACGTTCTCCTTCCCGTAGCGGACCCAGAGTTTCTGGAGCAGCGGCGCAAGGTAGGTCTCGTCACCGATATCGAGAACAATTGTCTCCTCGCCGATGTTGACGTTCGCGAAGTCACTGACCCGGATCGCGCGCGGCATATGGCGCAGGCGCCCGGCAGCGACGAATATCGGCACCTCTGGGTCAATGTAGATATGCAGGTGCTCGATCACCTTGGTCAGATCGAGGTCCTGGAGCACATCAGCCGCGATCCGCTCATAGGCTTCCCTTCCGACATCATCGGGTGATTCGACCACGATTTGTTTCAACTGAGGCATCTACTCTCCCTTGACAAATCCTGATGCAAGCAGGGCAGAACCGACCGCGCCGATGTACTGTGAGTGGGGCGGGACGAGGACCTTCGTCTGCAGCAGCTGGCCCATCGCGTAGACCAGCCCCTCGATCAGCGAGGTGCCGCCGACCATGATCACCGGCTCCTTGATATCGATCTCCTGCAACTGTTGTTCAAAGACCTGTTCCGCGACGCTATGGCAGGCCGCAGCCGCCACGTCCTCAGGGGTACTTCCCGCCGCAAGCGCGTTCACCAGGCTCTGCGTCCCAAAGACAATACAGTAACTGTTCATCGGGACGTTCTTTCCTATGCCCTTCATGGCAAGCGGGCCGAGCTCGGTGATGTCCACCCCAAGACGCTTCGCGGTCATCTCCAGGAACCGGCCGCTGGCTCCAGCGCAGATGCCACCCATCGTGAACGCTCCCGGGATACCGTTGATGACGCTGATCGCCTTGTTGTCCATGCCACCGATATCGATGACAGTCGAGGCGCCTCGCTGGTGATCAGCGAGGTAGACAGCACCTTTCGAGTTCACCGTCAGTTCCTCCTGGACCAGATCGGCCTCAAGATGCCTCCCC
>LFRN01000254.1:0-7145 GCA_001512375.1 Candidatus Methanoculleus thermohydrogenotrophicum | reverse complement strand
CCTGAGGTCGTCCGTTCAGTGAAGGAGTAGCTCACCACCGGCAGTCGCGAGTGTTCGGGGATATACCGTCTGAGTTCGTTTCTGACGATCGCTGCCTCAGCGCATCGGAAGCAGGTGCCGATGAAGACCGCATCTGCATCCACCTTCTCATCCACGAGTGCCATGCCCCGGGCAATCATCAGTTTTAAGTCAGCGCTCCGGACATCCAGTCCGAACCTCTCGACTGCCTGCTCGACATCGGCGAGCGCTATGTCAGGGAAGAAGACCTCCGCGCCCACCGCCTCGGCAGCATCGTAGATCTCCTTCTGGACACCACTGTACTCGGATCCGCAGGAGAGCTGGGCGATCCGCACCTTCCGACTCATGCTTCGCCTCCGTTCGAGAGATTTTCGAGGAATTTCTTGATACCGACGACGAACTGCACGCCCTCCTCCTCATTCGTGGGGTACTTCAGTTCCAGGATCGGAATACCGCTCTGGCGCAGGGAGAAGAGAATCAACTCATCGGTGCGGGCGCACCCCATGCACCCAAACGCCAGGTCTGCGTCGGTCACAACGACCGCGGCCTCCGCCTCCTCGATGAGAGGACCGTAGATTGCCATCCGCCCCCGGACACCGGACGGCACCTCGACGGCCGCGTACTTCAGGCCGCGTTTCGGCTCCTCCGGCGTGATCTGCAGGGGTGGGGAGTCGACGCCGGCGGTCTGTATCCGCTCCCTGATACCGAGGGCTGCCCCGAGCGGCTCATGACCGAACCTGGCCACAAGGTCAGAGAGGATGAGGCTCGTTGCAGGGTAGATAAACACCTTTGCCATTGAATTCAGGACTCCTCATCAATAAGTTCTTGTAATCGCTTAATATCCAGTACCGGTTTCTTCCCGTATGCTGGCACCGCTTCCGGCACCTCCTCCCCCCGTTCAAGCGCCTCAAGACCGCGGGTAATGTAACGGAGGATCCGGAACTCCCGCTCGTGGCCGAGGTAACCCGGCCTCGCCCCACCGAGATTCGCCCGGCATCTACGGGGATCGCCGGGTGGGAATCCGCGGTCCTTGACGAAGATGTGATTGGGGTCAAAGGTGCGTATCTCAGCGACGAGGCGGTCAACCGCCTCAGGTTCGCCCGTTACCTGGAGCCCAAAGCACGTCTCTTTGATCAGGACACCTTCAGAGGCCTCATATGCCCTGAGCGCAAGTTCCCCGGGGGTCATGGACGGAGACTCGACAAAGACGTATTTGGTAACCGTGCCCACATAATCAGGGATGTATTCGACTGTCATTTTACTTCTCTCACGTACACTGTCATCCCTTCGCGCAACCGGCCGATCTTCTCTACGTCGAGCACCTTCCCGATGATGTTCGTGCCCGTGAGCGGTTCAGACGTCGGGCCGAACTCGACACTCGGTGTGGCCCGGACGCCGACCATGCCGGCGTTCCGCCGGGAGTCGTTGGTCATCGCAAGGGTGAACTCCGGGACCTCACCCGTAGGAACGTTCTCCGGGATGATCGAGACGCCTCTTGCGATCTTCGGCCTGAAGAGGAAGACATCCTCAAACATGAAGACGAGCGGCATCTTCCCGACGTCGTGATGCTTGAGCCCCGTCGCCTCACGAAAGATCGCGACCGAGCGGGGAGCCGCCGCCTCGTCGAGGGTGATACTGATGACGTTGTCAGGCGATTCTGTCGTGACCCTGATCTCCCTGGCAGCGAGCACCTCAAGCGTCGTCGCCGGGGTCTGGTCGACCACCACGCGATCGTCGCCGGTCTCGTCAGCGATGAGGGAAACCCCTCGCCGGGCGGCAACCGATCTGGCCTCTGCGAGCGAAAACCCGATCAGGTCGAGTTTCTCTGGTTTGACCCTGATGGCAAGGAGATCTCCGTCCCCGGCGAACCGGGGCAGCTCGATGCCGTGGGTCACCCGCCCGACAACGGTATGCGCCGGGCTTGCCGATGCGCCCTGTGTGTAGATGTAGACCGCCCCTGAGGACTTGCCGGCGGTCCTGACGGTAACAACCCCCTCGAGCCTTGGACCCGAGAACTCCATCGGGACCTTCGTCAGGACCAGGTGTGTATCGACGACGTGGGTGCTGCTCGAACGGTCTACCCGGAACCGACCTCCTTTCACAGATAGGAGAAAGTGTTCAACGCTCCGGGCGGAACGGGTGTCGATACCATCGTCCCCCCAGCCCTGCGCCTCGGCCTCAACATAGGAGACGAGCTGCATGCCGTCCTCGAGCGGGAAGTCCCCGTCCCGGGTAACGACTGCGTGCGACCGGTCAGCACGCCTGAGTATCCGCTCGATCGCGATGATCCGATCACCGATACCGATACGGTCGAGCAGCCCCTTGCCGGCGACGACCCTGCCGACGACGCCGCCGTCCTCCGGGGCACCGTGATCGGCGGTATGCCGCATGCGCGAGAATATCAGGTAGGACCGGGCGGGGTCGTAACCGCCGCATCCGAGGATGACGTCGCCCCGCTCGTAATGGCCCGGTCTCCGCGCCGGTCTCACCACGGACTCAAACGGGCCAAAGGCAGCGGCGTAGCGGTCCTGCCAGTGCAGCTGGAGGTGTTCGGCAAGCCCTGGCCGGAAGAGTCGGGAGACCAGCGCCGGATCCACCACCTCGACGACCATATCCCCAACCGACGTAACGAGCCTGACCTCCTGTGACTCCGCCTCCTCCTCGAGCACCGGTCTGATGACAGCAACACTGCATTCCGGATCCCGGTCAGGGAGGAGGTCAGAGAGCCGGGAACCCTCGGGGATCAGAACACGTTTTCCGTCCAGGAGAACCTCCATCATTCACACCTCAGGGGGTAGTACCCGCCCCCGCCCCCATCACCTTCCGCTCATCTTCCGTGAGGTGGGCGAGCACTTCTTCGGTCGGCCCCATCTGGATGATCTTCCCTCCGCGCATGAGAGCTACCCGATCACAGATATCCCTGACAAAATCCATATCATGCGAGACAACGATGAACGTCTCGTCCATCTCCTCGCGGGCGCTGAGGATCGAGTGTTTCACGTCGACCTTCGTGATGGGGTCCATCGTGCCGGTCGGCTCGTCGAGGACCACAAGCAGGGGCTCACGGATGAGGACCTGGGCAAGCGCCACCCGATGTTTCTCCCCCTCGGAGAGCTGGTCGGGGTAGCGGTCCAGGATCTCGCGGCTCTTCGCGGGCGTAAACCCGGCCATCCCGAGGGTGATGATTGCCTTTCGCATCGCCAGTTCCTTCGGGAACTCCAGGCCGATGGCGTCGGTGAGATTATCAAGGACCGTCCTGTGCGGGTAGAGGTCGTACTCCTGGTGAAGGAGGCCGATGTAGGCCTTTGCGCGCCCCCGGTTCTCGATGCCGGGTTTTGTCATATCGACCCAATCGTCCCCGATCCGGATGTTTACCTCGCCGCTGGTGGGTTCGAGGATACCTGCTATGATCCTGGAGAGCGTTGTCTTGCCGGCCCCGCTCTTGCCGATGATACCAAAGATCTCCCGCTCGTTGACATCGAAGGAGACACCGTTGACAGCCCTGACGACGCCCCGGTCGACCGAGAGGAAACGCTTGACTACATCGCGGACGACCACGAGTTTCTCGCCGACCTCGGCAGTCCGGTATTGCTCGGTGTCGCTGTAGTCTCGCATGAACCGCTGGATAACCTCCGTCGGGGTCCCGATATCCACAATTTCCCCGTCTTCGAGGAGGATGGCACGGTCAGCAACGTCTTCGATGACCTTCGAGAAGTGTGACGTGACCACCATCGCCATGTCGTTTATCTGCGCGCTCTCGATGAGCATCCGGTGGACGAGCGTCGCGGTCTCGGGGTCGAGGGTGCCGGTCGGCTCATCCGCAAAGAGTATGAAGGGTTCCTTGGCGAGCTGCCGGGCGAGCACCACCCGCTGTTTCTCGCCGCCGGAGAGGTCCCGGGCGATGTGCATCATCCGGTGGGAGAGCCGAACCTGATCGATGAGGTCTGCGGCCCTGTTGATCGCCTTCTCTGGCGGATAGCCTATGTCATCGAGCGCTCGCAGGATATTCTCAATCACCCGGTCGTCACCGTAGAGGGCGAACGTCCGCTGGAACATGATGGCGGTCCGTCGCATGATCCGCCTTTTCATCAGTGCGTTCTCTTCTCTCCAGAAATCAACATCCTCGCACTTGAGTTCCCCGCCGCAGAAGGGGCATGGCTTCCCTGCCTTGCTCGGGACATCGACGTAGTCGCACGCAGCACAGGCGGCGATATGATAGATTATCGAACCTCGTGTCGGGGGTTGATCCACCCCTCGCATAAGATGCATAAGGACAGTCTTGCCGGCACCGCTTCTGCCGATGATACCGACAATCTCTCCCTCTGCTATCTCAAAATTTATGTCTTTGAGTGCAATGTTTCCATTGAACTCCATGCAGAGGTCTTTCACCGTAATGAGTGGTGGGGTCATCTTGAGCTCCTCATTAAACTAATCTTCTCGTGATATCATATTAGAGTTTATATTGTAGCACTTTTTCCTGGTCTCCGGTTATCCTTGAGAAGTTCTGCAACAATACCAGGCACCTCGCGGATATCCTGGATCACGAGATCAGTGTTTGCGTAGAGAATATCTGGCTTCGAATCAGATTGCTGTTCACTGAGTATTGCTAGATCTGCCTTCTGGAAGGCTTTCAGGTCGTTGATGCCATCCCCCACCATAATAACTTTGTCATAATGTTCCTTGAGTTCCTCCACGATCTGGGCTTTCATCGAGGGCGTGGCAACGCCGTAGATACGTTCCCGGGGGATGCCGAGGTAGTCGCCGATCTGCTCGAGGCTGGTGACGCGGTCTCCTGACGCTATGTATACGGGGACACCCATCCGGTGCAATTCATTGACAGCCTCCCGGGCGCCGCTAAACGGCCTCCCCCCGGTCGTTACCGTGAACTCGGTCCCCGAGATATCCGTATTCAGGATCACGCCGCTGTTCATGGCGACGATCGATTCTTTCTTGCAGCAACTCCAGACCTTCCTGATGCAGGCCTGCATATCGCCGACTCGGGCCCGCTGGTCGGTGTAGAGGATAGCCGCGACATCATCTGCGGGAATGACCCGCCGGGAACATGAGACCCCAAACCCGATCGATCGCTCCAGAAGGTAGCTGGAGAGAAGCTGGTCCTCCGGTGCCTCCATAATGTCCCGTGAACTGAGGTGGAGGAGGACGAGGACCCTGCCATCGGCCCCGAAGGTGATGGTCGTTGTCTCGACCTCGGTCAACATCTCGCCACGGAGGATATCGCGTGCTACGCGGTAGGTCCTGAGCAGTGTGCCCGCACTATCAAAAACAACGGCAACTGACATTTGTTTTCACTTCAATAAATCTATGTAGTCTCTGGTCGTTTCTTCAATGAAGATCTATGGTACTATCTGAGACGGCGGAAAGCATAAAGAAGATGGAGATCCGGGGAGCTGGCAGGATCGCCCGTGCGGCGGTGAGAGCGCTGGCTGATTTCGCCCGCGATCTTGACGTATCCGACCCTGAGGCCTTCAAGCGAGAGATGCGGGGAGCGGCCGAGACGCTCATTGCCACCCGCCCGACGGCCGTCTCACTCCCAAACGCTGTCAGGTATGTTATGCGCGCCCTGGATTCTTTTGAGTCTGTGGAGGCTGCACGGGAGGCCGTTCTCGCCCGGGCTGCGGAGTTCGTCAAACACTCAGAACATGCGATTGGGTGGATAGCAGAGATCGGGGCACGTCACATCTCCGACGGCGACGTCCTCCTGACCCACTGCAACTCAGAGGCGGCGCTCGGGTGTATCCTCGAAGCCCACCGGCAGGGCAAGGAGATCGAGGTCTACGCGACCGAGGTTCGGCCCCGGAACCAGGGGCTCATCACGATCCGGACTCTGAACGATGCCGGGATCCGCACAAATTATATCATCGACTCGGCGGTTCGCTACTTCATCAACGATGTTGACCTGGTCATCGTCGGTGCCGACGCCATCGCGGTGAACGGGGCGGTGGTCAACAAGATCGGGACGGCCCAGATCGCCCATGCCGCACATGAGGCGCGGACAAACGTTGTTGTTGCGGCCGAGACCTATAAGTTTGCGCCCAGAACGATCTTCGGGGAGCTGATCGAGATCGAGGAGCGGGATCCTGCTGAGGTGCTTCCCCCGGAGGAGGCTGCGCGGTTGCCGTTTGTGCGGGTCAGAAACCCGGCTTTCGACGTGACGCCTGCCGAGTACATCGACCTGATCATCACCGAGCAGGGAGCGATCCCGCCAGAACTTGCGTATACGGTCATCAAGGATTACCTGGGCTGGAGGATCGAGGAGTTTCGGTGAGTTCGCCCGGGGAGAGTTAGTTTCCAGGCAGACCATCGTCCAGATGAGGGGGGAGAGGACCCCTTCCTCGGGATGATACCTCCACGGACCACACCAGGAAGGAGTTTGGATCATCTCCGGTTCAGCCTGGAGGAAGCCTTTTCCTCGGGCACTTTCAGCACGCCCGGCCGTGATCTCCCTGTTTCAGGACCTCGAAGACCTCAAGCGCATCGTCGGTGAGCGCGTAGCGCACTGCCCGGCCGTCACGATCAGACGCGATGCATCCGTCGGCATCGAGCCTCTGCAGGTGCCAGGCAGCCGCTGAACGGGAGATCTCGATCTCGTTGGCTATCTCTGATTGCGTGATCCCGGGGTGGTCGAGGAGCAGGGCGAAGATCTCCCGGCGGGTATCGTTCCTGAGATGACAGCAGATGGTCTTTGAGGTTGCATCGTAGCCGCTCTGGAAGTAGCCCACCCTGCCACCCTGGTTTACGGCACTGACGAGGCCGGCCTCACGGAGGCGGAAGAGGTGGTAGCGGGTCGTCCCGCGGTTGATCCCGGTGACACGGGTGATCTCTGACTGCGTGATCCCGGGGTGGTCCCGGATGCAGGCGTAGATCCTGGACCGCTTCTTGTGGTCCAGGGGGTTGCGGGAGGTCCGGTGGCCGAGGAACGCAAGGATGCCTGCTGAACAGATGATCTCGAAGGGCACCGCAAGGAGCGGGCAGTGGATGAGGAGCATGATAGTGAGGAATTCCAACGGCGAGTAGGCCTGCCAGACCGGCACGAACCGCTCGTCGTCGACGTTTATCCCATCAGTGGGGAGTTCGGGAGGGGCTGGTTCGACGATGATCTTTGCCGC
>LFRN01000029.1 GCA_001512375.1 Candidatus Methanoculleus thermohydrogenotrophicum | reverse complement strand
GGTTTCGCGTCCGGGACAGGATTTGTATCAAGGAGAGCGGGAAGGAATGACTTCGGCCATACCGCGCACGGTTATGTCCGTTGTTTCTCGGTTCTGAAGGTTGAGAGACCGGCCTGGTGGTGGGTGCCTGCCATGTAGTCCACGACACTGTGGTGACACCTTTCCTCGCTGATATCCACGGGGTAACACCCGGTCAGGCATCCGGTGCAGAGATTCCGCTCGTCGCACCCGATCGCCTCCACCAGGTCCTTGAGCGGGATGTAGGCAAGCGATGTCGCGCCGATGCTCTCCCGCACCATCTCGATGCTTTTCCCGCTCGCGATCAGTTCCGCCCGCGTGGGCATATCCACCCCGAGGTAGCAGGGAGAGATGATCGGCGGGGAACCGACCCTGAGATGGATCTCGCTTGCCCCCGCCTCCCTGATCATCTTCACGATCCGGCGGGATGTTGTCCCACGGACAATACTGTCGTCGACAAGGATCACCCTTTTGCCCTTCAGGTTTCCCCTGATAGTGTTGAGTTTGATCCTGATCGCCCATTCCCGCTGCTGTTGGGTCGGCATAATAAACGTCCGTCCCATGTAGCGGTTCTTCATCAGCCCCTCAAGGAACGGGATACCTGACTGTTCGGCATAGCCAGCGGCGTAAGCGGTTCCGGAGTCAGGTACCGGGCAGACCATATCTCCTCTGACGGGGGCCGCGTCGTGGAGACCCTGCCCGATCCGGCGCCGGACATCGTAGACCAGTGTCCCGTCAATGACTGAATCGGCGCGGGCGAAGTAGATATACTCAAAGATGCAGTGCGCCGTCCGGTTCGCGGTCGCGATCTGGACGGAGGAGAACCCGTTCTCGTCGATATGAATGAGTTCACCCGGCCGCACATCCCTGATGAACATGCCGCCGAGCGCATCGATAGCCACACTCTCTGAGGCAATGATGTAGCCATGGTCAAGCTTACCGACACAGAGCGGTGTGATGCCGAGCGGGTCACGAAAAGCATACACGGTATTGTTTAACAACGCAACGATGGCGTAGGAGCCACGAAGGCGACGCATGCAGAGTCGGACGGCATCCTCCATGCTCTTTGAGGTCCGGAGCGCCTCGGCGATGATGTTACCTATGACCTCGGCGTCGGTGGCGGTGCAGAAGATCTGCCCTCTGCGTTCATATTCCTCCCGGATCTCAGCCGCGTTGACCAGGTTGCCATTGTGGGCGATCGAGAGGTCAAGTCCCCGGTAGCGAAAGTTAAACGGTTGAACGTTCTCCGGGACCGTCGACCCGGACACCGGGTAGCGGACATGCCCGATCCCGGCATTGCCGTGCAGTCCCTCTAGGGTGTGGCTGTTGAAGACCTCGGCAACGAGCCCCTGAGCTTTGTAGGTATACAGGGTCGTGCCTTCAAAAGTAGAGATCCCTGCGCTCTCCTGCCCCCGGTGCTGGAGAGCGTACAGGGCGTAGTACAGTGGAAATGAGACACCGCCAGCATCGACGATGCCAACGATACCACACATGATCCAGCTCTAGTGTGTTGGTACCTTTGCTTTTTTCTCTGTCCAGCGGTAATTGCGAATTCTCCGGCTTCTCCCAAAGCCACAGGCTGCACAGACTCTATGCTGCGCATGGAATGAAGCCCTGCCACAACGCCTACAGGTGATGTGGGTGCGTTTCTGTCGTTTGCCCATTGAGGGCGTGCCTTTTGACATTGTTTCTCACCTACTCATTCAACTGAAGGGGTGATGTAGATCACATTATCACCGCGGACGATCAGCGTGCCAAGTTTATGCACCGCGCCGTCTACTTCTTCTTCTGCCTTATCCAGTACCAGATTCATGTGAACGTCGTATCCCTGGAGGATGCCCCGGATCTCCCTTCCACCTTTGAGACTGATGATGACGGGCTGACGATTCAGTACCTGATCTAAAATATCCAACGGTCTTGGCGTCATATGATTACCCTTTGCCGTCCTTTCTGGAGTAATATATTTGAGTGGGGAAACTACTTAAATATAACCGCGCTGTTGCGAGGAAACACCTGCTTCCTAGAGGTCTGGATTAAATGTCAAAATATACCATTAAAAAACGTCACGTTATTAGAAGATCGCAGATTGCCCGGCTCCTGAGTCAACTCGCCGAGGAGATCGGTTCTTCAGCCGAACTCTTCCGGTCCGACCGGATCGAGCGGATCGAGACGGACGCTCCCGTCGATATCTTCCTCGTCGACAAAAAACCGCTCCTTATGGCCACCGACACCTGGACCTTTCCCACCCTACGGGGGCTGATCGAGCACCCCATCCCCGAACGACGGGTGGTGGTCGATACTGGCGCGGTCAGGTTCATCGCAAACGGCGCGGATGCCATGCGCCCCGGGATCACCTCGATATCGCCCGATATCCGGGCCGGCCGCCCGGCGCAGATCGTTGAGGAACGCTACGGCAAACCGCTCGCCGTGGGGGTTGCACTCTTTGATGCTGACGATATGAAGCGGCAGGAGAAGGGTAAATCGGTCAGGAGCATCCACCATGTTGGGGACGATATCTGGAACCTCGAGATTTGATATGGGAATTAAAAGATACAATTAAATAAATTCTTTCCTCACTTTTTTCTATGGTTAAAAAGCTCTTTGACAGCATTCTCGGTAAAAATCCTGCAAAAAGCGAAGATGAATACATGGAACTCGACCTCGCCTCTTATGAGGGGGCGACCTCGGAGGAACCAGCATCCATGTATGTCAAGATCGCCACCATCGCGGATCTCAAGGACACCCCCCGTGTTAAAGACGAGGTCTACAACGGCAACATTGTCATCGTCGATATCGGGCGGCTGAGGATGGATAAGGTGACTTTTGAGCGGGTCCTAAAAGACCTTCGCGATGTAGCGAGAGACGTAAACGGTGACATCGTCGGACTTGGTGAGCAGAAGTACGTCATCATCACGCCCATGTCCGTCAAGATCTCGCGCGAGAAGATCGGTGGTGCTCAGTAAGTGCGGGAGACCTACCAGGGGACCTGTCCTGCGTGCGGGTGCGAGATCCAGATTATCCACCATCGCCTCGAGATCCCCCACTTCCCGGACCTCCTGCTCGTCTCGATCGCCTGCGACGCCTGCGGTTACCGGCACACCGACACCATCATTCCGGAGGAGGGCGAGCCAGTCCAATGGACAGTACGGGTCGAGGAGCCCGGTGATCTTTCCATTAGAGTGGTGCGGAGTATGACAGGGACTATCGAGATTCCGGAACTCGGTCTTGCGGTCGAGCCCGGGACTGCCTGTGAGGGGTTCGTCACCAATATCGAAGGGGTTCTCTCGCGGTTTGAGGAGGCGGCGGAGAGCATCCTTACCTGTGCTGAGAGTGATGACGAGCGGGCGGCCGCACTCAGAGTACGGGAGAAGATCGCCGCCGCACGGGAGGTGGCCTTCCCATTCACGGTCGTCCTCAAGGATCCCGCCGGGAATAGCGCACTCATCAGCGAGAAGGCCGAAAAAGCGCGCCTCGAGAGAACGACCTAGATCTTTCCTTTTTGGGCTTAGTTGAACCGTCATTTGTCAGCTCCTGGCGGTTGCAGTCCCGGGGCAACGCTCGGGGCGCGGATTTCTCTCAGTATCGCCACGCACCGCCCCCACCCCACCGGGCGTGTCTACCATAATTCACTGCCCGGGAGATGAGCCCGGTTCCGGAATAGGGATTCAACAGAGTCCGATGGTTCGGAATCGATGCAGTGGTGACCGACCCCGACCTCACAGACTACTTCCTGCTGGCGGTCAGGGAGCAGGTTCGCGAGGCGCTGTGCTGCTTCCAGGAGCACGGCGGCGAGGCGTGATTTTGGGGGAGGCAACGGTTCTTTGAGCCCTCCTCCAGGACCTGTTCTGTTTGCGGTTACCGGATGGCTGACCTGATGCTCATGGACC
>LFRN01000126.1 GCA_001512375.1 Candidatus Methanoculleus thermohydrogenotrophicum | reverse complement strand
GGGTCACATCACTTTCTGAGTCTCGAGATACTTCTGAATAACCTCTTCTTTTGGCGTATCCCAGCACGTTCCAACATAATACGATGGGTTCCAGAGATGGTCTTTCCACAATTGTTTTCGCAAGGTCGGGATACTGTTCAAAGAGTTTCCTGGCGGTGATCCCCTTCATGTTCTTAACAATGGTGGCAGGAGCAAATTTTGGATGGGCCGTGATAAAGAGATGAACGTAATCAGGCACGACTTCCTGAGTGTTCAAGATGAACCCCTTATCTTGAGCGATTGATACATGGAGGTCCGTAAGAGTCTCAGCAACATCACCGACCAGAACCTTTCGGCGGTATTTCGTTCACCATACAAAGTGATAATTCACGTTGTATATGCACCCTCTTGCACTTATCCAAGGACCCTGCTTAACCATTCTACAATATTATATACACCATGCGTAATTATGTCTTCCTGTCGACGGGCTGTAGCCCACCATTGAGATGGTGGGGGACTAGCCCTATTCTGATCCTAAATTCTTTTAATTCAACGTAGTGGAAGAATAAGCAAGCGGGAGGTATATATACTACAAGTACCCGAGGATTGTATGATGAAGAAGAACCTGCTCATGTGGGACGAGACACTTTTCCGGGATCCCGATGTATTCGAGATCGACTACGTCCCCGAGCAGTTCAACCATCGTGATGCCCAGATTCGTGATCTCGCTTTCCAGGTCAGGCCGGGCCTGCGGGGAGGAAGGCCACTCAACACCATCTGCCGTGGTCTTCCCGGCACCGGGAAGACGACAAGCGTTAAAAAGATCCTCGCCGAGGTCGAGAAAGCCACGCAAAAACTGGTTCCCATCCACATCAACTGCCAGATCGATAACACCAGGTTTGCTATCTTTTCGCGGATCTACCAGCGGATCACCGGGCATATGTCACCGGCGTCAGGCACATCGTTCAAACGAATTCTTGACGCCATAGCCCGGAACATGCAGCAGGAGGAGCAGGTCCTCCTGGTGGCGCTGGATGACGCGAACTATCTCCTCTACGAAGATGAGATTAACCGCGTTCTCTACCCCCTGCTCCGCTCGCATGAAACCTACCCCGATCTCCGGATAGGCGTGATCGCCATCGTCAGCGATATGACCATCAGCCTCCAGAGCAAGGTGGACGCGCGGGTGGCATCGGTCTTCCGTCCCACTGAGATCTATTTTCCTCCCTACTCTGAGGAGGAAATCCGTGGTATCCTCGAGGAACGGATCCTCCAGGGGCTCTACCCGAACGTCCTCCGGTCGGGGATGCTGGATCTCGTGGTGGAGCAGACGATGAAGAGCGGTGATCTCCGTGTCGGCATCGATCTCATCAAGCGAGCGACCCTGAACGCTGAGAAAGAGGCCCGGCGTTCCGTCGAGCGGGAGGATATCTGTAAGGCATACGAGATATCGCGGTACCTGCACCTTGCGTTCTCACTTCGGGCACTCAAGACCGAGGAGAAGCAGTTACTTCGACAGATCGCCGAGATATCGGCGCAGGCAGACCAGGAGATGAATGCCGGTGAGATATACCGCCTCACAAAAGAGCAGACGAATATCAGTTATACCAAGTACTACGAGATGATCAGGAAGTTTGACGCGATGCGAATCCTGAACCTCAACTACCGCCAGGGAAAAGGAAGAACTCAGCTGATCAGCCTTCGTTACGACCCTGAACGTGTGCTGGACCACCTGTAACAGGAACAGACGATTTGAAAATCCTTATCTATTCTGCCGCCGCCTGTACTCTGATGAGGTTTTCCACATGCTCAGCGTGAATGAACTGGCACTGGATATTTTTGAGGAACTCTTCGAATATGCCGAGGAGTTCAATGCCGTCCCGTACGAACTGGACAACGGTGCACGCATTGTTGACTGCGGCGTCAGTACGCCCGGTGGATACCGGGCAGGGAGGCAGTTTACTGAGATCTGCATGGGCGGACTCGGCGAGGTAGACATTACCATGGGACGGATCAGGAACGTTCCGATACCATTTATCGAGGTCAGTACCGATTTCCCGGCCATTGCATGCCTCGGCGCCCAGAAGGCAGGCTGGACGATTAATGCCACCAAGTACTTCGCCATGGGCAGCGGTCCCGCACGGGCGCTCTCCCTGAAGCCAAAGCATACCTACGAGGTCATCGACTACGAAGACGAGTTCGATTACGCGGTCATCGCACTTGAGAGCGACCACCTTCCAAATGCCGATGTCATGGAGATGATTGCCGACGCCTGCAACGTGGACGTCGCCAACACCTGCGCGGTCGTCGCCCCCACGGCATCGATCGTCGGCTCGATCCAGGTCGCCGGTCGCTGTGTCGAGACCGCTGTTTACAAACTGAACGAACTCGGGTTTGACACAAAGAAGATCACCGCCGGTATTGGCCACGCCCCGATCGCCCCCGTCAAGAAGGATGGCACAAAGGCGATGGGCAGCACCAACGACGCTACGATCTACCATGGCAGCATCATGCTGACGATGAACGCCCCGGAGATCAAGGACTACCTTGACAGGATCCCGAGCAGCAAATCCAAGGGATACGGAAAACCGTTCTATGATATCTTCAAGGAAGCAAACTTCGACTTCTACCAGATCGACACCTCACTCTTCTCCCCAGCTGAGGTGGTCATCAACGAGCTCTCCGAGGGTGCTGTTTACCACACAGGCGCCGCCAATCCCGAAGTGACGCTGAAGTCCTTCGGATTCATTTAAACTATTTTTCGTCTGTAGACCCGTTTATCCGACCAACCCCGAGAAATCCGCTCGCGCCTTCATCCGGGCTGCCGCTGTTTGGATCTCGCATGCCCGGGTGCGTTTTAGACTGCTTGGAGGAAAGCCTTCTTGCGCAACGGGCAGGAGAGCAATGCAGGTCATTGCCCCACGGAATCAAGCCAGATTCCCAAACCGAATCCGGGATATATCTCCAGGCGCTACCTGGAGTCCCGGGCGGCAACGTTTATCCCTCACGGTGCGAAACACTATAAAGTATCCACGGGCCTGTGGTCTAGCTGGTTATGACGTCGCCCTTACACGGCGAAGATCTCCGGTTCGAATCCGGACAGGCCCATCAATTTTTCGCAACGCTGCACAGGCAAAGTGCTGAGACCCAGAACTCTATCCCTGCATCTGCCCCGCCTGTCCGCGCAGGAAAGATCATGTTTGCAGCAAGGCTTGCTGCTTTAGCGAATCTTCCAATAGAGAATCAGAGGCCTCAGATAGGCAATCAGGGGGAGCAACAGTGGTTTCCAATATTTGTGCGACACGGGACGAACATGGAAACTTATATATGACAAAAAGGTGACTCGTTGTCGTGAGCGCTATGAAGCTAAGTGCAAGAAACCAGCTCCCTGGAAAAGTAAAGAAGATTGATACCGGTATGATCGTCGCTGAGGTTGTCATCGAGCTGGACGGCGGCGGTGAGGTCACCTCAGTCATTACCAAAACTGCCGTGGAGAACCTCGGTCTTACCGTCGGCAAGAAGGTCTATGCCGTAGTCAA
>LFRN01000018.1:2377-16072 GCA_001512375.1 Candidatus Methanoculleus thermohydrogenotrophicum | reverse complement strand
GAGGCCGGGTTGCGGGAGAAGTGCATGGCATAGATCCGGTGTAGTTTTAGGACCAAAAACCCGTACTCGATCACCGCCCGGGCAGCCTCGGTGGCGTACCCACGGTCCCAGTAAGGTCTCCCCACCCAGTAACCGAGCTCCGCTCGCCCGTGGCGGCGGCTGATCTCCACGAGCCCGGCCGCGCCCACGAAGTCCTGCTCTCGAAGACGGGTGACGGCGTAGAGAACATGTAGCCCCTTCTCGAACCCGGGGCGGTGAGTAGCAATCCAGGCCTCAGCCACCCCGTCGGCATAGGGGTAGGGTATAGCAAGAGAGCGGGACGCGACCTCGTAGTCGCCGGCGAGCCGCTGCACCTCCGGGGCGTCCGCAAAGTCGAACGGCCGCAGGAGCAGGCGGTCAGTCACAAGGGTAGGCTGCTTCTCCATGGTTGTGTACCTTCGTAGCACTGACCCCCCATATAAGCCCTCCCGGAGAAGGGCGGCAGGAAGACTCTGCCACCATGACCCACGTGGAGGCTGGCCCCATATATCTTGAGGTCGCCTTTGCCATGATTGCATGGCCTGAAGGCGATTATGGGCATTCAGAAAACCCAATTTATGATAAACACCCAGGACAACAACCATATTTACAAATCAGCAACCTTTATTAATTTTTGTTCAGTATTCCATCATGCATGATCAAAGTCGCAATCAACGGCTACGGCACCATCGGTAAACGGGTCGCCGATGCGGTCGCCGCACAGCCTGACATGGAAGTCGTAGGGGTCTCGAAGACGAGCGTCTCTGCCGAGGCTTACGTCGCAAAAGAGCGCGGGTATCCCCTCTACATAGCAGACCTCTCGAAGAAGCCGGCATTTGAGAAGGCAGGCATCGAGGTCGCAGGTGATGTAGATGCGATGCTGAAGGCTGCCGATATCGTCGTGGACGCCACTCCTGGCGGCGTCGGGGAGAAGAACAAGCCGATCTACGAGAAGCTCGGAAAGAAGGCGATCTTCCAGGGCGGTGAGGAGCACGAGGTCGCCGCGTTCTCGTTCAACGCCCATGCGAACTACAGGGAGGCTGCAGGAAAGCAGTTTGCTCGGGTCGTCTCGTGTAACACCACCGGGCTCATCCGGCTCATCCACGCCCTGGATCAGGCCTTCGGCGTTGAGCGGGTCAGGGCGGTGATGGTCAGACGAGGAGCTGACCCTGACGACATCAAGCGGGGACCAGTCGACGCCATCGTCCTCAATCCGGCCACCATCCCGAGCCACCACGGCCCAGACCTCCAGACCGTTCTCCCGCACATAAACATCGTCACCCTCGCGATGATCGTTCCGACGACGTTTATGCACATGCACGCGATACAGGCAGACTTAAAGCACGAGACCACGCGGGATGCGGTGTTGAAGGTCTTTGAGGACCACAGCCGTATCGGGCTTGTCCGTAAGGCCACCGGGATCAAGAGCAACGCCCAGCTCCGGGAGTACACCCAGGATCTCGGCCGGCCCAGGACCGACCTCTGGGAGAACGGCATCTTTGAGGAGTCGGTCGCGGTGCTCAACGGTAAGGAGTTCTACTGTTTCCAGGCCATCCACCAGGAGGCCGACGTCATCCCTGAGAACATCGACTGCATCCGGGCCCTGATGGGAACGGTAGAGGATCCAGAGGAGTCCATCCGGATGACCGATAAGGCTCTTGGCCTCGTCGCCATCGGATAAACCGCTGGGGAAGAAGAACCATTAACTCTCCAGAAAACCCACTATTTTCGATGGATCCTTACGAACTGGTGACACGAAATACCATAGAGGTCATCACTGACCAGGAACTGCGTGCGCTCATCGATTGTCCGATCAAGCGGGTCTACACCGGCTACGAGCCGAGCGGCGAGATCCACCTCGGCCACATGGTGACGGTGAATAAACTGATAGACCTGCAGAAAGCAGGGTTCGAGGTGACCGTGCTCATCGCCGACCTCCACGCGTTCCTGAACCGCAAAGGGACCATGGAAGAGATCCGGGAGATTGCCAGATATAACCGGCGATGTTTCGAGGGGCTGGGGCTTGTTGACGCAAAATACGTCCTTGGCTCGGATGTGCAACTCACGCCAGAGTATGAGCTCTCCGTCCTGAAGCTCTCCCAGGCGATCACCCTCAACCGGGCAAGAAGGAGCATGGACGAGGTCGGGCGGCAGATGGAGAACCCCACGGTCTCCCAGATGGTCTACCCGATCATGCAGATAGTTGATATCGCGACCCTTGGAGTGGACGCCGCCCTCGGCGGGATCGACCAGCGAAAGATCCACATGCTCGCGCGGGAACACCTTCCCGTAATCGGGTATCAGGCGCCGGTCTGCATCCACACGCCAATCATCAGCGGTCTCGATGGGCAGAAGATGTCGTCGTCGGCAGGAAACGTCATATCGGTCGCCGATTCAGAAGAGGATATCAAGCAGAAGATAAAGAAGGCATTCTGTCCACCCCAGATTGAGAATAACCCGGTGCTTCAGATCCTGCAATACCACATATTCCCCCGGACCGGGGCGATCACTATCCACCGGCCTGCGAAGTTCGGCGGGGACCGGGAGTTTACCACCTACGAAGACCTCGAGCGGGCTTACGCCGCCGGCGAGATCCATCCGCTGGACCTGAAGTCGGCGGCCGCCGACCATCTCATCGATATCCTCGCCCCCGTACACGACTACGTCTGCAGCAGGTGATCCGGCAGTGGGCCGCAGGGATGAGTATGAGCGGTTCGACCGCGAGATCGAGGCGATGGGCGTCCGGGTAAAGGACGCAGACATGATGAAGGTACGGGACGATGTCTTCGACGAAGTCACCCTCATGGCCCTCTACAAGCTTGTCCACAGAAAAGTGATCTCCGCCATCGGCGGGCCGGTCAGCACCGGGAAAGAAGCAAACATCTACTATGGTGAACATGATAACCAGGGGATCGCCATCAAGATTTACCGTATCCAGACCGCGAACTTCAAGGCGATGGCCGAATACCTGGCGGGAGACCGCCGGTTCGCGAGCGTCCGGGGGTCACGCAAGGGTATCATCTTTGCCTGGACGAAGAAAGAGTACAGCAACCTCGCCCGGGCACATGATGTCGGGCTCCCGGTCCCCGAGCCCCTCGCCTTCGACCGGAACATCCTCCTTATGGAGTTCCTCGGTGAGGAGGAGATCCCGTATCCCCAGCTCCGCCTCGCAGAAGTGGATGATTACAGAGCGGTTTACCAGGAGGTTCTCGATTACATGAGACGACTCTACCAGGACGCGCGCCTGGTCCATGCCGATCTCTCCGAATACAATATTCTCTATCACGAGAAACCATACCTGATCGATATGGGGCAGGCAGTCACTCTGGACCATCCGCAGGCACCCACGTTCTTGATCCGGGATATAAGGAACATCAACAGATATTTCTCCCGCTACTGCGACGTGCAGGATGAGCAGGAGATCGTGAGAGCGATCACCGGCAACGGAGACCGGGAACCCTGAAAAGACTTGAGAGAAGGAAGTAACCATGGCCAGACAGGAGATAAAAGTTTCAACAGCCAGGATCGGTGTAATCATCGGTAAAAAGGGAGCCACGAAACGCGAGATCGAAGAAAAAACCGGAGTATCCCTCCGGATCGACAGCGAGGAGGGGACGGTGGTGATCGAGGGGGACGACCCTGTCGCCGTCATGACGGCGACGAGCATCATCCAGGCGATCAACCGGGGGTTCTCGCCAGAGCGTGCATTCCGGTTGCTTGAGGACGAAGATATGATGCTTGACGTGATCGATCTGACTGATCTCTCGGGCACGACCCGACACCTCGAGCGGCTCCGGGGCAGGATCATCGGCAAGGCGGGAACCTCCCGCGCCCAGATCGAGGATATGACCAACACGCAGATCTCGGTCCACGGGAAGACCGTCGCGATCATCGGTCTCCCGGATCAGAACGAGACCGCGAGGAAAGCGGTGGAGATGCTGATCCAGGGAGTGCCTCACGAGAACGTCTATGCGTTCCTCGACCGGAAGAGGAAAGAAGCAAAACACGAGATGCTGGAGTACTACTCATGAGCTGGCGCGGGTGGGCGGGCCCCATCCACGTCCATGACAGCCAGAATATATGGTCTGCAGTGGAAATGAAGGGGTATACATGGAGATAGCCGACCTGCCGATCCCGCAGGACCTGGCTGCCAGCTACATGGCACGCGGAATCACGAAACTCTACCCGCCGCAGGCCTCCTGCGTCGAGGCAGGACTCCTTTCTGGAAAAAACCTTCTTATCGCTATCCCGACAGCGAGCGGCAAGACCCTGGTCGCCGAGATGGCGATGCACCACCAGGTCCAGCAGGGCGGCAAGTGTCTCTACATCGTTCCCCTGCGAGCGCTCGCGAGTGAGAAGTTCGAGGAGTTCTCGGGGAAAGGGCTCCGCGTCGGTATCGCCACCGGCGACTTCGATCGAAAAGACGAGTACCTCGGGAGAAACGATATTATCGTGGCGACAAGCGAGAAGGTAGACTCGCTCCTGCGGAACCAGACACCGTGGCTTGCAGATATCACCCTGCTGGTCCTCGACGAGGTCCACCTCATCGATGACCCCTCCCGGGGAGCGACCATTGAGATGGTGATAGTTAAGCTCCGGCATAAAAACCCTGGCATGCAGATCATCGCTCTCTCCGCCACCATCGGCAACCCGCAGGACCTGGCCGGGTGGCTCGATGCTGAACTCGTGGAGAGCGACTGGCGACCGGTCGACCTCCGGGAAGGGGTCTTCTTCCAGAACAGCATCCAGTTTGCCGACCGCAACCGGGTAATCGAGCGAAGGAGCAAGTATGAGGACCTGGACCTCGTCCTCGACACGGTGGAGGAGGGGGGACAGTGCCTGGTCTTTGTCAATTCCCGCAAAAATACCGAGGCGTTTGCAAAACGCGCCGCGTCCGGGCTGAAACTCGCAAACCCGGTCCTCGCCGGCTACGCCGATAAGATACGCTCAAACACCGGAACGAACATGGGGAGGATCCTTGCCTCCTGCGTGGCGCAGGGGGCGGCATTCCACCACGCCGGGCTCGCACGGGAGGAGCGGCAGATCGTTGAAGCGGGATTCCGAGATGGAGAGATCAAGGTGATCGCCTCCACCCCGACGCTCGCCGCCGGCCTGAACCTGCCCGCCCGGCGCGTGGTCGTCCGTGACTACCTCCGCTTCAACGCCGGGAAGGGAATGGTTCCCATACCGGTCAGGGAGTACAGGCAGATGGCAGGGCGGGCCGGGCGGCCGCACCTCGACCCTTACGGAGAGGCGGTCCTGATAGCAAAGTCGGAGGAGATGATTGAAGAGCTCTTCGACTGCTACATCAACGCGCCGGCCGAGGATGTCAGGAGCCGATGTGCGAACGAGGCGGTCCTCTGCACCCACATCCTCTCACTCATCGCGACCAGATTCGCTCGCAAGCGCGACGAGGTGCTGGGGTTCATGGACAGGACGTTCTACGCCCACCAGGGGGAGAGTCCAGCAGCACTGAAGCGCGCGGTTGACCGCGGGCTTGAGTTTCTGCGCGAGAGCGAGATGATCACCGAGGTAGGGGAGTGGCTCGAGCCCACCGAGTATGGGGCGCTCGTCTCCAGGCTCTACATCGACCCCCGGAGCGCTGAGGTGATCGTGACGGCGATGATCGGCCGGAAGGAGTACACCGATATCGGCCTCCTACAGCTGCTCTGCTCTACGCCCGATATGCTGACCCTCTACGTCAGGAGGGACGATATCTATTTCCTGGACCGGTTCCTTGCTGACCATCGGGATGAACTCTGGATAGAGATTCCCTGGGATGCGGGCGAGGAGTTCGACCGGAGCCTCAAGACCGCGCTCCTCCTCAATGACTGGGTGAATGAAGAAAGCGAAGACGCCATCTGCAGGCGCTACAATGTCGGGCCCGGCGATATCTATGGGATGGTGGAGAGCATCGCCTGGCTGATCCACGCAAGCCGGCACCTCGCGCAGCTCTTTGCGCCGCACCTCGCCAAGCCCATTGAGGAGATAGAACTTCGGACCAAACACGGCATCAAAAAGGAGCTCCTGCCTCTCATCAGGCTCCGAGGAATCGGGCGGGTCAGGGCCCGCCGGCTCTTTAACAACGGCCTCGGGTCGATCGATGCGTTGCGCGCCGCAGGGCCGGCGAAGGTCGGGAAGATCGTCGGACAGAAGATCGCCGCCCAGGTCTTCGAGCAGCTCGAAGGAGTGCGGGACGAGATCGAGGAGACCGGTGACGAACAATCATCCCTCTCCTGGTTCGGGTGAATAAAAAGATGACAGAGGCAGTATGTGATATCTACCAGGCGGTCTTTACGGTCGATGACAATGCCGACTTCCTGAGAAGGATCCGGAGGATCGCCAACGAATACAAAACCCATATCATCTTCTTCGACACCGACCGCCTGGCAGGGCGCGACCACGTGGAGATGGCGCTCCGGCACGCGTGGCGGTCATGGACCAGCGGCGAGCCAATAGCAAACTCGATTGAGATGGAGGCGCTCCTCTACGCTGCGGGGACCAGGCAGTGCCAGGTGGCCGCGTTCTTTGGTATCCACCCGGGAGTTAACCGGGCCTATGTTGCCGTCTGCCCGCCGATGCCGGGCATCAGGGAGCGTCTCGTCGATCTTGTGACGTTCGTCGATGAAGACTGGGAAGAGATCGACCCCGCAAAGCAGGTCCGCCTCGCGGACCTCTTCGGTATCACACCCGAAGAGATCCAGGCGGTGGGGGCGGAGCGGTTCCGCGAGCTGGTGCTCGAACGGGTGGCGCTCCTTGACGTCTATCGCTGACCCGCTGATGCGTGGGTGAGAATGTGTCTTATCTCAGGGATGATGATCTCCCGGGCGGCGAGCGTGACCGCCTTTCTGGATCCGGGGATGCAGAAAACCGCCCGGCCGCCGATGATGCCGGCGATTGCTCGTGAAAGGATTGCGGCGGTTCCGATCTCCTCGTAACTCTTCAGGCGAAAGAGTTCACCAAATCCCTGGATCTCCTTCTCGAGCAGCGGCGCGATCGCCTCGATGGTGCAGTCGTCGGGCGTGAGCCCGGTGCCCCCGGTAAAGATGATACAGTTTGCACGTGACAGCGCCACATAGACCTCGAACCGGATCCGTTCCAGGTCGTCGGGGACCACAGTGTAATGAGTCACCTCAATATCGGCGACTGTGAGAATGTCGATGAGCGCCTTCCCGCTGGTGTCGGTTTCAGGTTTCCGGCTGGAAGAGACGGTGACAACGGCACCGGTCACGGTGAGGGGTTTAAGATGGTTACTCTCCATATGATCTTCTAGTACTTCTGTATCACACATTTTACTTCTTTGTATCTCGTGGGTGATGGTATGCAATCCCCGACCCCTTTGTTTCCACTGGAACTAGTGGAACATTTCACATCATTTCGCGAGTTCTGGTGCGTGGGGGTTTGGCTGTCATCCATACGTTCCCCCAAACTCCTGTATGATACATCGGTTTGTAGAGGGAAGATAGAGTCGCATGTAGGAAACCAAAAAACACGGAGGAGAGGTATATGAACAAGACAGTAGCGCACATGAAGTTTCAAGTGCAAAGGTTCACTGTTACCCAGGGGGGTGCTGATTCACATAATAGATAGAGGAGAAAAGGGGATCAGGTTTGTAACTGACCTGTCTGTTTCATCCAATTTCCTGCTCTCTTTTTCCTTATCTCTCTGTTCCTGAGTTCTTTCTTCATCTCTGTGACTTTACGATTAGTTTTTATATCTTTACTCACACAGTTACACATAGCTATTGTCATCCTGTCTGTATGATACAACAGTGTTGTATCATTGTCACATCTCCACTGGAAACAAAGGGGTCGGGGCGATCCACTGATCCAGGGGGGTCCCCACACTTGTTACCCACTCTTCCGCACCAGCCATCTCTCTATCCATGAATTACTCTGCTCCTGGTGTCTGGTTCTGTCATCCTCAGGACATGGTTGTCAGGACATGGTTGCTGGATCAAAGGCCGATATCCTTTTTTTGTATTGCAGGTTCCGATCGCACCCCGTGGGGATATCCGGGGGTCTTCTATGCCAGCAACCAACTGCTGGGAGTTCCAGTGGAAACGAAGGGGTTATCTGCCTCAAGAACGATCATACTAAGTGCCCATGACACGAAAATATTCTGTCCTGGCAACCTCTCTGGATGAAATCATGTCGGACGATAGAACCAATCCTATGGGCCTCTTTAAGAAATACCTGACCAATAGACGTATATTTAAAAACAGGGAAGTGCTCCGTCACAGTTATCGCCCTCACGTCCTCCCCCACCGAAAGCCGCAGATCGATGAACTTGCATCCATCCTTGCACCTGCTCTTAACAACGAGACCCCCTCGAATATCCTCATCTACGGCAAGACCGGGACCGGGAAGACGGCTTCGGTCCGATATGTCGGGACAGAACTCGAGAACGCAAGCGCTCTTGCCGGGACGAAGTGTAAGGTTGTCCACCTCAACTGCGAAGTGATTGATACCCAGTATCGGGTGCTCGCCCAGATCGCGAACTGTCTCGACGACGCTGACCGGCATCCAAGCGACAGCCCCCGGAATCTCATTCCGATGACCGGATGGCCAACCGATCAGGTCTACATGGAGCTGAAGAACCAGCTCGAGAGCACCGGCGGGGTCATGGTTATTGTCCTTGACGAGATCGACAAACTTGTCAAGAAGAGCGGTGATGACACCCTCTACAACCTCACCCGGATCAACTCTGACCTCAAGTTCGCGAAGGTAAGCATGATCGGGATCTCAAACGATCTCCGGTTCACCGATTTCCTGGACCCCCGAGTCCTTTCCTCACTCTCCGAGGAGGAGATCGTCTTTCCCCCTTACAACGCTCCGCAGCTCTGTGATATTCTCCAGCAGAGAGCGGATATGGCGTTTATTGATGGAGCGCTCGACGAGACGGTCATCCCGCTCTGCGCGGCGCTCGCGGCGCAGGAACACGGTGATGCCAGGAGGGCGCTCGACCTCCTTCGGGTCTCGGGGGAACTTGCCGACCGTGAGAACGCCGCGAGCGTGAGTGAGAAGCATGTCAGGATGGCCCAGGAGAAGATCGAGACCGACAGTATGGTGGAGTGCGTCTCCACCCTCCCGACCCAGAGCAAGGCAGTCCTCTACGCGATGCTGATCCTCGAGCGGATGGGCAAACGAATCTTCACGAGTGGCGAGGTCACGGTAGTCTACCGCGAGATCGCCCGGATCATCGATCTCGATGTCCTGACGCACCGCCGGATCACGGACCTCATCTCAGAGCTCAACATGCTCGGTGTCATCAACACCCGGGTCGTCTCCCGCGGCCGTTACGGCCGGACGAAGGAGATGTGGTTTGATGCAACGACGAGCAAGATCGAGGAGGTTATCACGCGCGATCCAAGACTCGATGACCAGAGACTGAAAGAACTCGATATCAACCGACTAAGAGCAATGTTCAGGTGACAAACATGGATGAGAAGGACCTTATTCTCCTCCAGCTGCTGGAGGAGAACTGTCGCACACCGGTGAGCGATCTCGCGGTGATGACTGAACTGAGTGAACAGGATGTGAAAGACCGGATCAGCAGGCTGGAAGAGGCCGGAGCAATCCGCCGCTACGCGGCAGTCGTCAATTGGGAGCAGGCCGGCAACGGTGTCGTCGCCGCGGTGATCGAACTGAAGGTCTCACCTGAGCGGGACTTTGGCTACGACCGGATTGCGGAGCGGATCGCCCGGTTCCCGCAGGTCCGGTCGCTCCGGCTGGTGACCGGCGCCTATGACCTCCAGGTGCTGGTGACTGGTTCGAGCATGCACGAGATCGCCAGGTTCGTGGCCGAACAGATCGCACCTATGGACCGCATCAGGGAGACGGCAACGCACATCATCATGAAGACCTACAAGGAGAACGGCATCACCTTCACCGCGCGCGGTGATATCGAGCGTCTCCCGTACTCATTCTGAGGTGAGATGCATTGAGGGATTTCGTCTCCGCGCGGGCCCATGCCATTCCCCCTTCTGGCATCCGGAAGTTCTTTGATATCGCCCAAACGATGGAGGATGTCATATCCCTGGGCGTCGGCGAGCCGGATTTCGTGACCCCCTGGTGCGTCTGCGAGGCGTCTATCTACTCCATTGAACAGGGATTGACTTCCTATACCTCAAACAAGGGGACGCCCCAGCTCCGGGACGCTATCAGCCGCTACCTCGACACCAGGTTTGGTATTTGCTACGATGCCGATGAAGAAATCATCGTGACCTGCGGCGTCTCAGAGGCTGCTGATATTGCCATCCGGGCCGTTGTGGACCCTGGCGATGAGGTTCTGGTCGCTGAGCCCTGTTATGTCTCCTACATCCCCTGTGTCTCCCTCGTCGGCGGGATCCCGGTGACGGTTCCCTGCAGGGCTGAGGATGAGTTCCGGCTGACCGCCGATGCACTCGCAGAGAGTATCACCCCGCGGACGAAGGCTTTGATAGCAAACTTCCCGAATAATCCCACCGGTGGGGTGATGCAGGAGGCGGACTGGCGTGGGATCGCCGATCTCCTGGTCGACCACGACCTCCTCCTCATCAGTGATGAGGTCTACGCCGAGCTCACTTACGATCGCGACCACTTCGCGCCGGCGGCGATCCCCGAGCTCCGTGAGCGGACTATCACTCTTAATGGGTTCTCAAAGGCCTTCGCCATGACTGGATGGCGGATCGGCTACCTCTGTGCCCCTGCTGAGATCGCCGCGGCGGCTTTAAAGATCCACCAGTACGTCGCGCTCTGCGCCCCGGTGATGGGACAGGTTGCGGCCTACGAGGCGCTCCGGAACGGGGGAGCGGAGAAGGATGCTATGGTCAAGGAGTACCGGCTCCGCCGCAACCTCTTCGTCGACGGGTTAAACAAACTTGGTCTTACCTGTCACCTCCCGAAGGGTGCATTCTATGCCTTCCCCTCGGTGGAGAGCACCGGCATGACCGATGACGAGTTTGCAGAGGCGCTCCTCCGCGAACAACATGTGGCAGTTGTTCCGGGTAGCGTCCTGGGGCCGTCCGGGACCGGGCATGTGCGGTGCGCCTATGCGGTTTCGCGGGACGATCTCAAGGAGGCTCTGAAACGGATAGGAGCCTTCCTGGAATCGAGAGGGTTAGCTACTCCCTAACGGAGGGGGCTTGCGAGCGGCCAAGCGAGACTAACCGGTAGACCAGGAGGCGATCGATCGGTTGCAGCAGCGCTTCGGGCTACAAGAACGGATGGGTGCTTCCCTGGCCTGTCCCTCTTCCGGCACGTCGAACCCGACGCGCTCGGAGGAGCGCTAAGCCCGTCTCGCAACTCCGAAAGGAAATGCAACACTGGTTCGACCGGGAGAAGGTAATACCTGCCATGCGTGTACCTGCCTCAGGATCCATTCCTGCCCGCGCTGCGGGCTCGCGATGGATCGCGACCAGATTGGGGCTGCAATCTCTGAGTTGAATTACCCTGGATGCCCCCGACGAGAGGGGGGAGCAGTCACGTAGTCAGCAGGGTATTTTATTGTCTGACAGGGAAATGACGCGCTGAGAACCCCTTTATTTCCACTGGAGATGTGGATCAACCCGGGGGTTTTGATCGACGGGTGCGCTGACATGCTCACTCCCGGAGTACTCCCCCGGCCCTGAAAATACTGGGTAGATCATGGGTCTGGATCCGCGCTCCGCTCGTGGAACTCCGGTGACATATCGGCCTGCTGATTCAGGGAAAACTCGATCTGGCGGTCTTGAATGTCCAGGAGATGAAGTTTCCAGTGGAAATGAAGGGGTCCTGAACCCGGAAGCGATCTGTCCGGTGGATCTTCTGTGGCAGGCAAAGGCTAATAATATACAATTGATCGTCTGCTTCCCGGAATGCTGAGCATGAGTGTAACCTCGAATCCATTCAGAGTCTGGCTGGGTGATGTTGAGCGCTACCGGAGCATTCCACCAAATTTCATGTGTGCGGCCTTAGCTTTGCTTCGCGCTCTTCGCGTGCGACTGGCGATCCGCGCCAGGATCGCCCAAATAAGGTGGAATACGGAGAAATACGGAGAGATTCTGCACAATCCCTTGCGGGGGTGATGGCGGGAGGCCGGTCCCCCTGAATGCGATCAAGCCCCCCCGGGTCCGCCCGGAAGACCCCCCGGCCCGATTTCCCGTTATTGGTTCCCTCCCTGGTTCTTTCCCGGACCACGGCAGGGTGTCCAGCATTCACCCGGGTTGGGGCAGGTGGGGCAGGGCCTGGTTACAAACAGAGCGGCCCCCCTCCCCGTGTCACATTGTAATGTTTATCAGCTCGTATCACTCTATCTTACTTGATAGATAATGACCTGTACTATTATCGTCGGCGGGTTCTTTGGTGACGAGGGAAAAGGAAAGATCGTGGCGCACATCGCTCACCAGGATAGACCATCTATCATTTCCCGGGGCGGCGTCGGCCCGAACGCCGGGCATACTGTCTGTATAGGAGATAAAGAGTATGGTGTCAGGATGGTCCCTTCGGGATTCGTCTATCCGAAAGCGGACCTCATGATAGGGAGCGGCGTGCTCATCGATCCCCGGGTCTTCCTGCAGGAGGTCGACCTGCTCGGCGTCCAGGGCAGGATCTTCGTCGACGGGCGGTGCGGTGTTATCGAGGAGGAACATATCGCCCGGGATCGAGGGAGCGAGCACCTGAGGAAAAAGATCGGGAGTACAGGGACAGGGTGCGGACCGGCGAATGCTGACCGAGTGCTCCGGATCTCCCGACAGGCGAAAGACGTCCCAGAACTGGCAGATTACATCACTGATGTGGCAGAAGATCTCAATCGCGCCCTGGACGAGGGCGAGGTGGTGCTCCTCGAGGGAACCCAGGGTTTCGGGATATCGCTCTACTTTGGGACCTACCCCTACGTGACCAGCAAGGATACGTCAGCCTCCCAGATCGCCGCCGACAACGGTGTCGGTCCTACCCGGATCGATGACGTCATCGTCGTCTTCAAGGCTTACCCGACCAGGGTCGGTGAGGGCCCCTTTGCGACCGAGATCTCTCCCGAAAGGTCGCTGGAACTCGGGATCGAGGAGTTTGGCACCGTCACCCGCCGCCAGCGTCGTATCGGCCTCTGGGACGGGAAGATGGCCCGCTACTCGGCGATGATCAACGGGTGCACCCAGGCAGCGATAACCGGGATCGACAGGGTTGATCCAGCCTGTTTTGGCGCAACTGACTACGACCAGCTGACCGGGAAGGCAAAGGACTTCATTGAGCGGGCCGAGAAGGATATCGGTAAACCTGTTACCCTGATATCAACGGGCCCAGAGATATCTCAGATCATCGATCTCCGGGGTGAACTATGAGACGGAGTCTCATGGAGATCCTCTGCTGTCCGGTCTGCAAGGGCGATCTCCTGCTGACTGTGACCGAGGAGAACGATGAGGAGGTGTTGGAAGGGACTCTCCGGTGTGAGATATGCCATGTTGACTATCCCATCAACGAGGGTATCCCGAATCTTCTCCCGCAGACCGCCCGCGTGGATTAATCCCGCCGATGTTGGAGATTCACCTCAACCGCCGGGGGATTAACTTCATTGAACTCCCAGAGGAGGTGGAGACGACGCCGGGGAGCGATCTCATCCTCCGTATCATCAACCACGGCTCCCCGACCCATATTTCCCTTGCCTCAAAGAACTCCTCGGTCTTCACCGATTTTTTCCACGAGAACCTCTACGTGGTCG
>LFRN01000018.1:0-2273 GCA_001512375.1 Candidatus Methanoculleus thermohydrogenotrophicum | reverse complement strand
TACCGGATTGATCTCTTAAACGCCGCTTCGTTTGCGGTGCTCTTCCTCGGGGTCATCCTCGCATGGCTGCGGCAGCGGTCGTAATCATCGCTGCGCTGCTGGTGGACTGGCTGGTCGGGGATCCACAATCCAGCTACCATCCGGTGGCGCTCCTCGGCCGGTTCATCGGGTGGTGGGGTGTCCCGTCCCGCTACCCGACCGGTCTCCAGCGGGCAGCTGGGGTTGCGGGGACCGTCGCGACCGTGACGCTCTTCGCCGTCCCTTTTCTTCTCGTTCAATTCGCTGCTCCCTGGTACCTCTACCTCATCCTTGCGCCCCTCCTCCTCAAGGTTTGCCTGGCCTGGCGGGCGCTTGAGGAGCATACCACGGCGGTGGTGCGGGCGCTTGAGGACAGCGACATCGATGCAGCCCGCGCCCGGGCTGGGATGGTGGTGAGCCGGGATACGGCGCACCTTGAGCGTGAGCATGTCCTCTCGGCCGCATACGAGTCGATGACCGAGAACCTGGTGGACAGCATCATCTCTCCGCTTTTTTACTTCGGAATATTCGGTCTTGCGGGGGCTGCGGTCTTCCGGGCGATCAATACCCTGGACGCGATGCTCGGCTACCGGGACGAACGGCTCCGTATCGGGTGGTTCCCGGCTCGCGCAGACGATGTCTTAAACTTCATCCCGGCCCGGGTTACCGGCATCATCCTGCTTGCCTACTTTGCTGTGAAGGGCCGGTTTGCCCCGGCATGGGCGGCCCTCAGCCGGGACCGGAAGAAGCGTCCTGGGTTTAACGGCGGTATCCCCATGGCAGTCATCGCCGGAGGTGTGGGGATCAGGCTCGAGAAGCCGGGGGTCTACACGATCGGGGATCCTGAGCGGACGCTTGAGGAGGCGGGCGCCGGGATCGTCCATGCGGTCAGGGCGGCGGTGATCATCTTTGCTATCCTTGAGATCGGCGCACTATTTTTATTGGGTTCCGTGATCTATACATGAGAATAATGAAACTTGAGGAACTGAGATTTGGCACCGAGCTTATTGAGCGCGGCTTTGCGTCACTGCAGAAAGGTGGCGTCGTTATGGACGTCGTCAACGCAGAGCAGGCGCAGGTCGCTGAGGAGGCGGGTGCTATCGCTGTCATGGCGCTGGAAAGGGTCCCTGCCGATATCAGAGCGGCCGGGGGCGTGGCCCGCATGGCCGATCCGCAGAAGATCGTCGGGATCATGGATGCGGTCTCCATTCCGGTAATGGGGAAGGTCAGGATCGGCCATTTTGTCGAGGCCCAGATCCTGGAAGCGCTCGGTGTGGATATGGTCGATGAGAGCGAAGTGCTGACCCCGGCCGACGAGCAGTTCCATATCGATAAGACCCGGTTTTCCGTCCCGTTCGTCTGTGGCGCCAGGAATCTCGGGGAGGCGCTCCGGCGGATCGATGAGGGGGCGGCGATGATCAGAACAAAGGGTGAGGCCGGGACCGGCAACGTCGTGGAAGCGGTCCGCCATATGAGGGCGATCATGGGCGGAATCCGGGCGCTGAAAGGGATGGACAATCAGGAACTCATCGCACGCGCCCGCGAGATCGAGGCACCCGCAGAACTCGTGATCGAGTGCGCAAAACTTGGTCGCCTCCCGGTAGTGAACTTCTCGGCTGGTGGTATCGCGACGCCCGCCGACGCAGCCCTGATGATGCAGCTTGGGGCCGATGGTGTCTTCGTCGGGTCGGGAGTCTTCAAGTCTGCAAACCCCGAGGCGACCGCCCGTGCGATCGTGGAGGCGGTGAAGCACTACGATGACCCGATGGTCATCGCTGAGGTGAGCAAAGGGCTTGGCGAGGCGATGAAGGGTCTTGATATCCATATGCTCCGCGAAGAAGAGATCCTCCAGACCCGCGGGCGTTAAGGTTGGCGTTCTTGCGCTTCAGGGCGATATCGCCGAGCACATCGCGGTGTTTCGGGATGCTCTCAGCGAGAGGGCGGGCTCTTCTGTTGTCCCCGTCCGAAAGGCAGCGGACCTGGCTGGGCTCGACGCACTCGCGATACCCGGCGGGGAGTCACCACCATATACAGGCTGATCGGGAAGAACGGGTTGTATGAGGCACTCAGAAATTTTGATGGGGGAGTATTTGCGACCTGCGCCGGGATGGTGCTTGCGGCGGAGAGGGTTGACGACCCTCGGGTGTGACCTCTTGGCCTCATTTCCATGCGGGTCGAGCGCAACGCCTTTGGACGGCGGGTAGACTCCCGCGAAGCGCTGCTGGAGGTGAAAGGACTTGCAGAACCTTTCAGGG
>LFRN01000166.1:8050-10558 GCA_001512375.1 Candidatus Methanoculleus thermohydrogenotrophicum | reverse complement strand
ATGCCGCTGAAGACCGGGAAGTGCGCAAGGTCTCCAGGACGCTCCGGGAGATGGTCAATGCCAGGATCAGGAACACGATGCTCTCTGCCGCATCTGAGTACTTCAGGATCGGCACGATGTCGCTTATGCTGATCGCTGTCTTCTGGTTCGGTGGGAACGAGGTCCTCGCCGGCGTGATGAGCGTCGGTGACTTTGTTGCGTTTGCGGTCTACGTCGTGACGTTCGCCCCCACCGTCAACACCTTCTTTGCCTTCCCGGTTGTCATGCAACCAGCACTCATCTCGGCCACACGGCTGCGCGACCTCTTTGCGATGCACGGCGAACCCGGCGCGGCTCCCGGGACCGGCAGCACTCTGCCCGGCGCTGTTCAGGGCCGGATCGAGTTCTCCGGGGTCTGGTTTGGTTACTCACGGGAGGACCCGGTCCTGCGGGACGTGAACCTCGTCATCCACCCCGGTGAGGTGGTCGCCATCGTCGGGCGGACCGGCGCCGGGAAGACAACGCTGATCAACCTTATCCTCCGGGCGTTTGCGCCGCAGAACGGCACGATCACCCTCGACGGCCACGACCTCGCGACGCTTGACCCCAGGTGGCTGCGCCGGCAGGTCTCGATCGTCTCCCAGGATCTCTTCCTCTTCCACACCACCATCGAGGATAACATCCGCTACAGCCGGCCTGACGCCACGTTCGAGGAGGTCGTGGAGGCCGCGCGGAAAGCGCAGATCCACGACGATATCGCGCGGTTCCCGCAAGGTTACCAGACGGTCGTCGGCGAGCGCGGGACCCAGGTCTCTGTCGGCCAGCGCCAGCGGATCGCCATCGCCCGGGCGTTCCTGAAAGATGCGCCCATCCTGATCCTCGACGAACCCACATCAGCGCTGGATCTGCAGACCGAGGAGCAGATCCTGCAGACACTCCGGGTTCTGGTCAGGGGCCGGACGACCATCCTTGTCTCCCATCGCCCCTCACTCCTGGACCTGGCTGATCGCGTCCTCTCGATCGAGGAGGGGCGGGTGCAGGAGTTCAGGGGGGGAGACCTCCCCCTGCAACCCGGGACCGACCGCAGCTACCCTGCCCCCGATCAGTCTGCCGCTCCCTGACCCCCCGGCCCCAGGGCTTATGAGATGGGGCGACGCACCCCTATGGCATGGAGCATAGAGCAGGATGCCTGATCTGCGGCAGGAATCTTGTGTACTCTGAAGAGCCCCGGGACTGTGCCTGCGCCGTCTGTGGGGAGGTCCAGAGCACCACGGCGGTCTGCGAAGCCGGGCATTTTGTCTGCGACCAATGTCACAGCCTCGAGGCTCTCGACCTCATCGAGGAGTTCTGCATCACGACGGCGCTTGAGGACCCGCTTGCCATCGCCTGCATTCTGATGCGGAGCCCGGCGGTCANNGATGCACGGGCCAGAACATCACTTCCTTGTGCCGGCGGCGCTCATCACCGCCTACTGCAACCACCGGGGAGAGCCCGGGAGAAAAGCGCCGTTGCTCCGCCAGGCGCGTGCACGGGCCGGGATGGTCAGGGGCGGGTTCTGCGGGACCCACGGCACCTGCGGCGCTGCGGTCGGGACCGGGATCTTCGTGAGCCTGATCACCGGGTCCACACCCTTAAAGAAGCAGGAGTGGTCGCTTGCAAACCAGATGACCGCACGCAGCCTGATGACGATCGCCCGGCACGGTGGTCCCCGGTGCTGTAAACGCGACTCATGGCTCGCGATCCTGACGGCGACCATCTTCCTTGAGGAGCGGTTCGGTATAACCCTCCCTGTGCAGGAGGCAGTGCAGTGCGAGTTCAGTGATATCAACCGTGAATGTCTGCGAGAGGCCTGCCCCTTCCACGTCGGTTACCCGAGCGGGTGACCGGCAGCCCGCAGAGCGGTTACAATGACATAGTAGCCGACGACGATCCCGAGAAGGGTCACCACGATGGCGACCAGATCGTTTCCCCAGTGCATGCGGCTCCACCAGCCCGCCGCGCTGCCGATGAGGAACGATGCAAAGATGATGAGGAGTTCCTGTTTATCGAGTGAGGCCATGGATCTCTCCTGCCCGTCTGGGTGATGAACTATCGGTCCCTGCTGGCATATCGTTTGCGCACGGGACCTCGCCGGATTTCCGGGGCGACGCCCTGCTCCCGCCGAAGCGGGTGGGTCCGGGGTTCACAGATATGATTCCCACACAGTCCAGTGTTCGGGGACGAGCACCAGAACCGGAACAAGGGGTTGACAGAGCCCGGGAGGTCGAAATCGATGCACTGGTCCACTCTTCCCGGGAGTTTTCGGGAATGTCGATAAGTTATTTGTCGATGAAGCACAATGCAACGGTGAACCTTTACTGTGTGGAGATGGATGCATCGACACCCAAAGCTGGTATATCCTACTGCGATGACAGCCGGATAGCCGGCGCCGGTGAGAATAAAATGGTTCGTTGGAATGCAAATTAACAGGGGGAATATGCAGGAAAATTCCCTGAACCAGCAGATCTATGCCGTCCGGGAGTGCATCAG
>LFRN01000166.1:5651-7919 GCA_001512375.1 Candidatus Methanoculleus thermohydrogenotrophicum | reverse complement strand
ACATGCTCGCCGACCTCAATACCAGAACAGCATGCCCTCCCCGGGAGATAACCCTGTGTTCCCGGAGCGGTACTCCGGTCAGGGTCGTGATCAGCGCCGCCGGTTGTGGTGCCGGGGAGAAGCGGTGGCTGATCCGGGAGCTGCCACCAGAGCACTGGACTGATCAGAAGAAAGCAGGCGAGATCTACCACCTCCTCTTTGACCGGATGCTCGAGGGGATCTACATCTTCGAGATCATCCGGGACGGCGATGGCTGTCCCGTTGACTACCGCTACGTCGACGTCAACCCCGAGGGGCTTAAGCTGATCGGGCGTGGACGCGAGGAGGTCATCGGCAGGAGCGTCTCGGCGGTCTTCCCGAACATGGACGATCCTCTGCGGGATCTCTTCTACAGAGTTGCAGAGACCGGCGAGTCGGCACACATCATACAGCCAGCCCCCACCCTGGGCAGGTACCTTGATGTGACGCTCTACCGGCCGCAGCGAGACCTGCTTGCGCTGCTCGTCTATGACATCACTGACCGGAAACAGATGGAAGAGACCCTGCAGGCGAGCGAAGAGAAATACCGGAAACTCTTTGAGAATACGAGCGACTCCATCGAGATCTTCGAGATGGTCCGCGACGAGCACGGCGAGATCGTGGACTGGATCCTGCGTGACGCAAACCCGGTCTCGCAGCGTGACCTCGGCAGGCTGGATGAGATCGTCGGGAAGCGCGTCACCGACCTCTTTGGCGCGGGGCCGATGGCCAAATATCTTGCGCGGTCACGGGAGATCATGGCGTCAGGGGTCGGGCAGAAGTACGAGCACAGTTTCTGGGACAACCGGCGCTACTACATCTCTTCCACCTTTCCCATCGAGGAGGACCTGCTTGTGACCGCCAGCGCCGAGATCACCAGGCGGAAACGGATGGAGGAGGAACTGCGCCTCCAGCAACAGCGGCTCGAACTGGCCCTCGCTTCCGCAAGGATGATCGCCTGGGACTGGGACTGCGCCACCGACCAGTTCGAGATCAGCGGCGACTTTGCAGAGATCTACGGTCGTCCGCCTTTCGCCCGGCCCGAGGAGTTCCTGCTGCTGATCCATCCTGATGATATGGGCCGCCTGCGCCCCGAAGGAAAACAGAGCGGCCCCTACCACACCGAGTACCGGATCATCCGCCCTGACACGGGAGCAGTTGTCTGGCTGGAGTCCAGGGGCGAGGTCCAGAGGGACGGGGCGGGACAGGTCATTCGGGCTGTCGGGGTCACGATGGATATCACCGATCAGAAAGAGTCCAGGCAGGCGCTGGAACACCAGCAGGAACTCCTGCAGGGGGTCATCAACGCCATCCCGGTGATGATCACGATCTATGATCCGGATCTCAGGTACTTCCGTCTCAACCGCGAGATCCAGAGGGTGCTGGGCTGGTCTGAGGAGGACGGGGCCAGGGGCGACCTGATGGCGAGGTTCTTCCCTGACCCGGAGTACAGGAAGATGGCCGGCGACTACATGCAGTCGCTGAAACCGGGGTGGCGCAACCTCCTCCTGGCCGCAAAGGACGGTTCTGTCGTCGAGACGGCCTGGGCAAACATCCGCCTCTCCGACGATACACGTGTCGGGATCGGGATCGATATCCGCGAGCGGAAGCGGGCTGAAGCGGCTCTTCTGGAGAGCGAAGGCCGGTTTCGGGCGCTCCTGAACGCATCGCCGAACGTGGTGATGCTCATCGACCGCGACGGCACGATCCTCGCGCTGAACGAGGTGGTTGCCGAGAGGTTCGGAGGAAGCGTTCAGGAACTCATGGGCGCACCGGTCTATGACTACCTCCCGCCTGAGGTTGCAGCACGACGGCGGGAGATCATCGCAGAGGTCTTTGCGACGGGCCGGCCGGTCAGGTTTGTCGATGAGCGGGAGGGGATAGTCCTCTACAACTCCCTCTCCCCGGTTGCTGACGCGGAAGGAAATGTGGTGCGGGTCGCGGTGATCTCCTCAGATATCACCGAACAGAGACGCTCAGAGGAGATGCGGCACCAGGCGTTTACTCAGATCGAACAAAACATGGAGCAGTTCGCGATCCTCGGCGACCATATCCGCCTGCCCCTCCAGGTCATCCTTGCCACCTCAGAGCTCCTCGATGATGAGCAGGCGGCTGAGCGGATCCACAAGCAGGTCTGGCGGATCAACGATATTGTCAGGCAGCTTGACCGGGGATGGGTGGAATCAAGGGAGATCAGGGAGTTCCTCCGCAGGCACGAACTGGTGTAGCGCCGGGCGGTGACTGCTCCCC
>LFRN01000166.1:0-5453 GCA_001512375.1 Candidatus Methanoculleus thermohydrogenotrophicum | reverse complement strand
ACGGGACCGGGATCGGTTCGTTCGCGCGCAGAAGGCCGCGAGGGATGCGAGGAGCAGGTGCGATGCGGTCAATCGCATGAGGCAACGGTGCGTGAATTTTTATCCGGGGGATCGGCAGGGCAGCACCAATACTTATTTACGACCCCGGTCCGGTTACCCCCGACGAACCATGGAGAGGAACAGGATATCATACCACGATTCGGTGAAAACCGTCTACGAGCGGCTCAAGGCGGACGGGATGTCCAACGTCTGGGACCGCTACGAGGCCCAGGGTCTTGGTGACGACCCCGACCGACGATGCGCCTTCTGCCAGGCGGGCGCCCGATGCGACTTCTGCTCAAACGGTCCCTGCCGGGCAGACGCGAGCCGGAACTGGCGGGGGGTCTGCGGGATCAACGCCGACGGCATGGCGATGCGGATGATGTTGCTGCGGAACATCATGGGCGCGTCGAACTACCACTTCCACGCAACGCAGGCGGTCCGGACCCTGCGGGCGACCGCCGAGGGCAAAACCCCGTTCTCCATCGCAGAGCCAGAGAAACTCAGGGAGTTTGCGGAGCGGCTCGGGATCGATACAGGCGGAAGCGATGCCGCGGTCGCGCTCAGGCTCTGCGACTTCGTGGAGGAGGACTTCCACCGGTTCATCCACGAACCGAGCCTGATCGTGGAGCGGCTCGCCCCGGCGGAGCGAAAAGAGGTCTGGAAGAGGCTCAACCTCTTCCCGGGCGGGATCTACGGGGAGACGATCGTCGATACCGCCTCCACCCTGACGAATGTCGACGGCTGGTTCGCGAGTCATGCCATGCGGGCGATGCGTCTCGGTGTCGCGATGGCCTACCAGAGCCAGATCGTGCTTGAGTACATCCAGGACATCCTCTACGGCATCCCCCGGCCGCACCCCATGCGGGTCGACCTCGGGGTGCTCGACCCCGACTACGTCAACATCCTCCCAAACGGCCACGAACCCTTCCTCGGGTTCGCCCTCATCGACCTTGCCCGCACCGACGAGTGGCAGGAGAAGGCACGCGCGGCAGGGGCGAAGGGGCTGCGGGTCATCGCCAACATCGAGACCGGGCAGGAACTGATCCAGCGTCGGGAGATGGACGATGTCTTTTACGGCTACACCGGGAACTGGATCATGCAGGAGGCGGTGCTCGCCACAGGAGCGGTGGATCTCTTTGCCGCCGATATGAACTGTTCGCTCCCGCTCGATCCCCGCTACGCTGAGAAGTACCATTTCAGGCTGATCCCGGTCAGCGAGGTCGTGGTCTTCGAGGGTGGGGGCGAGCGGCTTGAGTACATCCCCGAGAAGGCGAAGGAACAGGCGGCGACGCTCCTGGCGATGGGAATTGAGAACTTCAAGGAGCGGCACAAAAAGGTCGAGCCGATCCGGGGTCTCCCCCTGCGGGAGGCGGTGGTGGGGTTTGCCCCGGAGAGTATCGTCGCGGCGCTCGGGGGGAGCCTCGACCCGCTTCTTTCTGCCATCAAAGATGGGACCATCAGGGGCGTTGTGGGGCTGGTCTCCTGCACCACCCTCCGGGACGCGGGGCAGGACGTCCATACCGTCGCGGTCACGGAGAGGCTGATCGCCCGCGATATCCTGGTTCTCGGGATGGGTTGTGGGGTTGCGGCCCTCCAGGTGGCCGGGCTCTGCTCCCTGGAGGCACAGGAGAAGGCCGGGCCCGGGCTGAAGAAGATCTGCACGGCGCTCAGTGTGCCGCCGGTGCTCGGGTTCGGGACCTGCACCGACACCGGCCGGTGCGCCGACCTCCTCCACGCGATCGCAGAAGCGCTCGGTGGCGTCCCCCTCCCCGACCTCCCCCTCCCGGTCGCCGTCGCCGCCCCTGAATACATGGAGCAGAAGGCAACGATCGATGCCCTCTTTGCGCTCGCGCTCGGGCTCTACACCTACGTCAACCCGGTCCCGACGGTGACCGGGGGGCCGGATCTTGTCAAACTTCTCACCGAGGATCTCCGGGAGATCACGGGCGGGGTGCTCCACGTCGAGACGGATGCAGAGGCAGCGGTGGCGGGGATCGCAGGGCATATCGAGGAGAAGCGGGCGAAACTGGGGATATGAGGTCCTCATCCTGGAAGTGGGTCGGCGCACCCTTACGCACTGGAACGACACTTTGAGACTACCAGATGCAGGAATCGGAGATGGTGCCTATGCTCCGATCTTTCGCTCTGAGAGAGGGACCGTGAGGGAGACCCCCCGGCAGGAAAGTTCCGGGACAACCTCATCCAGAGGCTTTGTTGAGACCCCCTCTCTTTGTTCTGGGGGGTCGCCATCCCGGGGTGCTCCCGAGCACGGCTCCTCTCCCGGGCTATCCCAGCCAGGTACTGCCCCCGCCCCCCCGGGGGCGGTGAGGGGGCAGGGAGGGACTCATAGCATCCATTGTGGGGAGAGGGCTCGCCCCTCGCCTGTCCCCACCCCGTGGCGATACTCACCACAGTCCACTGCACGGGGTGGTGTTCTTCTGTCTGGCATCGGGCCGGGTCTGAACAATATGAGCCCGTAGTGCTCCTCGGTAGCCCTGAATCCTGATATCCTCTCGGGTCCGTGGATATCAGGGCTCTTCGCCCTGACTGCCCCCGCCCCGGGGCCGGGGGCGGGGGAGGAGCGCGAAGCGCGGGAGGGGTGGGGAGTCGACGAGGGAGGGTGTTTCGGGTATCCTCCAGGCGGGGAGGAGGGGAGCTACAGGGAGGGGCTCAGAACATCCTTTGCGGGGAGGGGACGAACCCCCTCCCGCTCCACCTGCATGGGAACAACCCCGGCAAAAACCAGGCCTGACGTACTGGCATCCCGCACCTACCACCCCGATTGTTATCGCCGAAACCCGGCGCGCCGCCCTAGCGGGGCTTTCCGCCCCTGTCACCCGTCGGGTGACAGCCTCCGGCCCGGCCCCTCGATTCTCTCTGCATTCTCAAGCATCCTGTTGACGAACTGCCGCTGGACACAGGTGATGAACGGCAGGGTGATCACCACGGCGTTGCGGACCCCGTCCTCCTGGTAGATGACCATGCAGACCCGGTCGTCGGCGATGAAGATGTACTCGAGCAGATACGCCGCCCCCTCCACCGGGATCGGCCCGCAGTAGATCTTCTCGAATATCATCTCCTGGAAAAAGGCGCAGAAGGGCTTCGGGACATAGAGAGACGCGTTCCCGAGGGGTTTTTGGATCCCGCGCTTCCCGTTTGGGAGGAGGACGCTCACCGGGTGTTTTCGTGACGCATCAGCGATCAGCCTGGCAAACTCCCCGATCTGCTCATAATCCAGGCAGACGACCGCGAGGTCCCGGATGACGCCCCCGGCGAGCGAATCCACGTGGCGCCTGATGCTCCACTCCCCCTGCACATACCAGATCGGCGAGTTCTTCGACCGGGCGTCGAGCGAGAGGGCATCAAGACACTGCACCGCCGCGGTCGCCGCGGCATCGGCGACACTCTTCAGGTGATGGATGACGACCGCCGGTTCGACCGGAAGGTAGAGATGGGGGTTTCCCCGCCGGATCGTGATGAACCCCCTCCCGGCAAGCCCCTCAGCGATGTCGTAGACCCTCGGGCGGGGGACCCCGCTGGTCTCGTGGATCTGGCGGGCGGTCCCCTCCCCCATACCGACGAGAGCCGCGTAGACCCGGGCTTCGTATTCGGTCAGCCCGAGCGTCACCAGGTTCTGGATCAGGCTATCCATGTTGTTACTATCCTGGTTACATCAAAATTAAACCTCTCAGCATCCCACGCTCACCTGAAAGACTCAGGTGAGCACCATGCGACTGGAGACAATCCTGGACCATATCCTGGGGTTCTTCGGCAGGAAAGACCACAAACAGCCAGGAAGCAGTCCTGACGAGATCTGTTCCCTCATCATCGACCCCTCCGCCGGGGACATCGGGGAGGAAATCCACGGAGGACCGTCGGTCCCGATCGAGGCCATTCAGACGGCCTGCCGCCGGATGCAGAGGGCAAAGACCAGGTACGAACTTCTCCGGATCATCGCCGACGAAGTGGGAGCCTACGACCTGCATGACCTCGAGGCGATGAACGCCAGGTTCGAGCACAAAGTCAAGGACCTCCCCGGAGACTACCGGGACCGGCTCCTCGCAAGCGTCAGAGAGGAGATCTTCGGGACACACCACCGTCTCATCCTCCTCGCCAGGAACGGCGCGGCCCCGGACATGGACATGGACGCTCCCCCGGGACCGGCGCACCCTGCCTACTGGGCCATGGTGGCGGAGGCCTGCACCGATGCGGCCCGGGAGAAGGATCCAAAGTACCTCTACCTGAAGTATCTTCTCGCAGGGTTTGCCATGGTTGTCCTCGCCGAACCCGCTCACCCGGTCGGCACCCCGTTCCCGGGTGGGCAGATCGTCGACGAGTGGGAAGGGACCTACCTCTGCCCGGTCAGGGATAAGGCCGACGACGTCCCCTCCGCCCTCTGCCCCTACTGCCCGGCGGTCCAGAGCACCGAACCGACCTTCCTGGAGATGCGGGCGCGCCGCCTGGAGCGGAGACGCCAGGAGTGCCTGGCGAACTACTGGAGAGATTATAAAGGATGAATCCCCAGAGATGGATGTATGAAGATTGTAGATGTCGCAAAAGAACCGATTGCCGAAACCCCGCACCACGTCGACGCCAGGAAGGTCTACGATACCGAGCACGCGACTGCGGTGGTGATCACGCTTGCGCCCGGAGAATCGCTCAAGAAACACATAACCCCGGTGGACGTCTTCTTCTACGTCCTCGAGGGGACCGGGATCGTCGAGATCGGCGACGAACGCGCCGAGGTCGGGAAAGACCATCTGGTCGAGAGCCCGGCAAAGATCCCGCACCGCTGGATCAACGAAAGCGACCGGACCTTCAGGGTGCTCGTGGTGAAGGTCCCGCGCCCGACGACCGGGACGAGGCTGCTGTGAGGAGGATACCACGATGGTCGTTGAATCCATCCCGATGACCGCAGGGATCATCTACGGTTTCCTTGCCTTTGCCATCCTCGCCTGGCTCTGGTACTCGGGCCGATTCTCACGGCGGCTGGCGATGCCGTTCCTCGTCGTCTCGGCACTCTTCGGGTTTCTGGTCTTTGCGCCGGTCTTCCCCTTCCAGCTGCAGGTGATCGTCCTTGGGAACGTGGCGGCGCTCGGCGGACTTCTTGTCTTCATCCTCCTTGTCTTTATCTTCGGCCGGGTCATCTGCGGGCAGGTCTGCGCGGCAGGAGCCGTCCAGGAACTTATGTACCTGCTCCCGGTAAAGAAGCACGGCCGCGCCGGGAGCCGGGGCCAGGTGGCGGTCAGGGCCGGGGTCTTCGTCGTCTTCCCTGCCACCATCTACCGGCCGTTCTGCCGCTACATCTGTCCCTTCGGCGCTCTCCTCGCCCCTGTGGCGGCAAGGGGCATCTACCGGCTCCGGCGGACTGACGCCTGCATCGAGTGTGGGAGCTGCGAGCGGGTCTGCCC
>LFRN01000098.1 GCA_001512375.1 Candidatus Methanoculleus thermohydrogenotrophicum | reverse complement strand
GCCAGCGATCGTCCCGTCACTGATCATCGCCTCTGCTTCGGCAATGGTCAGCCGGTGATAGATCGAGGTCCGGTCGGCGTTCATCACCCCGTCCACATCCGTGAGATTGACCAGTTTGAATGCCCTTAGAGCGATCGCGATCTCGGCGGCCACGGTATCAGCATTGATGTTCAGGCATCCGCCCTGTCGGTCGAGGGCCAACGGCGCCACCACCGGGATATAACCCTGGGCGAGGAGACAATGGAGCACTTCGGGGTCGACCTCCTCGATCTCGCCGACATGGCCGAGATCCACCTCCTGGACGACATCCCCCACCATCACCCGCTGCGGCTCCATCTTCCGGGCGATGAGGAGGTTTGCGTCGTTACCTGAGATCCCAACCGCCCGGGCCCCGCACTTCGCGATCAGGGAGACGATCCCATCGTTGATCTTGCCGACGAGGACCATCTGGGCGATCTCCAGGGTCTCAGGGTCGGTGATCCGAAGCCCGCCGACGAACTTCGGTTCCTTGCCCATTGCTCGCATCTTTGCGGTGATCTCGGGGCCACCACCGTGAACCAGGACGACCTTCATCCCTACGTAGCGGAGGAGGACGGCATCCCTGATCACTGTCTCAAGGATGTTCTGGTCGACCATCGCGTGGCCGCCGAGCTTGATCACAATTGTCTTCCCGTAAAATTTCTGGATGTAGGGAAGGGCCTCCATCAGCACGTCTTCTCGTTTCATGTTGTATACTTCCCGTTGATCTCCACGTATCTCTCAGTGAGGTCGCATCCCCACGCTGTCGCCTCCCCATCGCCCGCAGCAAGGTCGAGGTCAAAGGAGACGGTATCGCCACGCATCGCGGTCTTCGCCGCTCCGAGGTCGGCGACGATCTCGCCGCGGACGACGAGGGGCACCCCCCCGACCCGGAGCGAGACCGCATAGGGGTCGAAATCCGCGCCTGACCGACCGGCGGCCGCGATCACCCGGCCCCAGTTCGGGTCCTCGCCGTAGATAGCAGTCTTGACGAGCGGGGAGGCGACGATTGTCCGCGCCACGGCGACGGCTGAGTCCTCGTCAGCGGCGCCACGAACCGTGACCTCAAGGAGTTTTGTCGCTCCCTCACCGTCGCGGGCGATCTGGACCGCGAGGTTGCGACAGACGTCCTCGACAGCCCTTGCGAGTTCACCTCGATCCACCTTTCCTGCAGCCCCCGTCGCGGTGCAGAGGGCCACATCGTTCGTGCTCGTATCCCCGTCGACCACGACACGGTTGAAGGACCGCCGTGCCGCCTGGCGGAGGATATCATGGAGGACCGGGGCCTCGACCTCAGCATCGGTGTAGATGAACGCGAGCATCGTCCCCATGTTGGGGGCGATCATCCCGCTCCCCTTGGTGATCCCGCCGACAGAGAACGATTCGGTCTCAACGAGAGCATGCTTCGGGAAGGTATCGGTGGTCATGATCGCCCGGGCCGCCGCGTCCTCAGCATCGCCGTTGCGGGCAAGGAGCGGGGCTATCCGCTCGCACTGATCCCGAATGAGCGGGAGGTTGAGGTAGCGGCCGATCACCCCGGTGCTCGCGACGCCGACCGCATCCGGGTCGAGCTCGAGGGATTCGGCCGCGATAGCGCACATCTCCACTGCGTCGCGGATCCCTCGCCTGCCGGTGTAGGCGTTTGCGCACCCGCTGTTCACGACGACGGCGTCGAGTCTGCCTCGGCGCATACGGTCTACCATCACCTCGACCGGAGCGGCCCGCACCTTATTCGAGGTGAAGACCCCGGCCGCGGTCCCACTCGCCCGGATCAGCGCAAGCCCGAATTTACCTTCCTTGATCCCGGCGGCGCTGACGCCCCTGACCGCACAGATGCTCTTCACGCCTCTTCCTCCTCCCCGGCTGACGCCCCAATGCCCCGGACGATGTCTGCCCGGGTGACGATCCCGACAAGCTTCCCATCGCGGAGCACCGGAAGGCGTGCGATCCTCTTCCTGAGCATCAGGGAGGCCGCATCGACGATATCGGACTCTTCGTCGATGGTGATTACCGGGGTGCTCATCACCCGCCGCACCTCCATATCGCTGATATCGGTAAGTGCCCGCTTTGTCTTCTCCCAGTTGATGAACTCCCTGATAGGAATCTCGATCACCTCGAGCGGCGACGGGAGCCAGAGGTCGCTCGAGAGATCGCCGGTATCGAGAAGCGATATGATATCGGTCTCGGTGACGATTCCCACCACCCGGTCGCCCTCCATGACGGGGAGTCCGCCAATATGGTACTTCCTGAGCAATCCTGCCGCCTCGCGGATCGGTGAGTCGACCTGGACGGTCACCGGATCCGGGGTCATGATATCCTTGACCAGCACAGCCACAGCCGCCACCTCATGGGCTCATGCCGGCGAAGCGGAGACCATCATCCTCCGCAAACCCGCACATCAGATTCATGTTCTGGATCGCCTGGCCGCTTGCGCCCTTGACAAGGTTGTCGATCGCTGATATCGCAACGACCCGGTCGCCCTCACTCTCCACCGCCACATCGCAGAAATTAGTCCCCCGCACGGCGGCAAGGGTAGGCTTCTGGTAGCGGACAAAGAACTCATCCTTGTAGAACTTCTGGTAGAGCGCCTCAACCTCTTC
>LFRN01000246.1 GCA_001512375.1 Candidatus Methanoculleus thermohydrogenotrophicum | reverse complement strand
ACATTTGCTGATAACAGTCCGTATTGAGGGGATGTAAGGGCATTTCAGCGGGTATGTTGAGACAATCCGGTACTTCCCCCTTTCATTAAGTTTCTGGATGATCGCGTGGAAGAACTGATCAGATAGGATTGGTTCAAACTGATCACCGGTGTAGAACGTTCTCCATTCTATGTCCCCTCCGGTGATGAGGATCGTCGTATCCTCCTGTCCCAACGATTTGACCTGCTGTATCCTGTTAAACCAGAGGAGTATCAGGTAGGCGATGAGCGCGAGAAGATAATCGCTCATAGAGTAGACCCGACGGACAACCGCCCTGAAGAGTTTGCCTGTCTTGACGTTATGCCAGAGTCCTGCTCTTCTGCCCGAATTTACATACTCCCGGTTGAATAAAAAGTAATAGAACGCCACGTCGGCAAACCACCAGAGTGCAACGTCCTTATAGGTGGATAACTCCAGCAAGGTCTTTCCGCAGGCCAGCCTGGTATCTTTCAGCCGGTTGACATAGGCCATGACAGATCCGGGTTGCATGGGACCTCGTGATACAGTATTGTGTCTTTATATATCAATTGAGTCTGCAGGGGTCGTGGTCAGGGGTTACATCGCGGAAACTAAAACCACAAGCAGATCCCCCAGAAGGCCTGACGATCAGAGAACGAGGTGGGTTGGATCAGACGCATACCAGATGCAGGAATCGCAAATAAAGCCGTTATCCCCGGGTATTGTCAGCCGGAGGAGAGTTCCAGGACAACCTCTCTATCAAGAGAGACGCCGAACAATCGTCTCTCCTCCTGATGATACAACCATGTAGAGAGAGATCACTGTGGATCACGCATAAAACGCACGCGCAAGAGAGCAAGCACGTGTTCGGATAAAAAAACCCGCGCGCTGGACAGTGGACCATTGCGGGAATCGCAATAAGGGGGAACCGGGGAGGGTATCGGAAAGAATCCTCCCGGAACGCCCACAGCCCTCTCTACCCACCCCGGGCATCCTGGTACCGACCGAGGATCTCCCGGATCAGGACGCTGGCGTTTCCACTGCCAAATACGTTCCTCTGCTGTGATCCAGGTGAAAAACGCCGGATAGCATCAACGATCTCCTCCCGCCCCGCCCCCACGAGCACGTTCCACCCGGCCTCGACCGTCTCGACCCACTCGGTGTTCTCCCGGAGCGTGATGCAGGGGACGCCGAGCATGTAGGCCTCCTTCTGGATGCCGCCGGAGTCGGTGAGGATCTTCTCTGCATGTGCCATCAGGTGGATCATGTCGAGGTAGCCGAGCGGTTCGGTGACCAGAATGTTCTCCGGCATCTTTCCGAGGAGACCGTACCGCTTGAGGGAGTTCCGTGTCCGGGGGTGGACCGGGAAGACGACCGGTCGCTCAGCCTCCGCGAGGGCGCCGAGGATGGCGACCATGTTCTCCTGGCTATCGGTGTTCGAGGGGCGGTGGACGGTGATCACAAGATACTCCCCTGGTCGAACCCCGACCCCCTCAAGGATCCGGGAGCGCTCTTCCGCGATGCCGCGGTTGTAGCTCATCGCATCGACCATCACGTCGCCAACGAGGTGGACACCCTCCGTGATCCCCTCAGCCGCGAGGTTCTCCACAGCCGTCTTTGTGGGGCAGAAGAGGAGGTCGGAGCAGTGGTCGGTGAGCACCCGGTTGATCTCCTCCGGCATCCGGCGGTCAAAACTCCTGAGCCCCGCCTCGACGTGCACCACCGGGACGTGGAGTTTGGCCGCCGCAAGCGCGCCCGCGAGGGTCGAGTTCGTATCCCCGTAGACGAGGACGAGGTCCGGCTTCTCCGCAAGGAGGACGTCCTCGATCGCCCCGAGCATCGCCCCGGTCTGGTGGCCATGGCTCCCTGAGCCGATGCTGAGGTTATAGTCGGGCTCCGGGATCGCGAGTTCATCAAAGAAGACCGCAGACATCCCATGATCATAGTGCTGCCCGGTGTGGACAAGGACCTCTTCGTGCTCCTTCCTGAGTTCCCGGGAGACGGGAGCGCACTTGATGAACTGCGGCCGGGCGCCGACGATCGATGCTACCTTCATGGTTACCGCCGAATCGGGTGGCTGTTTTTGTCGCCCCGGCCGATGCCCTTGTAGATGAAGCCGGCCCTGATGAACGCGTCCGGGTCGACAACGTTCCTGCCGTCGACGATGACCGGGTGCTCCTGCCCCGAGAGCTCCTTTACCCGCGCCGCCTCAAGGGAGGCGTAGTGGTGGTGACCGGTAAAGATGGTGACGACGTCTGCCCCGGCGAGGGTCGCATCAAGGTCGTGGGAGACCTCAATCCCCGGGTATTCCTCCACGAAGGGGTCGTGGACCCTGACCTTTGCCCCCGCCTCCTCCATCGCCGCGAGATAGGGCTCTGCAGGAGTGTTGCGAGCATCGTCTGAGTTCTGGATGAACGCCCACCCAAGGAGTGCGACCGTCGCACCTTCCGGCGACTTCTCCACCCGCTCAAGTCCTCTGGTGGTCAGGTGGACCATATGCCGTGGCATGAACTCGTTGATCGTCCGGGCGACACCAAAGATCGACTCAGCCCCATGCGGGTACCAGAGGTCGCCTCCGAGGACCTGCGCGCCCCGCTCCAGGTGCCAGGAGTCCTTCGTGAGGCAGTGACCGCCGACCCCGGCGCCCGGCCAGAGGATGGCACGGGTGATCCCCTCACCCTTGAGAGAGTCGATCCCGGCCCTGACATCATAGACGTTGACCCCCATCGCCTCGCAGTGGAGGGCGAGCTGGTTGACCGCCGCGATCTGCAGGTCGCGGAAGGCGTTCTCAGCGGTCTTCGTCACCTCAGCCGCGGTCGCGGTCATCGGGATGATCTTGCCCTTCGTAAGAACCGGCCGGTAGAGTTCGACCGCCCGTTTCGTGCTCACCTCGTCGATCCCACCGACGATCCGGTCATGCTCGCGGATGTTCTTGAGCAACCGCCCGACCATCACCCGCTCGGGAGCATGGGCGAGCGCGAAATCCTCGCCAGCGACGAGCCCTGACTCCTCTTCCAGGATCTCGCGAGCCATCCCTGCGGTTGTTCCCGGGGTGACCGTCGACTCGAGCACCACGAGCGTTCCTTCGGTGATATGCCGCCCGACGTTCCTGAGCCCCTTGTTCAGGGCCGAAAAGTCGGGGATAAGGTCTTTCGGGTCAGCAAAAGGGGTCTGGATAGCAAGTGTCACCGCGTCGCACTCCGCAACCTCCGAAAAATCGGAGGTGCACCTGAATTTCCCCGCGCTGACGACCTTCCCGAGGAGGTCCTCCAGCCCCGGCTCCTCACCCTTGAGCGGTGACTCTCCCCGGTTCAACATAGCAATCTTGTAGCCGGAGGTGGCCGAGTTCCGCTGGAATCCCAGGACAGACTCAAACTCGGGCGCATCCGCAAAGAGTGCTGCGGCGGGGACGCCGACGTAGCCCATGCCCACGACGCCGATCTTCCTGATCGGCCCTCTCTCATCGATTATCGATTGTAACCTCGTACTCATGCAAAAACCCTCACTTATACTGAGAAACACCGCGTGACTTCCTCGCAGATCTCCATATTCAGCAGCGCCTGCGCTGGGCTGACCGGGAACTCCCGCCCCCGCGCCACGCAGGAGAGAAACGTCGAGAGTTCGAGTTTCAGAGGCTCCTGCTTGTTCACAAGCACCTTCTCGATGATGTTCTCCTGCACATAGCGCTCGTCCTCGACCGCGTACCGCCCGGGTTTCCTGTGGATATAGATCTCCTGGGCCATAAAGTCGCCTTCGATGGTGAACTCCTCCTCCTCGATGTAGATCATCCGGATCTTCTTTGACGACTTCCTGCTTGCAGAGAGGTAGACCGGAGTCGCTCCGAAAGAGAAGAGGGCGCTGCAGACATCCTCGTTACCGCTGCCGGCGAGACGGTATGCCCCGTCAGGAAGGAAGACATTTCTCATGATATCGATGTCGTGGATCATCAGGTCTTCAACGACCGAGGAACCGCTCACCCGGGAAGAAGCCGGGTTGTGCCGTTTCATCTCGATGTAGAGGGGATCCCGGACGATCTTTTTGATCTCAGGGACGATCGGGTTGAACCGCTCGATGTGCCCAACGCCGACGACGAGACCGTCGGGGATCTTCTTGATAAGCCGTCTGCTCTCCTCGACCGTTGCGCAGATGGGCTTCTCGATGAGAAGCGCGACCCCGGCATCGAGGACCGTCTCCGCAACCCCGGAGTGGTAGGGCGTCGGGACACAGACACTCACCGCGTCCACACAACGAAGCAGGTCTTCAGCGGTCGGAGAGACCGTTGCCCCGAAGGCTCTGGCAAGGTCGCGGGCCGCCTCCTCATTGAGGTCATACAGGTAGAGCGAGTCCACCGCTTTCAGTTCTGAGTACACACGGGCATGGTTCCTGCCCATCATTCCGACACCAATCACCCCTACGTCCAAGATTTCACCGCCGATGGTATAGTCATGTGCGCTCAGATTTGAGCGCTGGATAATGGTACTATACGTTAGCACCGCTCCGCTATGACGTTATCGTGACTCTTGTTCTGGGCCGGGGGGACCCCCCGCTGAACAGTGGTTTTGCGCCTCCGCCGGCCGGGTGGTAGTTAACAAGCAATAAGGCATCGCGCTGCGAAACACTTGCTGTGTTTCGCCCCTCCAGGTATCTTGAGCGGATCATGAGGATCAACCCGATCCAGCGGCAGAGCCTCATCAGCCTCGTCTCGACGATCGGGCTCACTGCAGTCGGGTTTCTCTCCACGATGTACTTCGCCCATACCGTCGGCCTCTCGATACTTGGGGCGTACTACCTCTTTGTTGCCTACTTCAGCATATTCAACCTGCTCGGGGATGGCGGATTCGGAAGCGCCGCCGTAAAACGGATCAGCGAGGGAGTGGACCAGGGGGCGTACTTCTCCGCGTTTATCGTCCTCAGGGTGATGCTGATGGCCGTCTCGGTGGGCTTTCTCTTCATAGCGCGCCCCTATCTCACCGATCTCACCTCATCAGGTGTCTTCCCCTGGCTGGTCCTTGCGCTGGTCGTCAGCGTCTTTTCGAGCATCACCGCAAACGGGGTCTACGGCAGAGGGAAGGTCGGCGTCAACCAGATCAGCGGGCTGATCAACAACCTGGTTCGAATAAGTATCCAGGTCGTCGCAGTCATCCTGGGCTACGGTCTTGCGGGGCTCGCCGGAGGGTTCGTCGCCGGGATTCTTGCCGCAGGGTTCTTCAACCTGCGTTTCCTCGACCTCGCGCCCGCTCCATTCCGCAGGTCTCACATCTCCAGTCTCTTTGCCTTCTCCTTCTGGATCTTCCTCAGCGCAAGCGGCTACCTGGTCTTCTCATATGCTGATACCATCCTGATCGGCTACTTCATGACCGACACCGACGTCGGTATCTACCGGGTGGCGCTCCAGCTCACATCGATTGCCACATTCGTAACCCTGGCGCTTCATACCACCCTCTACCCAAAGATCAGTTACTGGGGGAGGCAACGTGACCTGGTCTCGGTGGAGGGGGCGCTTGCCCGCGCCTTCACCTACTCCCTTCTGCTCGCGGTTCCCGTCCTTGCCGGAGGCTGGATCCTCGGCGAACGTCTCCTCTACTTCTTCTACGGGGCGTCGGCCACCGCTGGTGCGGCGGCTCTCGCAATCCTCCTGCCCGTCCAGGTGGTCCATGTCTTCATGTACCTCCAGACAATGTGCTTGAATGCTCTCGACCGACCGAGAGACTCGTTTCGGGTAACGGCGATCGCGGTCACGGCCAATGTGGTGCTGAACATCCTCCTCATCCCGGAGTATGGTATCGTCGGGGCGTCGGCGGCAACGCTTGCCACCATGGTGCTGAACGCGGCGCTCGCCCACCGCGCCCTCTCCCGGTGCATCAGGGTTCGGATAGAGCTCCGGGCCGTGGGCCACATCGTCCTTGCTGCGTTTATCATGGCAGCCGTCGTCATGGCCTGTTCGTTCGCCATCCCGCTCTCGAACGTCTTCCTCGTTCTTGGGACGGTCGGGCTCGGCGGGCTGGTCTATATCCTGATCCTCCTCAAAATAGACCAGGACATCCACGATGAGCTGAAAGATCTGACACAGAAACTCGGGATTCCATGGCCGGAAGGGCTCTGATGGTTGATACATGGCTTCACCGTCCAGGGCCCTTCTCCCAATCTGGAAGCGACTGGGGCCCCTTACCTGCTCAGCCGAAACGGGCAGATGCGTCTATCCGTAGTGGAGCCATTCTTTCACGTGCACCGTAACCTCACGCACCAAAACCCCAAAATTAAGACGACTTACAGCAGTAGTTGCTCGCGAGGAAGACGATGAGAAAAGAAGTCGGCGAACTGAGACATGAAGAGTTTCCGCGTGCAGAGAAGGTCTGGACCCGCTACCGCGACCAGAAGACAAACCCGACCGGGAGAGGATCTTTGGTCTCCCTGTCAACGGCACGCGGGCGGCCTTGAGACGGACTGCATCTTCACCCTGGACAAGTACCGTGGAAGCAGGTACGTAAGGAAGGCTTTGGAGCGACTCCTCGATGGATGTGGCTCCGAGACGATCTGCATCCACTCAACCCTCCCCTGCTCAGGTTCCACGAGAAATCCCGGAGGCAAAACTGTCGAAAAGGGTATAAGGGAGCGGTTTGTCCGGGGAGGTGGAGGGGTACAACGTCGCCCCATGATGCGGAATCCCATGGGCTTGAGCATCAACAGAGCCCGGACAATTGCCGGAGAAACAAGAGCCAGCCCTACTGCTCGATCTTTTTGATGTGCTCGATGGCGTTCTCTGCCAGTTTCTCGCGCCCCTGCAGCTCGGCGATGTCCCGTATTGCCTCAAGCATGTGAACGGAATCCTCAAGGAAACTCAGAATGTCGGCGGGGTAGAGATCGATCCCGTATTCGTCAAGGAGGTAGGCGCTGATCTGGCGGTGATCGAGCCCCATCTCGCGGAACTCGATGATAGTGAGGGTGAACTTCCGCTCCGGGCACCCGCAGAAGGGGGCGCTCTTACACTTGCAGTCCATGAAGTCACGGAAAAAAGCCAGGAGCTGCTCACGCGTCCGGCGGTCAAGCCCCTCAAAGTTGATCGCCCGTTCCACCGACTCGAGAAACGCGCCTGAGAAAGCGTGGTCAGGGAGCCGGAACCCTGCCGCCCGCTCCAGCCTCCGTGCCGCCCGAAACCGGGCCTTATCCGCGATCACACCGATTCCCCGGGCACCTCGTCGAACTTCGCAAGCGACTTCATGGCGTTGCTCATGGTCTCGATCTCGATGAGCCATTCTTCGAAGAGACTGGGGTTCTCCATATCATCCTTGATGTACTTCGCGCAGCAGGTGGCGCCGTCGATCACGGCAGCGCCGATATTCGCCGCAACCTCAAGTGCTTCCTCGAGTTCATCCTCATCGAGGGCGCGGCCTTTCTTCACGAGCGTCTTGATATCCTTCTCAAACCCGCCCTCGAGGTACCTCCTGCAGGCGGTGAAGAGCACCAGCAGGGAGAGCTGGAGCGACCCGATGATATCCTCAAGTTCACCCTCTGGAAGCCCGGTCATCACGATCAGCTCAACGTCGTCGAGCTTCTTGGTGGCCTCCTCCTTTGTAAGCCGGCCGTTCTGGTAGAGACGCATGATCTTTAAGACCGATAGAGTGATATCCTCGGCGAAGGCGTAGAGCATCAGCTCCCCTTCGGAGACCTCTTCGCCTTCAGCGGGCTCAAAGTTAGCACCCTCCAGTGTCGTTACCCAGTTGTCCCAGCGCTCCTGGTTGTAAAAAATATAGAAGAGCTTCATGGACTCCGCCTGTTTGGCTTTCGTTTTCTTCGCCATATCAGTACACATTCGGAGTGCCTCTTTTAAAAACCATTTGCTCTTCGTGCAGAAACCCGGAATTGCCACGATCCGCGAAGATTCATCTAGGACAAACGAGCATAACTTGAGCAGATGGCAAGAGTTTGCGGTCTTGACGCAGTCCTGAAATCCTACGAGCCCATCGCGATCGCGCTCTCCGGAGGAACGGACAGTTCGGTCCTGCTGGCCTACGCCGCGCGGCACGCTATCCCGGCGATCGCAATCAGCGTCGATACCGGTCTGGCCCCCGCGGGAGAACTCGCGGCGGCGCGGGAACTCGCGAACCGCCAGGGCGTCCCGCACGTCATAATACCGCTCGATATGCTCAAGATTCCCGCGATCCGCGAGAACCTGCCGGAACGGTGCTACGTCTGCAAACGAGCGATGATGGAGGCGGTCGTCGCTGAGGCAGAGCGGCAGGGGTGCCGGACGGTCGTCGACGGGACTCACACTGGTGACAGTCCCGAGATGCGGCCCGGGATGCGGGCGCTCCAAGAACTTGGTATCAGGAGCCCGTTTGCCGAGTGTGGTATGGGGAAGGTAGACATCGAGGCTCTTGCGGCGGACCTCGGGGTGGCCGTCCGGCCGCCGTCGGCATGCCTTGCGACCCGCATCCCCACCGGTGAGCCAGTCACCCGCGAGTGCCTCGCGCTGGTGGGGGCCGCCGAGGCCCTCCTCGCGCAGGAGATTCCCGGGACTCTACGGGTCCGGTGCAGCGGTCGCCGGGCCATCATCGAGGCTGACCCCGCGTACCGCAGGAGACTGGAGCGACTGCTCGGTGCGGTGAAGGGTCTCGGATTTGAGGATGTGGCAATCGCGCCCGGGGGCTACAAAGAGGGAGGTGCGGATTCGTGGAAGCGGTGATGGTCAGGTACGGCGAGATCTTCCTCAAGAGCGAGCCGGTGAAGCGGCGGTTCATATCGACAATGACCCAAAACATCAGGCTTGCCCTGGAGGCTGAAGGGCTCTCCCACCGTATCGAAACCCCACGGGGACGGATCCTGATCTTTGGCGACAAACCCAGGCGTATCGCCAAAATCGCCGCCGGGACCTTCGGGGTGGTGAGCGTCAGCGTCTGCACAATGACCACCGCCGATATCCCCGGGATTGTGGCCGCTGCTATAGAGCGTGCAGAGCGCCGTCTCCAGCCCGGGATGTCGTTTGCGGTCAGGGCACGCCGAACAGGCGTCGCGGGGTTCAACAGCCAGGAACTCGCGGCTGCGGTCGGGTCGGCCGTCCTCGACCGGATCCCGGAGGCAACGGTGAACCTGACGACACCTGACTACGAGATCTTCGTGGAGGCCCGGGAGTTCGGCGGGCTCGTCTATGACGAGAAGATCAGCGGGCCGGGCGGGCTCCCGTACGGGACACAGGGAGAAGTGGTGACCCTGCTCTCGGAGGGCATCGACTCGCCCGTTGCGTCGTGGCTAATGATGCGCCGGGGTTGCCTGATGGTGCATGTTCATATGCGGAGCGGACGATTCGGCGGGGCGGACTCTGAGAAGACCGCCCTGCAGAACCATGCCCGGCTCTCCCGCTGGATACCGGGGCACCCCCTCGACCTCCTCATCGCAGATATGGAGCCGTTTTTTGAGGTAATAACAGCGTTTAAGGAACCGCGCTACCGGTGCATCCTCTGTAAGCGTTTCATGCTCAGGGTGGCAAGCATCCTTGCCAAAGAGCGGGGCGCCTGCGCGCTCGTCAACGGCGACAGCCTGGGACAGGTGGCATCCCAGACCCTGGCAAACCTGGCAGTGGTCGCCCCGGCCGCGACCGTCCCGGTGCTCCGGCCGCTCATCGGGTTTGACAAGGAGGAGATCATCGAGCGCGCGCGGGCCATCGGGACGTTTGAGGCCCAGCCGGGGGATGTCGGGTGCACGGTCGCCCCCCGCCATCCCTCGACAGCAGCACCAGCGGCGACGATAGCAAAGATCGAGGAGGAACTTGGTGTGGACGACCTTGCGGTGCGGACGGCCGGGACGGTGCGGCGGTACCGCGCAAAGAACGGGGTGGTCGAAGAGGTCGGGTGAGGAGAGTTCCCGGGTTGCAGATCTCTCTGGCCCGGTATATCTGTGGCCTGCCCCGGGCTCGTACCCGGTTCGCGTAACTGCAGACTCCGGGCGTCTGGTAGTCGCACCCGCGGATCTTCGGTGGACATCGCGTCCGGGAAAATAGCCTCCTTTCGGGGGCTCGCCGCCATATGCGCTAATATGTATCAGGTATGAAGATTCGCGGGGATAAAATCCAATCGACGAAGGGCTACCGGGGGTACTTCTGGTTTTGAGTCCTCCACTCTTCAAGAGAGCACGCGATGGAGAGCCCGACCGGTTCGCTCCGAGAGGTGTGCTTCGTCCTGGATATCACATGCGCTGCTGTCCACGCCCCTCGGGGCAGAGGAGAAGGCCGGGCGGGGTGGGAGGTTCCAGGGATCGTTTTCCGGGGGAGGGGGTCGCCTGTTCCTCAAACTCTGCCCCAGACGTGATCTCCACAAAGGTCCAGTGCCCGGGGTCAAGCTCAAGAAAGACCGTTTATTGCCACGAGCCTCATGCGAGGGGTTCGTGAGAACCACGACCCCTCCGTGCAAAAAAGTTCCGTCTGGCCTTCAGAGAATATTCAGTCCGTTCTCCCGTGCAATCTCAACAAACGACTCCCCGACGTGCCTGATCTGCTTTGCAGTCAGCCCGAAGGTGTTGAACTTCCAGACCCTGGTGGAGCCAGGGATGACGCCGGTGATGCCCCGTCTCTTCAGTTCGCTCGAGAGGAAGTAACCGCGTTTCTTATGCTCCCGTGCCACCGTGTCAAAGGAACCACGGGTATCCACCCTGGTCAGGGTGTGCCGGCGCGGGTAGTCTGAGAGCACCTTCGTCCCCTCGATGGAGAGGAGGGCCTCTGTGACCTCCTGTGAGTGCGCCACCTCTGTCTCCCAGTTCCGCACCCTCTCCCTGACATGGGGGAACGAGGACATCATGCCGACGACGGTGACGCCCATAAGGGTGCACCCCATCATCTCCACTTCTTTCATCCCGAACGTCCGGCCAGTCACATCCCCTTTTGCCTCCGTCGTTCGGAAAACCTGCTCCGCGTGCTCATCTGTCGTCGCAAGAAGGCCTGACGGCGCCGGGGCAGCCATACTCTTGTGCCCTGATCCGACCACAAAGTCAGCACCGAGCGCCTTTCCGTCGACCGGCATGACCCCGACCGAGTAGGCTCCGTTGACGAGGACGGGGATATCATACTGGTGAGCGACCTTCACGACCCCGGCGACGTCGTGGACGTTCCCGTACTGGTAATCGACGTGGTCGACGAAGAGCAGGGGTGGCGTTCGCGAAAACTCCCGGATCACCGCCTCGATCTTCTCAGCGGCGGCGTCCGGGGTGATGTGGTTCGTTGCGTCTTTCGGGATCTCCCTGGGGACCCCGCCGGCTGCCTCAACCGCCATAAACTCGGTGTAGTGGGCAAGCGACGTGACAATGACAGGATCGCCCTTCTCCACATAGGTGCTTGCGACTGCCTGGAACCCCCGGCGGGCTCCAGGAACTACTCGCACCGTATCCATATTCAGCCACTCAGCAAGTTCTTCGTGGAATTGGGCGATTGGGGGATTCTGGATGTAGTCAAGCCTGAAGGGTTTCAAACAGTTGTCGCAGACCGAGTAGCCGTCGCCATACGCGATCGCTGCCTTCATGGCGTCGGCGGTGAGCCGCCCGCCTGCCTGGATGGGATCGATGTTGATATACATCTCCTCGACATCGCGAGCCTCGATACCGGGTGCGCACTTCATCGTGTCAACTCCTCCTCGATGATCGCTATCTGCCGCTTCACCTTCTGAATGGAGGTTGCGGCGCGTTTTCGCTGTGTTTCATCCAGGTCGTGCTGCGGAGCGGTCTCACGCAGCAGGAACCTGAGGTCGGTGAGGATGAATAACGCCTGAAAAACTGCATCTACGGCCCTTTTCGACACGAGATCACCATACAAATATCGGTGAGGATATATTAGATTAAGCGTATTATAGGCACCGCCCCGGTGCCAGACACTTTCGCGCCGCGTGGAGCAGGTATTCATGTGCGCGAGGCATGGGGAGAACTTGAGAGTAAACTACCCCACCTGAAGGTTGGGGCTTGCGAACGGCTAAGCGAGACTACAGTAGACTATGAAGATCGTTCATGTGGCAGACACGCACCTGGGATTATCGGCATTTAACCGGGTCGACCCGGAGACCGGAATGAACCTGCGCGAGCAGCTCATCTATGATAACTTTCTGGCTGCCATCGACCGGATCATTGAGATGCGTCCGGATGCGCTCGTCCATGCGGGCGACCTCTTCCATCAGGTCAAACCAAAGACCCGCGCCTACACGACCGCGCTCGACGCCCTCTGCCTCCTGCAGGAGGCCGGGATCCCGATGATCGTGATCGCAGGCAACCACAGCATGGCCAAGACCCGGTACACAGCGTCGCCGTTCGAGGTCCTCGAGCGGGGAGGCTACCGCGCAGGCGACCTCTATGTCGCCCACCACAACCGCTACCGGCGGGTTGAACTGGGGGATACTGTCTTTCACCTCATACCAAATATGCTTCAGCCCGAAGGATACCGGGCTGCGTTTGAAGGAATCGAGCTCTCGCCCGGCACAAACGTGCTCGTCACCCATGGTCTTGCAAGCGGTCTCTCAGAGAAGCGTCTGCATACTGTTGCTGAGCACGAACTGGATGCGACCATCATCTCAGACCGATTTGACTACATCGCGCTCGGACACTTCCACGGTCAGGTGCAGGTCGCAGACAACGCCTGGTACAGCGGGTCGCTCGAGTACTGCAACTACGGGGAGATCACGGAGACCAAAGGGGGCCTTTTCGTGGACCTGGCAACCGGGGATGTCGAGAGGATCGAACTCCCGCACACCCCCATGATCAGCCTAGGAAGGGTCAACTGCGACGGGCTCTCGGCCCGGGAGGTCGTGGACGCCGTCCTCGCGGCGATCGACGATGCCGGAGGGGCAACCTTCCAGGCGATCTGCCAGATCACGCTCGACGGAATACGCCGTGAAACCCTCAGGGCGCTCGACCAGAAGGCTCTCTCGGATGCGCGGAGCCGGATGCTTGACCTCAAACTGCGGGTGGTAGCCGTCGACGACACCACCCAGATCTTCCGGGAAGAGTCACTCGTCGGTGTGGACTACATCACCGAGTTTGAGCGTTTCGTAGAGAGGGAACACCTTGCCCCCGACGATGAGGAGTACGTGAAGAAGGCTGGAACCTGGGTCCTCCGATCGGTCATCACACGTCACAAAGAGGGAGAGAATGCTGCTGAATAAACTGCGGATGCGGAACTTCAAGAGGTTCCGGGACCAGGAGATCATCTTCCAGGATGGCATCACCGGGATCGTCGGGAACAACGGGACCGGTAAGAGCAGCATCGTCGCCGCCATCCTCTTCGCCCTCTACGGACTCCAGGGGACCGGGCTTGACGGGGATTACATCGTCAGTTCCTTTGCCGGCCCGCAGGACGTCTGCGAGGTCCGACTGGACTTCCTGGCCGGCGGCAACGAGTATGCCGTCGTCCGTAAATTCAAGCGCCGCCCCTCATCCACCCTCCATGAGGCAAACCTCTACCTGAACCAGAGACTCCTCGCAAGCAGCGTCCAGAAAGTAGGACAGGAGGTACAGCGGGTCGTAGGCATGGGTCCGGGTGACTTCCGAAACACCATCTACGCCGGGCAGAAGGAGCTCCTCACCCTGATCGAGAGCAGGGCCGGGTCCCGGAAAGACTGGTTCATGCAGGTGCTGGGCATCGATTACCTCAAGAAAGACAGCATGGAAGCGCTGAAGGAGGTCATCGATGCCCGGGAAGGGAGTTACCGCGAGATCTCTGGAAGGCTCCAGGAGTTGAACGCAGACGGTGTTCGCGATCATATCCTGGCACTCAGGGATGATCTCGCCGGTGCAGAGGAGGAGGCAGAGAGGAGCGAGGCCACGGAGAAGAGCGTCAGGGAGATGCTCGAGCGTGCCCGGGAGGAGCGTGACCGCCTGCTCCTGGTGCGTGAGCGCTACCTGCGCCTCGTAAAGGAGGAGGAAGTGCTGATCGCTGAGGTCGAGCGACTCCGCAACGAATGCCGTGAGGGAGAAGCGGAGATCGCGGAACGTACAAAACTGCAGGGCGACTTCGAAGCCCTCTCCCCCCTCGCTGACCGCTACGAATCCCTGAAGAGGGAGGTCGCCACGATGACCGAGGAGAAGGTCCGGGCCGACCGCTTGGCTCTTGAGGCGAGCACAGCAAGAGAGCAGGTGCGTGAGTACTGCGAGCGCCGTACGAAGATCGAGACTGAACTCGCCGCACTTGCTGAGGACGAGAAGACTGTCACCGGCCTTGCCCGGAAGGTCAGGGAGTGGCAGACGCTCCGTGACCGTATTGCGGCGATGAAAGCGCTCCAGCCCGAGTACGATGCCCTCCGCGAAGAACTCGCCCGCATGGATGAGCGGTTCGTTCAGACCGAACGGCGTGTCCGGGAGAACCGCACCGAGATCAAGGTGATCGAGGAGAAGGCCCGGCGCCTTGCGGCGCTCGAGGCTGAGGTCGGCGAGTATGACGCCCTCCGTGCCCGTGAAGAGGTGCTCCTCTCGGCTGCCGGGTACGCCAGAGAGGAGGAACGGTGCCTGCGGGAGGCTCGCGCTGCATCAGACGAGATGGACCTGCTCGAGAGCGAGATCGCCAGGCTTGCCAGGCAGCTCGCCGGGATGGACGTCGTCGAGGAGGAGATCGAGTCGGCTGAGAGCCGGAGGGACTACCTGACGTCACGTATCAGCGTCTGTGCCACACGCCAGCAGGCGATCCGCGAAGAGATCCGGAAGCTGGCCGAACATCAGGCAGAGATCCTCAAAGCAGGTCCAGACGGGTCCTGCCCGATGTGTCACCAGGACCTCGGGGAGCACTACGAAGAGCTGCTCGATGACCTTGCTGCGGCCGCGGCGTCGATGCAGGAGACGCTCACACGCCTCGAACAGGAGCATGCGAGAGCAACCGCTGATCACCAGGAGGTAACCACCAGGCTGCAGGATCTCCTGCAGCGGCGTACCGCCCTTCAGCGCACAAAAGAGCAGCATGCGCTTTATTCCTCCCGCTACAGGCAGAGCGCCGACGCGATGCGGCGGTGGCAGGCCGAGGCCGGAGAGCACCGTGCCGCGATGAAGGCGCTCGGCGTAGAGGTATACGACCCGGTGGCGCACGAAGCCCTCAGGGAACGAATCCGTGGTCTTGCAGAGAATCGGGCGGCGGCCGATACCCTCCGCGGCGAGTGCAGCCGCCTCCCCACCCTCCTGAAGGAGCGACGGCGGCTCATCGCCGAGGTCGAGCGCTACCTCGCCCGGAAAGAGGAGGTGGAGGGGAAGATCGCCGGACTCGGGTTCGACCCGGAGGTCCTGCAACGCCTGGAGGCCGAAGCACAGGCGCTTGAGGCGTCCTACCGCGCATACACCGAGGCCAGGGCGCGGCTCTCACGGAGACCAACGCTGGAGGAGGAGCGGGAATCGATCCTCGAACGGATCAAAGGGCTTCGAGAGAGGCTGCAGGCCATCGAAAGAGAGCAGCGGGACCTCTCGTTTGATCCGGACCGGTTTGCGCGTCTCACCGAGGAATGCAGCCGCGCCGAGGAAGCGCACCGGAAGATGCTCGAACTCCGCGTCCGCCTCGAGGAAGTCCCGAGGATGCTGAAGGCGCTGGAAGCGAAGCGAGAACTCCTTGCGGGACGGGAGGCCGAACTGCTCCGCGCGAGGAGGGCTATCGCCGACCTTAGCTATGATGAGCGAGAGATCGCGGCGGCAGAGGAGACGCTCGCCAGGCTTGAACAGGACCTTGCGGTGGTGCGGGAGCGGAGGTACGCGATCGCAGCCCGGATAGGCGGCCTGAAGGCTGATATCGAGGAGGAGACCGCAAGGCTCTCCCGGGCCGACGACCTCACCCGGCAGCAGAAGTCACTCCACGAGGAGATCGGGCGCCTGAAACTGACCCGATCGCTCATCAGGGACTATACCGACTACCTCCTGCAGGTGGTCAGGGACAGGATCGAGGAGGAGGCAGGGAGGGTGCTTGCCGAGATCACTGATGGACGGTATGGGACGGTGATGCTGGATGACGACTTCACCGTTCTCGTCCATGATATGGGGGACGACTACCCGGCTGACCGGTTCAGTGGCGGGGAACAGGACGACATCGCCATCGCTCTCAGGATCGCTCTCTCCCGGTTCCTTGCCGAGGTAAACGAGGTGCATGACTCCACGTTCCTGATATTTGACGAGATCTTCGGGAGCCAGGATGAAGAGCGGCGGAGCAACCTTCTCCGGGCGCTCAGGACCCAGGAGGCTCACTTTCCCCAGATCCTCCTGATATCGCATATCACCGAGGTCCAGGACGAGTTCTCGACAACGCTCATGGTCGAGATGGGTGCTGATGGGGCGAGCATGGTCAGGGAGCTTTGAGCGATGGACCGGAAAACTCTCTACCAGGACGCGATCCGGCGGGTCGCGGGAAAGATCCGGGAGTGCGCCCCGGGGGATCTCGTTGAGCGGTTCTCTGCGTGCAGCGGGTTTGACGCGGCATCCTACCGGCACTGCCGCCCATCGTTTGACGGTGCCGTCTGCGCAGTAGACGGGAGCAACGCCATCATCCTCGATGCCGGCAGTTTTGCCGTCGCCGCTGTCCGGGCATCGGTCAGCGCGTATGCTGGCGGAGCGCCCGTCTGCCGCAGGATAACACCCCTGCAGCTGGTCACTGTCAACCCCGGGGCCGGGAACGAAGACTTTGACGCACTCTTCCGCGACTGCTTCCATCGCCCTCCGAAGGTGCGCCTCGACCACGACGACCCGATCCGGAACGCTGCCGTCATACGGGACACCCTCGAGTACTGGGCAGCAACGGAGATGGCCGCGGAACTCGAGACCGGGGACCTCATCGTGCTTGATGGCACGCTCCAGGTCCGTCATGCAAGCCACGACGAGGTCATCGAGAACCTCCTGAACCTCTGTAACCTCCGGGGAGTGCTCATCGCCGCGGTGACGAAACGGACGTCGCTCACCTGGGGCGGGGGGCACCCGATCGTCCCGGCGGCAGAAGGGCTTGCCCGCGACCTCGGTGTCCCTGAGCCCTGGTACCTCTGTGTCTCCGCCGTCGACGATCTGATCGACCGCCAGGAGATGCATCGCTGGAAGCAGCGGGGCGCGCAGTACGTCGCGCGGTTGCACCGCCGTGCGCAGAGAGCGTTCAAGGTGGAGATCCCCAAGTACTACAGCGCTGAGATGGCCGAACGGGTCTTCTCCGCGCTTGCCCACTTCGCCGATGACGGCAGGGTTACGGGTTACCCCTACCCGCTCATGGACGCCCACCTCACCGCCAGGATCGGGATCGATGCAGTCGAGCAGGTCCGCCAGGACCTCGTCAGGGCCATGGATCTGCTTGGCATGAGCCTTGCCGACTACACCGACATCTTTGGTGACTACCATGATGAGTTTGATCGATATTGATGAAGACGACGCCTCAAAGTACCGCCTGATCGGGGACCGGGTACTTAGTTACCGGTTTGCTGTTCCCCATGACGCAGAACTCTATCTCGGAGACGTGCTAAAGATCACAGACCATGTCAAGGGGCTGACGTTCTTTGCAAAGGTGAGCGACCTCCTCCACGGCTGTAACTTCTCAGATCCAAAGTGGGACACCCGCCCGCACACCGAACACTTCTACGATATCGGGGAGGACGTCTTCATCCTTGTGGAGGCGCTCCCGCTCGGGTACGTGGGGAAAGACGGTGTCTTCCGGAAACCCCGGACGATTCCTACAAAGTTTTCGCGCGTGGAGCAGCCACAGGCCGAAGATTTTGCATTCCTGCGGCAGGTGATGGGTGAGATCGAGGTGGGCGTGATGAAGACCGGCCAGGGTGTGCTCAAGGACGTGAGGGTGGCGCTCCATGCGGCGGTGATGCGGCAGCATATGGGGGTCTTTGCCACAACCGGCATGGGGAAGAGCAACTTCATGAAGGTCTTCTGCGCCTCCTGCATGCAGGCCAGGGCGTTTGGGCTCCTCATCGTGGATCCGCACGGCGAATACGTGGCAGGGGGCCGGTCGTCAAGCGGCACGGCTACCCAGGGACTCCTGCATTATCAGACCGCCCGGGACGGCCTTGCGGTCTTTACCACCCAGTCGGAGGGGTTCAGGAGAAAATACCACCTTAATCGGCTCTACCTGGACTTTGACGACTTCAGGGCTCCCGACCTCCTCCTGCTCTATGAGCACTCCCAGCCTCAGCGCGAGGTCGTGGAGATGCTCGAGAGCACACCCGGTTCTGCCGTGATCGACTTCTTCCAGAATACCGACTTTGCAACCTTCGATGCCGACACCTACACCGGCAGGTACCCGGGAATTGCCAGGGATCTGAAGAACTTCTCACCAAGCACGCTCTCGGTGATGCAGCGGCGTATCAAGGGAATGCTCAACCGAAACCGGCGATTCCTCCGGTCGAGCGGCTCGTCGATCCCTGATATCATCAAGGCGCTCCACGAAAACAAGGTCGTCCTGATCGATATCCCGGGGATGAGCGAGCAGAGCGAACTCTTCATCCTCTCGATCATAACCCGTAAGATCATGCAGAATCACCAGGGTGAGGATGCCAGGGACGCAGAGGAGCAGAAGCAGGTGCTGATCACCATCGAGGAGGCCCAGCGGGTGCTGGGGTCTGGTCCAGGGAGTACCAGGGTCTTCCGGGAAGCCGCGATGGAGGGGAGGAAGTTTGGCGTGGGTCTCTGCGTCGTCACCCAGCAGCCCAGGAACATCGACGCCCGGGTTCTTGCACAGTTGAACACCTTCGTCGTGATGGGACTCTCAGACCGGGGCGACCGCGACATCATAGCAAGCAGCGCAAAACAGGATCTCTCGCGCCTGGATACCGAGATCCAGACGCTCGAGCCCGGAGAAGCGGTTATCAGCACCCTCAAGATACCGTTCCCCGTGAGCACCCGGATCCATCTCTTTGAGGAGTATATTGAAGAACTGAATAGAAGGCCAGGAACAAGACCGATAGAAGAGGGGCTTGAGACAACATTTTGATGAGAGATGGTGACAGGATCCCACATCCCCGGTCAACCGTCTCTTCACTATAAACTCTTTGGCGCCCGAAGGCGTCAGGATTGCTGAACATTCTCTACTTTCCGGATGGAGACACAGTTGATGACCGCATCCCCGGTCAGGATGTAGCGTTTGACGATGGTTCCAAGGACCTCGACCATATCCCCTTCGTGCACATCTTCCGCAGGTGAGGTGAACATCTTGACTGATATCTCACCTGTCCGATCGGCGACGAGGTACTGCGGCCGATTGAGGAACTTAAAATAAACCCGCTCGACGACTCCCTTCACGCGCACCGGCTGGCCGAGCATGTTCAGGTTGATCGCCCGGATACGGGTGGGTTTTGCTTCTGCTTCGTAGACCGGCACCAGTGATGCATACTGCTTCTGGCTCATGTAGTTAAGCGCCAGCGGTATAAGGATCAGCATGACGGCCGAAGGAACCGCCCAGATCAACACACCCACGTCCCCCGTGGTGAGGACGTACACCGCGATCAGGGCCATAAAAAAGAGGAAAACGGCCAGTACAACGGCCGTTACCCTCACTTTAATATCTCCGATCTGCATCGTTTACCTGGTTTACTTCAGGGCCTCAATCTCCTTCCTGAACGCGACCCAGTAAAGAACACCAACAAAGAGCATACCGCCGACGATGTTACCAATCGTGACTGGAATCAGGTTGCTGGTCCACATGGTTATCCAGTTAACCGAATCGACTGCCCTTGTGGGGTCAAGGCCGGTACAGAAGATGCCTGTGGGGATGAAGTACATGTTCGCAACGCTGTGCTCGAAACCGGTGGCAACGAACGCGAAGATCGGGAACCAGATACCGACGATCTTTCCTATCGCATCATCAGCACAGATACCGAGCAGGATAGCGAGGTTGACAAGCCAGTTACAGCCAATACCCTTGAGGAAGACTGACCACAATCCCATAGTTCCGGCATAACTCGTCTTTGCTGCCGCTATGCCGATCGCCCTTATACCAAACGCGGTGAGCGTCGCGGTACCTGCCGCATTGAAGCTGACACACGGGCCGTATGCCATGATGTACGCAAAGATTACCGACCCGATGAAGTTACCGATGTACACCCAGAGCCAGAGATTGAGCACGCCGGCCCAGCTGACCTTGTGAATGAACGCTGCCATAGGGGCGAGCATCGCGTCACCGGTGAAGAGTTCTGCACCGGTCATGACCGTGATGATCAGCCCCACAGGGAAGACAGCACCCAGCATGAACTGAGCAAAACCGGGACCTGCCGTACCGAACTGCAGCGCAGCGTCAGATGCAAGAATGCCGGTCGAACAGACCGTTGCAAGCGCACCGCCCATTGCGATGTAGGCTCCCGACATGATACCACGAAGCACCATGTTCCACGCCGGCAGTCCGACCTTGTACTTCCCGGTATCTCCTGCTTTTGCTACTATAGCAACTGGAGGATGGAACACCATTTTTTCATACACCTCTCTTAACGTCCTACCTATACCTTCGAATAATCTGATTGTATAGGTCTAATTAATGAGTAATTTGAGATGGCTATTAATATGTTTCGAATTGATCGTCCTGGGAGAAGAAAATAGCCTCGTTTAAAGCGATTACCATTAATATAAGTTAATTTCTGCCGTTAAACACCGAGAATCAATGAACAGCGTTTTTGACACCGGTTTAGAGACCACGCAGAATATAGGTGATTTTTGGGGAGCACCCAGGAAGGTAAGATAGAGCAGGCGCGCCGATCCCTTTTTTCTCCGTTCATATCCCAGTTCAGGCGTGAACACCCAAGAAAACCATCATAAACATATGCGCGGCCGGGCTGCTCCCGGGGTCGGGTACGTCCCGGGGCAAAATAACTTCGTTTTCAGGAATTCTGCCATTTATCCGGGTTTTGGCAGGTCATCGGACTGGAACCGGGTTTTGCTTCCTGCGGAATGCGGGGAGGGGCGGGCCCC
>LFRN01000001.1 GCA_001512375.1 Candidatus Methanoculleus thermohydrogenotrophicum | reverse complement strand
GGTGATCAGTTTGAACCAATCCTATCTGATCAGTTCTTCCACGCGATCATCCAGAAACTTAATGAAAGGGGGAAGTACCGGATAGTCTCAACATACCCGCTGAAATGCCCTTACATCCCCTCAATACGGACTGTTATCAGCAAATGTACCACCCACTGGGACGTGCTGCACATTCCGTTTAACTTATTCTTCCGGTTCCGGATAGGGAGGGAGAGGAACGAGGCAAAACACCACTTCAGAGAGGTCTGGAATGATCTCCTGGAGAATGATCCGATTCTTGCCGATCTCCTGGAACACCCTGACGATCCGGACGGGGAGATCCGGAGAAAGTTCAAGAATTATTTTGCGTACGACCGGCCAGAATACGTCTTCGCCGAGTTCGTAAAACTCATATCTATGGCGGAGGTCATGCTCGACAACATCAGGCCTGCGGTCGTCGTCATTGAGAATGAGTACAGCGTCTTCGAACGGGCTCTCGTCGCGGCGGCAAAGAAGAGAGACATCCCCTGTGTTGCGGTCCAGCACGGTGTCATCCATGAACTGCATAAAGGATATATCTATCAGTCAGGCGAGATCTCACCTGACTGCTCGGGTAGATCACCGTTCGTGCCCACGGCCAACGTTACTGCGGTGTACGGCCAGTATCATAAGGATCTATTGACTCGGGCAGGAGGCTACCCTGAGGACGCGGTCGTTGTCACAGGTCAACCGCGCTATGATCGAATGATCGACCTGAGCCGTGAATCGGTTCGTTCGAGGTTGATTGAAGAGTGGCATCTTGACCCTTCGAAGAAGATTGTGTTATGGACGACACAATGTCACGGCATCTCAGATGCTGAGAATGAACTCAACTTCCGTACCGTCTTCGACAGCATCTCATCGATGAAGGATGTGCAACTCATCATTAAGCAGCATCCAGGAGAGCAGAAACGCTATGATGCAATGATCCAGGAGCATCTGAAGAGATACTCGATCGATGCTCGCGTCGTTCGCAAAGATGCAGACACGCTGGGGCTACTCGCCGTAAGCGACCTTGTCCTGCTGCTGCATTCAACGGTTGGGATCGAGGCGGTTGCGCTCCAGAAACCGCTGGTCGTGATGAATCTTGGTGGTCAGCCCGACGTCGTAAATTATGTTCAGGAGGGTGTTGCCTGCGGGGTCTATAGCCCCGAAGACCTCAGGCCGACCATAGAGCACCTCCTGCGTGATGATACCTGCCTGGCGCAGAACAGAGAGGCGTTCATCCAGAGATATCTCTACAAGGTTGATGGAGGGGCAGCAGAGCGCGTTGCTGCCCTGATCGAGGAGTTTGCGGAGGCCAGAAGTGCGAAAGGAGCGTGATTGCCGGAGACAGCGTTACCCTTCTTTTTCGAAGAGGCTCGAAGCAACACCTCCCGCCAACTGCCACCAGGTAATAACCGAACCGATGGCTTGTCATGGGAAGGGGTTTTGCTGTCCTTACAACGTTTCAATTCACTGTGCACGACGGCTGCTTGCGAGCAGTTTTATTCGTATCGGTCGGTTGAGACGACTGCTGCCGATTATCGGCCACGAGATCGAATTACCGGCTACTTTCATCGGTCAGGCCCTCAAGCACGCATACCTC
>LFRN01000117.1 GCA_001512375.1 Candidatus Methanoculleus thermohydrogenotrophicum | reverse complement strand
TGGTGTTTGTAAACAACTGCCTCACCTTCCAGGTGTCCCAGACTCCTCGGTTCCGGCGGCTGCCGGGATCAGGAGGTCTCCGGTACCTCGACTTCAAGCTCGATTACCAGTTCCTCCCCCCGCCGGAGGGCCTCGATGAACTCTCGGGGGAGCGCGGCTGCAACGTGATCAGAATGGATGCCGACAGTCCGGTCCGAGATGAAGTCGCTTCGCCGCCAGACAAGGTCTGCGGGGTGGTCCAGGGTGAACGCCGCGCTTCCTCGTGACCTGACTACAACGGTCTGGCCGCCGGCAACAAGGCGGGTCGTAAGCACCGCCCGATCGTCGCGAAGAAGTGCTTTTAGGTCGGGGTTGAGATCAGCGGCACCTTTGTCTGCGGCGATACCGATGATACAGTCACCCGATAGTGTCAGCGTCTCGTCCCTTGTCACCTCAAACGTCGTCGGGTGGGTGCCCTGGACCAGCGGGTGCCCCCGTGCCCGAACGATATCCCTCGCCTTCATGCTTAATTAGGAGAGGGATTCTATTGCTAATGAATGATTACTATCGTCTGCCCTGCGTGTAGGGAGGAGTGTGAGCACCAGGTTCTCAGGGAGGCTGCCGAAATGGTTGTGCAGTGCAGCGAGTGCGGCCACGTCCACCGGGTGCCACGGCCTCCCGAACCGCCTATTCTCATCATAAAAACGATCGTGAGCCGGGAGACTGAGTCGCAGGTCTGCAACGTGGAGATGCTCGTCGACGAGGTTGTGACTCTTGGAGACCATATCGTTGCAGAGTGTGGGGATGAGGCGATCGGGGTCGAGGTTACCGGTATCGAGGCCGGGGAGAGGAGGGTTCGCCGGGCAGAGGCCAGGGAAGTGACAACCCTCTGGACGCGGGGGATCGAGCAGGTCGTGGTGAGGGCGTCGGTCCATACCGGGCGCACGACCATCCCGCTCTACCAGACTGTGGAGGGAGAGGAAGAGTTCGTCGTCGGGGAAACCTATGTCTTCGGCGGGCGGCGGATCAGGATATCGCAGATAAAACTCCGTGACGGCCCGGTAATGCGAAAAGAAGGCTGGA
>LFRN01000228.1 GCA_001512375.1 Candidatus Methanoculleus thermohydrogenotrophicum | reverse complement strand
GTCGTAGGGACAGTGCCCGGACTCCCACAGCGTGCCCGGAGGGCCAATAGGGCTGTTGGCTGCCATCAGGGATAGCCGTTGTGGTTCCATGGTCCTTTCGGGGCATGCATTGAGATGTGAAACCATGAAACCAAAATCCCTTTCCGGAATCGGCGCGGTCTTCGTGCCGGCGGTGAGTGCATCTACCAATGAAGAACGATACGGTCCTGTCGAACCGGAGCCTGCTGAGTTTGTTGATGTGCATCCTACGCCATCTCTTGAAGAGAGAAATTACATTATAGTGGCGATAGAGTCAAGCAATCTTTCGGAGGATGAGAAAGATGCTCTACTCATCGATCTGGAACAGATATGGTCCTCAGATCTATCCGGACCTGAACGGAATATAATTCTTTCTCAGTTGGCACCCATTGTTTTCAGTTACTATAACATCGATTCCAACTCCAACCCAACGCCCTCCTGGTCAGGATATGTTCGCTATTATAGCGACGTGGGTACACATAATTTACTGGCGGAGATTGCTGGGCAGAATATGGGTCTATCTTCATGGAAATGTAGAATCCTCAATGAGCAATCGGCTGTTCCAGACGATTGGGGTCTGCTACAAATGCCAACCCACTATTCGTGGGGCGGTGCCGGATCAAAGGCGAAGGATTACGCAAACCAGGCGAAGGTTCTCTTAAGTGAAGATCCAGAGGATCCTGAAGGTTACGAAAAACTGTCCTGGGCGATGCACTTCATGAGCGACGTTGCAAACCCCTGGCACACTCAACAACTCTGGGCTCAGGGAAACCATGTGACCTATGAGCAAGACTACGTGTTAGATGAAATGGTGGATGGACATAACTTCAAACAGGTACTTGTGGATTCTCCTAGTTACTGGTGGTATCGGGTTACCGATCCAGAGGCTAGCGCTAGCAACCTCGCCGCTCTGTCAAGTGGGTATTTCTACTATGTCGATGACAAAATCAATCACGATTCCGATTGGAAAAACGATTCTACCGTAGTCGAATACACTAAAGACGTCCTAGAGGAGGCGTTGCACTACAATATGGGGCTTGTTAAATATGTTGGGGCTTATTGAACCGTTTAATTCACGTCCTATACTTTGATGATTGCCATGAAGACCTCTGGAAACCGCACCCTGACCCTGCTCATCGCCGTCGTCCTCCCGCTGGCCTACCTGACCTACTGGCTCCTCCGCATGAGTTCGCTCCCCCTCGCCGCCGACATCCTGCTCGCTGCCGGCGTCATCGCCGCCGTGGCCCTGGGCGCCCTTGCGCTCCGGAAGGGAGCGACGGCCCACCGGCTCGCGGCCTCGTTCATCGTCGGTATCGTTCTCTGCGCCCTGATCTTCCTCGGCATGGGCATCTGGGCCGGTTGGTATGAGCACCGTCCCGGCCTCGTCGGCTACCAGGTCTCGGTAGACGGCCTTGAAGGCCGGACCGGAGGCCTCATAACAACGATCCTCGTTCCCCTTCCGGTGGAGGACGGCGAGGTGATCATGCCGGCATCCGAGTTTGAGAACCGGACGTTCGATGGCTGGACGACGACCATCGTCGAGACAGAGGATGGAAAGATGCTTGCGTTCCAGAACCGGAACAACACACTGACCGACATCTGGGCTCACTTCGAGCGCTATGAGGAGACCATCGAAGGGACAAGGCGCCTCCCGAAGGAGCACCTCTCGCCGGTGATCGAGAGGACCGCGGACGATCATTACACAACGGTCATCTTCGTTGACGAGGGTATCAGCCCGCCCGGAGAACTGAGGGTCACCCTCAGGCTGACAGCCGGGGGCGGCCTCTTCCACGGGATGGCGGAGGACACCTACCGGACAGAGGTGCGGGAGACGGTCCCCGCCGGAACCTGCGGGCGGATCGTCGTCGATGCGACGGTCGAGAAGGTGCGTTGACGGCAATCCGCCTCTGCTGCCACCCAATGGATATCCGGTGATGGCAGAGAACGGCCCAATACCTGAATGCGCGCACTCCCGGGCAAGCCTGCTGGCATCCTCAGCCTGTGGCTGGTATCAGATTCGTGCGTCGGCGCACCACGCCTTGATGCCGTGTGAACCCGACCTTTCCCCGGCCGCGGCCTTCGAACGCCCGGATGGATCGGTCTTTGTCCGAGAAACGGTATAAAGAAGAACCGCGATGTCCCCTCGGGGAAGCCGCGTGCGATATCCCGCGGGAGGCTCAGCCGTAGGGACAGGGTCCCGGCTCCCACAGCGTGCCCGGAAGGCAATGGGGTTGTCGGCGCCCGGAAATGATAGTCGCTGCGGCTCTGCGGCCGCCGGGATACGCACAAAGGAGAAAAAGAACCATGAATCCTAGACATCTCTTTGGAATCAGCGTCCTCGTCGCGGCGCTGCTGATCGCAGGCGCAGCCTTTGTGCTGGCAGTGGGTGCCGGGGCAGTTCTCTCTG
>LFRN01000020.1 GCA_001512375.1 Candidatus Methanoculleus thermohydrogenotrophicum | reverse complement strand
TGGTCGGTGCTCTCCTTCTTGCCTCTCGTCGGGGTCGGACGCCGGTTTTTCTGCACCCAGGCAACATCAGCGTCAAACACCCCTCCCCGGAGCGTTTCCAGGATCGCGTTCAGGTCCAGGGACTTCGGGTAGACCGTGTTGTCGGTCCTCGGGTAGGAGATGTACCCGTTCATGTAGAGGTCTTCAGCCAGCCGCATCGCGTTTGCCGCCGAGAAACCCAGGCGGCCTGCCGCGACGATGAAGGTCGTGGTGTCAAACGGGGCCGGCGCCCGGTCGTTCCTCACCCTCTCCTTTACGTCCACGACCACAAGCGGCTCCTTCGTCCCCGCCTCCGCGGCAAGGGCTGCGTCGTGGTCGGTGAACCTGCCGGCGGTGTGGCGTGCCTCCACCGGCTGGCCATCCTTCTCGGTCATGAGCGAGAGCAGCCAGTAGGTCTGGGGGACGAAGTTCTCGATCTCGCGCTCCCGGTCCACGATCATCGCAAGCGTCGGGCTCTGAACCCGGCCTACCGAGAGGATGTTCCTGCCACCGCGTCTGGCTGCAAGACTGATGAACCTGGTCAGCGACGCCCCCCACATCAGGTCGACCATCTGGCGGGCCTCACCGGCGGCCGCGAGCGCAAAGTCAAGGTCGCCTGGGTTCTCAAAGGCTGCCCGTATCTCTGCCGGGGTTATCGCTGAGAACCTGGCCCGATTTATCGGGACCTCGGGGTTCACCGCACGGATGAGGTCGTAGGCCTCCTTTCCGATCAGTTCTCCTTCGGTATCATAATCCGTGGCGATGGTGACAAGGTCTGCCTTCTTTGCCAGTCGCTGGATGAGGTTGACGATCTTCTTTTCTGTCGGCTTCTTGACGGTACCGGCGTCGATGAGGG